>CAYSWZ010000132.1:0-4646 GCA_964434945.1 uncultured bacterium | reverse complement strand
GGGTCGTCCGCGCTCACGCGTGCGCCGGTGCCCGGCGCCATGCGGCGGGGGCTCTGCCGCCAGGACAGGAGCAGCGGCGGTCCCATGCGCGCGTAGTCGTGGCGCCAGTGCGTGGACGGCTCGTGCTCCGCGCGCCAGCGCATGGGCTCGTAGTGGCGCACGATCCACGACTCGCCGTCACGCGGCGGCTCCGTGTAGCCGAGCTTCGCGACGACGTCTTTCGCACGCGCCTCCAGTACGTCGGCGCCCATGCTGACCGGGGCGAGACCGAGATCGTCCGCCGCCGGCGCCAGCGCCAGCAGCGCCGTCATCACCGCCGCGAGGCCGCCCAGGAGAAGCCACGCCGAGCGCGGCAGGAGCGCGCCCTCGCCGCCGGACTCGGCGACCATCTGCGGCGAGGGCGTCTCGCCCGCCGCGAGCGCCGCCGCGACCGGGTCACCGCCGGGGAGCGAGGCGGCGAGTTGGAGTGCCGAGCGCGGCCGCTTGGCGGGGTCCTTCTCGAGGCAGCGCAGGATCGCGCGCGCCACCGGCTCCTCGACGTCGCGCTCGATCTCCTCCGGCGAGCGTGGCTCGATCTGCGAGTGCTGCGACTTCCACCCGTCCCAGGTCGTGGCCTCCAGCGCGCGCCGCCCGGTGTAGATCTCGTAGAGGATGAGTCCGAGCGCATAGAGGTCGCTCTGCGCCGTCGCGGGGCGGCCGTCGAACTGCTCGGGCGCCATGTAGGCGGGGGTGCCCGCCACGTCCCCCGCCCCGCCGTCGAAGGTGCGGACCGCGAGCCCGAAATCCGTGATGCGCACGCGCCCCTCGCCGTCGATCATCACGTTCGACGGCTTCAGGTCGCGGTGGATCACGCCGCGGTCGTGCGCGGCCGCGAGCCCGGCGCAGAGCTGGCGCGCCACCTCGTCGGCCTTGGCGCGCGGCAGGCGGCCGATGCGCTTGAGGAGCGTCGCCAGGTCCTCCCCGTCCACGTACTCCATGGACAGGAAGTACTGGCCGTCCACCTCGCCGATGTCGTACACGCGGCAGATGTTCGGGTGCGACACCTGGCGCGCGTTCCGCACCTCCGCGCGGAAGCGCTCGAGCATGTCGGGCCGGTCGCTGAGCGAGCGGCCGAGGAACTTGAGCGAAACCGCCTGCGACAGCTCGAGGTCGTCGGCGCGGTAGACCTCGCCCATGCCGCCGCGGCCGAGGAGCCCGATGACGCGGTACCGTCCGGAGAGCACCTGGCCGGGCTGGAACGCCGCCGAGGCGAAGCTCGCGGAGGACTCGAGACGGCCGATCGTGCCGCTCACCGCCGGCCGCGAGGACGGCGTCCGCGCTCCCTCTCCAGGGGACCCGGTCATCTGGGTCGGCATCTGCGACACCGAACTCTGGACCGCGCCGCAGCCCGGGCAGAAGCGAGCGCCGGTGGGAACGTCCGTGGAGCAGCGTGGGCAGGGCGCCATGCCGCGCATCCTAGCCGCGCGCCTCAACTTGCCGCCAGCGTCCGGCGCAGCGCGGAGGAGGCAGCCGGCGCTGGGTCGGGCGCAGGCCCGGCCTCCCGGTCCCGCTCACCCGGCCCGCGCGGGCCGCCGCGCGCGATCGGCCGCAACCCGCTCCCGCGATTCGGCGTACGTGAGTGCAGAGCCGTCACCCAGGCGCGCCCGAGATGCCGCCCGGCCCGAGCTTCCGCAGCCCGGAGGTCCAGATGAGACTTGCCCTCGCCCTTGCCAGCCTGTGCGCGCTCACGGCGGGGCCCACGCGTGCCAGCGTGCTCGAGACCGAGCCGCGCACGTTTCCGGTCGCGGCGCACCAGCGTGTCCGCCTCGAGTTCCCCGTCGGCGAGTTGAAGGTCATCCCGACCGACGAATCCCGCGTGCAGTTCGACCTTCGCGTCCGCTGCCACGGCAGCGACGAGCGCGATTGCGAGGAAGTCGCGAATCGCCTCGTGCTCGACAGCGACGACGAGGGCAGCACGCTCCACCTGAAGCTCGAGAAGTATCCCAAGTGGCACAACCACGGCATGACCGTGATGGGCGAGTTGCGCGTCCCGCGCTCGCTGGCGGTCACGATCGAGATGGGCGTGGGCGAGCTGAACATCGACGGCATCGAGGGTGATCTCGACGTCGAGCTGGGTGTCGGCGAGGCCGCGATCCGCGCCACCAAGGCGCACGCCGGCCACGTCTCGGTCGAGACCGGCATCGGCGACGCGAACATCCACGGCGGCGGCTCCGACACCGAGAGCCACGGCTTCATCGGTTCGCACGCCACCTGGACCGCGGGCAACGGCCACTCCGCGGTGCGGCTGCACGTCGGTGTCGGCGAAGGGACCGTGCGGCTGGAATGACGTCGGGCGGCTCAGTGAGCCGGCGGCGCTCCCGGCGAGCCCACGCGCGCCGAGTTCTCGCGCAACTGCCGCGCACGCGGCGAGTCCGGCCAGCGTGACAGGAGCAGTCGGGCCTGGGCGAAGGCGCCCGCGTCGTCGCCGAGGTGCGCGAGCGCGCTCCCGAGCCGCCAGCGCACTTCGGGACCGTCCCGCCCGAGTTGGAGGAGGCGCTCGAGTGCCGTGCGTGCGTCGAGCCAGCGCGCGCCCATGAGGTAGTCCGAGGCGAGCGAATCGAGCGCCATGTCCCCGCGACCGAGATCGTGCAGCCGTCCATCGTTGTCGAAGCGGAAGACACGCGCGCGCTCCCATGCCGGCGGCACGCCATCGCCCATCCCGAGCACGGTGACCCCGGGCAGGAAGAGCGGCAGTGCGCTCCCTCCGCGCCAGGCGCTCACGAACGGGATGTACGCGTTCTCGCCGAACCCGGAGCCCGCCGGTCGCACGACCCCGTGCGTCGCGTCGACCGAGCGCGCGGGGTCGGGATTGACGAACACGATCGTGTCGCCCGCGGCCACGTGCGCCGCGCGCAAGCCGGCCAGCGAAAGGCGCAGGAGCGCGCTCTCGCGGGCGACGCGATCCACGACGATCCCCTCCCGAACCAGCGTCTGCCGGACACGGACCTGGTACGCCTCGTTCCCGGCGTAGGCCACGAGCACGACCCCGATCACGGCGGCCGCGTTCGCGCGCGGGATGCGCGTCGCGAGATCCACCAGCAGGACGCCTGCAGCGATCGCAAACCCTGCGAGCGGAGCGAGCAGATAATAGAGATACGAATGGCTGGCGAGCGGCACGACCGGCGCGAGCAGGAACGTGAACCAGGCGAGGCCGGCCGACATCGGGCGGGACCACTTCGCGCGTTCGCTCCACGCGGCCAGCACCCACGCCGCGAACAGCGCCAGTCCCCAGGGGACGAGCGCCGGCGCGGCGACCGCCGCACGATCGCGGATCGGGTCCCCGAGGCGAACCAGCCACGCGCCGTACGTGCACAGGTTCGTGACCCACGCCGCCGGCGAGGGTGAGAGTGCATACGCCTCGCCCGCCACGTTCGGTCTCAGGAACCAGCCCGCCACGACCGCGACGCCCGCGAGCCCGCCCAGCCACGCGACCTCGCGGAGCGCGCCGCGGCCCGGCCCGCGCACCGGCACCATGCGATCGAACGCGAACACCACGAGCGGCAGCAGCAGGACCGACTCCTTG
The DNA here is from genome assembly GCA_964434945.1 of uncultured bacterium. Lineage (GTDB taxonomy): Bacteria > Eisenbacteria > RBG-16-71-46 > RBG-16-71-46 > RBG-16-71-46 > JAIOPA01. The sequence goes on along the minus strand of CAYSWZ010000132.1, from coordinate 1,084 downwards.
GACAGCACCGCGCACACCGCGCTCGTTCCCGCGAGCCAAGCGAGCGCGGGATGCGCGCGGTGCCGGCACTCGAGGTGCAGCGCCAGCGTACCGAGCGCGAAGGTCGCCGCCATCACCTCGCCGAGCCCCGACGCCCAGTGCGTGCTCGCGTACGCGATCGACGAGGCCGCCACCAGCACGGCGGCCGCGATCGCGGCCCAGCGTCCGAGCCCCGCCCGCACTGCGATCCGCGCGACGAGCAGCGCCGACACCGCGTGCAGCAGCCACGCCAGCAACAGGTGCGGGAACGGCTCGACGCCGAACCAGCTCGTGAACAGTTCCCAGCGCAGGCGCCCGGGCAGCGGTCGCGCCCAGCCCCAGGGCGTCGCGTCCAGCCCGCGCGCGCGTGCGAGGAAGTCGAGGTCGTCCGCGGCGAAGAAGCCGGTGAGCGCGTTCCCGTGCACGAGCGCGGCCGCCAGCAGCGGCGCCAGCCACACGAGCCAGGCAGGCGGCTCGGCGGTGGGACCCGCCGCCGGACGCGCCTGCGGTCGTTGCGGCACGGCATGCGGCCTGCGGCTGAGTCGGGACATGGGCGCCCCCGCGGGTCGGTTCGGACCGCACGCCACGCACGCGCGGCGCGCGGCGGCACTACATCCGGAACACGCCGAACTTCATGTCGCCGATCGGCGCGTTGAGCGTCGCGGCGAGCGACAGCCCGAGCACGTTGCGCGTGTCGGCCGGGTCGATGACGCCGTCGTCCCAGAGGCGCGCGGTCGAGTACCAGGGGCTCCCCTCGAGTTCGTACTTGTCGAGGATCGGCTGCTTGAACGCCTTCAGCTCGGCATCGCTCATCTTCTTGCCGCCGCCCTCGAGGCCCGCCTGGCGCACCTGCGCCAGCACGCTCGCCGCCTGCTCGCCGCCCATGACGCTGATCCGGCTGTTCGGCCACATGTAGAGGAAGCGCGGCTGGTAGGCGCGCCCGCACATGCCGTAGTTGCCGGCGCCGAAGCTGCCGCCGATCACCACGGTGAGCTTCGGGACCTGCGCGTTCGCCACGGCGTGCACGAGCTTCGCGCCGTCCTTGGCGATGCCGCCGTGTTCGTAC
>CAYSWZ010000131.1:0-30315 GCA_964434945.1 uncultured bacterium | reverse complement strand
TGGCGCTGGCCTCGTGCTGCGGTATCAGTGCTTGTCGGATTCCAGGGCCAGCTTCAGCTCGTTCAACGCCGCGTTGATGTGATCGATCGCCTTCACGCGGTGACCCGCGAAGTCGTGGGCCGCGTGCTCGAGTCGATCCTTGGCCTGCCGGAGATCGGCCTGGGCTTCCTTGATCTCGGGGTGACTCTCCGCCGTCCAGGCAACGCCCACTCCCAGGGCGAACACGAGAAGCAGGACGGCGATCTGGCACATCCAGGCGCGCTTGCTCATGCGAATCCTCCTTGAAGAACACGTGGTCGAACGAACAACCGCGTGGCAGCGTAGCGCGGGGCGACCGACGGTCAAGATGGAATCGACGAATTCCATCGCCGGCGACGTGCCATCCGGGCGATGGGTGCGCGGCACCGTTTGAGAATGGTTTGCGAATTCCAGCGGGTCAGCGTCCCGGATTCACGTCCAGGGTCATCACACCGCGCTCGGCGTCGGTTCAGCCGCCCTCGCCTCCACCCCGTCCGTCCCGCGCACCTGCCCCGCGAGCAGCGCGAACACCACGAGGGCCACCACGCCCACGGCGGCCTCGGTGTAGAGCATGCCGTTCGTCCGCCACCGGTCGTGCGCCCAGCCGTTCACCCGCAGCATGAACAGGCTGAACAGCGTGTTGAGCGCGAAGAACAGGTTGATCTTCGTCGCCGCCGCGGTGTCACCGATGATCGCCAGCACCATGGCCGTGATCGTGGCGGCGGCCATCCCGAGCGTGAACGTGTAGAACAACGTCGAGGCGGTGTAGCCGATGCCGGTGCGCGGCGAGAGCGCGATCGCCACGCACGCCAGCACGCCGAGGCCGCAGGACGTCGCGTAGGCCGCGGGCTTGGGCATGCGGTCGGCGACAAGCCCGCCCACGAAGCAACCGGCGACGATGGCGAGCCCGCCGCCCAGCCCGAGCACGGCGGAGACCATGTCCGCGCCGGCGTGCCACTCGATGGCGATGGACCCGAACAACGCCTGCGCCGCACCCGTGCCGATGGGGAGTATCGCGAGGATCAGGCCGATCCGGCCGGGGCGCGAACGCACGACCGCTACCAGTTCGCGCCACGCGTCGCCCGCGCGGTCCGACAACGAGCCGTCGCGCATGTGCCGCGGCGGCTCCTCGACTCCGTTCAGGGCCAGCGAGCAGAGCCACAGCACCCCGGCGAGCGCGGCGCCCGCCATCCACGGCTGCGGCAGGTGCTTCATCAGGAACAGCCCCAGCCCACCGCCCGCCGTCTGCGCGAACTGGTTGCCGCTCTGGAACCAGCCGCCCGAACGGCCGCGGCTCGCGGGCGGCGAGTTGTGCGTCATCAGCCCCTCGGTGGCGAACGCGATGAACGTGCCGGCGATGCTGGTGAGGAGCACTATGCCCGCGAGGAGCGGCATGGTACTGGACTCGAGCGGCACGACCGACATGGCGACGAAGCCAATGGACACGAGGCCGATCGCGATCCGGTACCACTTCTTTCGCGACAGCGTGTAGTCGCCGAGCGGTGCCCAGGTGAACTTCCAGCCCGAGGCCAGCCAGCTCATGCCGATCACGGCGGCGATGTCCCCCACCGATACGCCGGCGCGGCTCGCCAGGTAGCCGAGCGCGATGCTCGGGTACCCGATCGTGAGCCCGAACGGGAAATACAGCACCGCCCACACCCAGGGATGGCGCGGGGCCTGCTCGCTGGGGACGACCGTGGTCTCCATTCCGGCGATGCTAGCGGTTCGTCTCAGTCGGAGTCACGCGTTGATTGCGCGCCGTCCGCGGTCCACACTCGCGCGCTCGCGTCACATCCATTGCGAGCCGACTCGCGCACGAGGACCCGTCCATGAAAGCCGTCCGGATGACCGCCGTTCGCAGGCCGCTCGAACTTCGCGACTGCACGCCGCGCGCGCCGGACGCGGGCGAGGTTCGCGTGCGCGTGCACGCCGCGGGGATCTGCCATTCCGATGCGCACTATCGCGCGGGCCTCTCCCCCATGGGCCCGCTGCCGCTCACGCTCGGGCACGAGATCGCGGGCGTGGTGGACGCCGTCGGCCCCGGCGTGCGCGAGGTCCGTCTCGGCGACCGCGTGTGCCTTCATTATCTGCTCACGTGCGGCGAGTGCGGGCACTGCAGGGCGGGCCGCGAGTCCTTCTGCGTCAAGGCCGCGATGCTCGGCCATCACGTGGACGGCGGCTTCGCCGAGGCGATCACGCTGCCCGCGCGCAACGCGGTCGGGCTCCCGGAGGGCATCCCGTTCGAGCAGGGCGCGATCATGATGTGCGCTTCGGCCACGTCGCTGCACGCGCTCCGCAGGGGGCGTCTCGCTCCCGGCGAGACCGTGGCCGTGTTCGGCACCGGCGGGCTCGGCTTCTCCGTCGTCCAGCTCGCGCGTGCGCTCGGTGCCCGTGAGGTGTTCGCGGTGGACGTTCGTGCCGACCGGCTGGAGACGGCGCGCCGCCTCGGCGCGATCCCGATCGACGCGAGGAGCGGCGACCCGGTGGCGCCGCTCCTCGCCGCGACGGAGGGGAACGGCGTGGACGTCACCATCGACCTCGTGGGCATTCCGCAGACCATGCGGCAGGCGCTCACCTCGCTCGCGCCTCGGGGCCGCGCGGTGCTGGTCGGGCTCAGCAAGGACATGCTGGAACTCGATCCCTACCGCGAGATCCTCGGGCGCGAGGCCGAGTTGATCGGCAGCAACGATCACACGTTGGCCGAGGTCTCGGAGGTGATCGCGTTCGCCGAGTCCGGCGCACTGGACCTGTCGGCGGCGGTCGCGCGGACCGTGCCGCTCGAGGCCGCCGCGATCAACGAGGTCCTGGACGCGCTCGAGCAGAATCGGGCGGGCGTGCGCACGGTGGTCGTGCCGTGAGGGCCGAGCCCGGACGGCGCGACGGACCGGCTCAGCCGGTCGGATCTCCCCGCCAGAAGATCGGGACGAGCGTGGTCCACACGAGCACGCCGAGCGCGGCGAGGTTCACGTCCACGTTGTAGGTGAGGAAACGCCCGCCCATCGCGTACACCCACAGCGCGAACGACACGGCGGAGATGGCCACCGACACCCACTGCGGACCGCGCCGGTCACTCGTGCCCCAGGCGCGCACGATCACCACGAGGACGAGGCACGCGACCGGCCACGTGCCGGAGTAACGCGCCTGGGCGAGCGGACGCCCGGCGAGGTACACGGCGACGATTTCGGCGGGCACGAGCTTGACCAGGCGCGCGAGCCACGGATCGAGCGGGCCGGCGGGCCGGCCGACGGTGGCCGAGCGCGGTGAAGTGTTGAGGCGGAGCGGCCCGGTCAAGAGAGCCGCCGCGGTTTCACCGGCGCGCTCGCGCCAGCTCGGACACGCAGTCGACGAGTTCCAGCAGCGGCGCCTCGCCGCAGCCATCGTCGAACGTGACCTCGTGCACGCGCGCGCCCTCCTCGATCCGCACGCGATACTGGATCATGTCCGGCAGCTTCGAGGCTCGCTGCGGCGACAGCCCGAAGAACGCCACCCCCTGAACGAGACGGGTCAGGCGCTCCCGCGACTCCGCAGGGAGCTGATCGGTGTCGAGCTCATGCTCGCTACGAAGCCCGGCGATGCCTCCGCTCTGGACCACGAGAATGCGCACGTTCCACGGCCCCCTTCGCCTTCGCCTTCGTCGTCTTGGACGACTTGGTCGTCGATCGCGGCGAAGCGCCCTTCACCTCGATGCCGACCTGGCTCCAGGCCGAACGCACGATGTTCGCGCCCGAGCTGCCGAACTCCTGACCTGCCGCATCGACCGTCGCGGCCGCGGCGACCATGAAGTCGGCGTCGCGGCGGAGCGTCTGCGTGAGCGCAGCGTACCAGACCTTCCCGGCCTTCAACCACGCCTTGCCGCCGAATCCGGTCGCGGCCAGGTAGAACGCGTGGTTCGGGATGCCCGAGTTGATGTGCACCCCGCCGTTGTCGTCCTCGGTGTCCACGTAGCCGTCCATGTGCGCGGGCTGGGGGTCCTTGCCGATGCGCGGGTCGTCGTACGCCGTGCCCGGCGCCTTCATGCTGCGCAGCGCCACGCCCTGCACGCCCTTCGCCCACAGGCCGGCGCCGATCAGCCAGTCGGCCTGCTTCGCCGTCTGCCCGAGCGAGAACTGCTTGACGAGCGAGCCGAACACGTCGCTCATGTGCTCGTTCAGTGCGCCGCTTTGGCCCTGGTAGTCGAGCCCGGCCTCGTACTGCGTCACCCCGTGCGTCAGTTCGTGGCCGATGATGTCGAGGGACTGGGTGAAGCGGTTGAAGACGAGACCGTCGCCGTCGCCGAACACCATCTGGCGCCCGTTCCAGAACGCGTTGTTGAACGCGCGCCGGTAGTGGACGCTGGCGTCCAGCGGCAGCCCACGGCCATCGATCGAGTCGCGTCCGTGCACCTGGAGGTAGTAGTCGTACGTGGCGCCGAGCGCGTCGTACGCCTCGTTGACCGCGATGTCCTGGGTGGGCGCGTCGCCCTCGCCGCGCACCGGACGCCCGGGCAGGCTGAAGCCGTGCTCGGCGTCGTACACGGTGCGGTGCTTGCCGCCGCCGTTCGAGGTGGTGAGCGGGGTGACGCCGCGCAGCGCGAGGCGCTCCGAACGCACTTCACTCGCGAATGCGAGACTCTCCTTCGCGCGCTCCGCGAGTCCGGGCCAGTGACTGTCGGAGAGCCGCGCCATGTGCGCGAAGATGTGCGGCGGGACGATGGTGTGGACGCTGTGGCGCGACTCGGGCTCTCGTGCGGCTCGGCGCATGCGCACCTCCTTGATTCCGACACATTCCTGTGCCGGGGGCAGGCGGATGGGCTTCCTCGCCGCGGTGGTGAGGGGGCGCGCGGCGCATGACCCTTGTTACGACCTGGTTCGGACGCGGGTTGCGTCATGCGAATGGCATGCCGCGCGCGTGGCCACCCGGACGGGCTTCACCCCGCCGTGGCACGCGATGCGGAATCCACGAAACGCGTGGCGCTTGCGCCGGGCGGTTCGCCTGCGGCCGCGGGCAGTTCGGGCCGGCCGCAACGGCCCGGGAGCCTCGGAGCGGCCAGTCGTTGGCCACCGTGGACGCCGTGTGGCTCGTGCGTTGCCGCTGCCGGAGCGCCGCCGGGCGGGCGGGATCCGGCGGCCTCCCGATCCGGCGGGCAACCCGCATCGCCCGACGTGCGCGCCGCAAGCCGGGCCGGCGAGTCATCAGCCTTCGCACCAACCGGAGTCTGCCCGCGGTGCACAGGTCGAGATGTTCGTCGCGCTGCGCGCTCACGGGAGTTCCTCCACGGGACACGCTCGCGCAGCTTCAGCAGCGCCTGGCGCATCCAGGACTTGACGGTGCCGAGCGGCGCGTTCATCCGCTCGGCGATCTCGGTCTGCGACAGGCCCTCGAAGCAGGCCAGCACCACCACCGTGCGCTGCGGGGGCGCGAGCCCGCCCATGGCGGCCGCGACGTCACGCTGGAGCGGCCTGCGCGCGTATCGCCTCGCGGGGTCGGGCGCGGGCGGAGGTGGGGTGGTCGCGACCTCGACCGCCACGGCGGCCCCCGTTCCGGGGGACCTGCAAGACCATTACGATCCGGGCGCGGGATCGGACCGATGGACGCTCGTCCATGCGAACTTCCCCCGGAGGCTCAGCGGGCGAGCGACACGGACAGCCGTGCGGTCGCGTGCTCCTCCTGGATGCCGATCAGCTCGCTCGCGATCGGGAACTGCGCTCCCGCCTCGAGCAGCACTCCCGGGCCGGCGAACCAGCGCACGATGGGTGAAGCATAGAGCACGCTGCCCCCGGTATTCCCCGCCAGCGTTTCGGCATCGAGGTGGTCCTGCCGGGCCGCGCGACCGTTGAGCTGGAGCGAGAGCTCCAGCGTGCTTCCCACCCGGCGCGCGAGCCCTGCGTTGTAGAGGAACGCATTCCCGTACCGGTAGTGCTCGGAGTTCGCCGAGTTGACGCGCCAGGAGGCGTTGAGGTCGATCCGGCCGGCGCTCAACGGCAGCGTGAGGTCCAGGCCGCCGATGCCGGACCATGCGCCGCTACCGGGCTGCAGGTGCTCATCGAGGCGCGCCCCGGTCGCGTCCTTAGCCTGGTTCTCTCCCGTGGGTATGCGAGTGCCTGCCACCACGGACAGCAGCGCGGCCCGGTCGCCGTGCGGGAACTCGTGCAGCTTGATGAGCGTCAGAAGCTCGGCGTCGCCGAGGCCGTTGGACCTCGCGATGGTGCTTGCCTCTCCGACCGGCTCCGAGGTGATCTGCTTGAACACCCACGGCAGCCGACCGAGCAGCATGACGCGCGAGGACACGCGCGCGAGCGCGTACGCCCCGACGTGGTGCTCCTGCTCCAGCTCGGTGCCGGGCGCGTCGTCGAGCCCGTTCTCCTTGGAGAGGTATTGCTCCTCGAATCCGACCCGAAGCTTCTGGGGAGCGGGGCCGCCGAGTGCATCGGGCGGGAACGGCATGCCGCACATGCACTGGCTGCACGGCAGCGCATCGCGTGCGCCCAGCCCGAGCAGGGCGGTCGCGGCGATGAGGCGGATCGCCGTGGCACGGGCTCGTGACCCGAGCCGCGCCAGGGCGGAAATGGTTTGCATGGGATACCCCCGATCGAACGACGGGATGCCTGCCCCGCGCGCGGGGTGTGCACGGCGCGGGGCGCGACGGATCACGGCTGGCGCGTGAGCGTCAGGTGCGGGGAGGGGGCGCCTCTGGCGAGCCGGGTCGCGCGGCGTGGCGCTCGAGGAGCGTGCGCACGACGATCGCGGTCGGATGCGGCGGGATCACGTGCGACGAAGGCGGCAGCAGGTAGACGAGGGCCGCGCCGGGGACTGCCGTCGCGCCCCGGTGGTGGCAGCAGCCGCAACTCAACCCGGTGGCGCAACTCGCGGCTCCGCAGTCCCTCGTCGAAGCGCATGAGGAGCTGGAGCACCGGCACATCGCGCCCGCGACCGGGGGGCGAGCGGGTGCGCGCTGCGGCTGGAGCGCGGGCAGGAACGCGCCTGACGCCCAGAGCGATAGCGTGAGCACCGAGGCGAGGGCAGCAGGTCGACGCATGCGGGCATTGCAGCGCATCACGCGCATCCGCGCAAGCCTGCGCGCCCGGCGCGCGCCGTGGACCCCATCCGCGAAGGCATTGCCGAGCCCCCACGCGCCCGCCGCACCGCGAGGACCTTGGCTAGCTGCCTTCGCCGCTTGGGTTTGCCCCACGCCCGGGTTGCCCCGCGCCAGTCAGTTCGTGTATAAGCGTCCGGCTGGTCTGGGACCTCGGGACCGGGGCGGAGGTAGCGGACCCGGTCGGCACACCCCCTGCGGGGGTTTCACGCACCACAACCTCGTCGCCGGAGGCAGCATTGTCTCGGAAGGCCCTGATCCTCCCGTTCGCCGCCCTCTATGCCGTCGCGCTGCTGGCCGGGTGCGGCCAGACTCCCGGCCCCGGGCTCGCACGCGGCAAGATGATGTTCGAGAACTGCTACCCGTGCCACGGCAAGGACGGGATGGGAAATGCCTGGCTCGGCGCGCCGGCGATCGCCGGGCTGCAGCGGTGGTACGTCGAACGCGAGCTCAAGGACTTCCAGACCTCGATGCGGGGCGCGGATCCCCACGACATGGAAGGGGCGCGCATGCGCCCGATGGCGCGCTCGCTCTATCGCGCCGGGGACGTGGAGTCGGTGGCGGAGTACGTCGCATCGCTCCCGAGCCGGGTGCCCGCGCGGAGCCTGGCGAGCGGGGACACGGCCGCGGGACGGATCAGCTACCAGACGGTCTGCATCACCTGCCACCAGGAGGACGGCACCGGCAACGAGGCGCTCGGGGCGCCGTCGCTCACGCACCAGTACGATTGGTACATGCTGACGCAGCTCGGCAAGTTCAAGTCCGGGATGCGCGGCGCGCACCCGGACGACACAATGGGCGCGCAGATGGCGGCCATGTCGCAGACGCTCGGGGACAGCACGGCGATGCGCGACGTGATCGCCTTCATCCGAACCCTGCAGAAGTGACGGAGACCCGCGATGGCCGGTGACGGTTTCGAGGAGGATTGGGCGGACAGCACCGCCAAGTACACGTTCATCTTCACGGTCGTTGGCGTCGTGCTGTTCGTGGCCGCCGTGTTCCTGTTCATCTTCTGAGCCCAACCCGTCGAGGACAGCGATGATCCTGAGCCTTCCCAGCCTGTCGTCGTACTCCGGTGACATCGATGGGCTCGTGATGCTGGTCACGGTCCTGGTCGGCGTGTGGTTCGTCGCCACCCAGGTCATGTTCTTCTGGCTGCTGTGGCGGTTCCGCAAACGCGACGGCGTGAAGTCGCAGTACATCACCGGCAAGGAGCCCCACCTCAAGCGCTGGATCAACATCCCGCACACGCTCATCCTGTTCTGCGACATCGTGATCATCATCGCCGCGGTGCGGGTGTGGGTGAAGGTCAAGCAGACCCTGCCGCCGGCGGACGACACCGTGCGCGTCGTGGGCCAGCAGTGGACGTGGACCTTCCAGCACTCCGGCGCGGACGGCATCCTCGACACCGCCGACGACGTGTGGACCAGCGACACGCTGCACGTCGCCGAGGGCAAGACCTACCACTTCCTGCTCGAGTCGAAGGACGTCGTGCACAGCTTCTTCGTGCCGGTGTTCCGGCTCAAGCAGGACGCCGTCCCCGGCCGCACGATCACCGGCTGGTTCCGGGCCACGAAGACCGGCACCTACGACATCACGTGCGCGCAGATCTGCGGGATCGGGCACGGCATCATGGCCGGGTGCATCGACATCGAGACCCCCGAGCGGCACGCCGCCTGGGTGCAGCAGCATTCCGCGGTCGCGCTCGGCGCCGCGCCCACCGACACCTCCGCCGCGGCCTCCCCCGGCGCCAAGAATTGACGGGAACCCGATGACCGACCACGCGCACGCGGACGTCCACGCCGGCCACCACGAACACGCCGAACCGAACTGGTTCATCAAGTACTGCTGGTCGACGGATCACAAGATCATCTCCCTGCAGTACATGTTCACGGGCATGCTGATGGCGCTCATCGGCGCGTTCATGGCGTACGTGTTCCGCATGCAGATCGCCTACCCGGGCACGAACGTGCCGCTCTTCGGCCACGTTTCGCCCGACGCCTACAACGCGCTGGTCACGAACCACGGCAGCATCATGATCTTCTGGGTCGCGATGCCCGTGTTGATCGCGGGGTTCGGCAACTTCCTGATCCCGCTCATGTGCGGCTGCGACGACATGGTGTTCCCGCGCATCAACCGCCTGAGCTACCAGCTGTTCCTGCTGAGCGCGCTGGTCCTGCTCGCGTCGCTGTTCGTGCCCGGCGGCGGCTTCGGCGGCGCGTGGACCGCCTACCCGCCGCTGTCCTCCACCCCGAAGTACAACCTCACCCCGATGGGCAGCAGCATGTGGGTGCTGGCGGTGGCGCTCGAGTTCGTGGCGTTCCTGCTCGGCGGCATCAACTTCATCGTCACGGCGATGAACGCGCGCGCCCCGGGCATGAAGGCGTTCGACGTCCCGATCGTGGTGTGGATGATCGTGGTCGCGAGCCTGCTGTTCATGGCCTCGGTGGGTCCGCTCATCGCCGGCGCGGTCATGCTGCTGTTCGACCAGAATCTCGGCACCGCGTTCTACAACCCGGAGCGGGGCGGCGACCCGGTGCTCTGGCAGCACCTGTTCTGGTTCTTCGGCCATCCCGAGGTGTACGTCGTGCTGCTGCCGGCCATGGGCATCGTGGCCGAGGTCATGACCGTGTTCGCGCGGAAGAAGATGTTCGCCTACAAGACCGTCATCTATACGGTCATCGCCACCGGCGTGCTGTCGTTCTTCGTCTGGGCGCACCACCAGTTCGTCGCCGGGATCGACCCGCGCATGGCGAACGTGTTCACGGTGACGACCGTGCTCATCTCCATCCCGATCGCCGAGATGTGCTTCCTCTACATTGCCACGCTGTACGGCGGCTCGATCACGTTCAGCACGCCGATGCTGTGGGCGCTGGCGTTCATGGGCGAGTTCCTGCTCGGCGGCGTGACCGGCATCTACCTGGGCGCGAGCGGTGCGGACATCTTCCTGCACGACACCTACTTCGTGATCGCCCACTTCCACTACACGTTCTACCCCATCGCCATCATCGGCACCATGGCCGGGGTGACGTTCTGGTTCCCCAAGATGTTCGGCCGGATGATGAACGAAACCCTGGGCAAGATCCACTTCTGGGGCACGATCATCCCGTTCAACTTCATCTTCATCCCGATGTTCTTCCTCGGCCTCTCGGGCGAGCACCGCCGCATCTACGACTACACGAACTTCCCCGACCTGAACGTGCCGTGGATGCAGAATCTGCGCATCCTGTCCACGGTCTCCCTGGTCGTCATGCTGCTGTTCCAGTTCGTGTTCCTGTGGAACTTCATCACCAGCATGCTCCGCGGCCCGAAGGCGGAGAAGAACCCGTGGAAGTCGAACACGCTGGAGTGGACGGCCGACTCGCCCCCGCCGCACGGGAACTTCCCGGTGATGCCGACCGTGTACCGCGGCCCTTACGAGTACGCGGTCCCCGGCCGCGACCTCGATTACTGGCCCCAGAGCGAGAGGGATTGAGGCCATGAGCGTGAAGACCATCGCCACGCAGCGGGCGAGCATGAACATCCCGACCGGGCGCCTCGGCGTGTGGTGGGTGCTCGTGTCGGAGATCGTGATCTTCGGCGGCGTGCTGGTGTCGTACGTGATGCACCGCCTGGCGCACGTGGAGTGGGCCGAGCAGGCCGCCTACACCAACGTGTGGGCGGGCGCGTTCAACACGCTGGTGCTGCTGTCCTCGAGCCTGTCCGCCGTGCTCGCACACCAGGCCGCGGAAAAGGGCGACGGCCCCAAGGCCGCGAGACTCCTCTACCTCACCTGCCTCGGCGGTCTCATCTTCCTGACCGTGAAGGCATTCGAGTGGACCCACGAGATCCGCGAGGGTTTCACGCTCCAATCCGGCGGGTTCTGGTCGTACTATTACACGGCCGCGGGCCTGCACGCGTTCCACGTCATCGCCGGCATGGGTGTCATGCTGTGGGTCGCCTCGTGTGCCCGGAAGAACCAGGAGCTGCACCGGGTCGAGAACGTCGGCATCTACTGGCACTTCGTCGACCTGGTCTGGATCTTCCTGTTCCCGTTGCTGTACATCGCCAAGTAGCCGAGTCCCAGCCTCCCGGAGGAGACCGCATGTCCGCCCACGCACAGGTGCAGGGCCAGCCCGCGCCGGATCACGGCCTCGGCCACCACACCAACTACGTGAAGGTCTGGGCCATCCTCGTGGGGCTGCTCATGGTCAGCGTGCTCGGCCCGATGGCCGGCATCCGCTGGCTCACGCTGATCGCGGCGTTCGGCGTGGCGCTGGTGAAGGCGTACATGGTGGCCAAGAACTTCATGCACCTGAACGTCCAGAAGCCGATCGTCCACTGGATCCTGGGCGCGGCGCTGGCGCTCATGGTGCTGCTCTACGGGGCGCTCGCGCCCGACGTCCAGAAGGGCGCCGGCCAGCAGTGGAAGAAGGGCGCCGGCTTCCACCACAGCTTCACCACCTCCAAGCCGCGCGAGGCGGGCGAACCCGGCAAGGGCGCACCCGAAGGTGCGGGTGAGCATGGCAAGCCCTGACCTGAGCCTGCCGCGTCCACTCGCGCGGCGCGGGTTCACGGATCATGCGCTATTCGGCATGGCGGTGTTCGTGTTCACCGAGGTCATGATGTTCGCGGGGTTCATCTCGGCGTTCGTCATCACCCGCAATTCCGTGCCCCCCGGCGGCTGGCCGCCGGCAGACCAGCCGCGCCTGCCGTTCGAGCGCACCGCGCTCAACACGCTGGCGCTGCTCGCGAGCGGCGTGCTCGTGTGGTCGGCGCACCGGGCATTCGCGCGCCGGGGGCCCGAGGCGGCGCGCGCGCCGCTGTCGCTGGGGCTCCTGCTGGGCGCCCTGTTCGTGGGGCTGCAGGGCCTCGAATGGGCCGCCCTCCTCCGGCACGGCCTGACGCTGCAATCGAGCCAGGTCGGCAGCTTCTTCTACCTCATCATCGGCTGCCATGCCCTGCACGCCGTCATCGCGCTCGGGCTCCTCACCTGGTGCTGGGTGTCGCTGCTCGCCGGGCGGCTCCTGCCGTCGCGCTTCGGCGCCGCGCAGCTCTTCTGGTATTTCGTGGTGCTGGTGTGGCCGGCGTTGTGGCTGGTGGTCTACCGATGAGCCCGGCGCGCGCACGCTCCGTGATCCGGATCGGCGCACCGCTTGCTTGCGCCGCGTTCGCGCCGAGAGTCGCACTCGCGTGCGCAGTGTGCGGAGGCGGCAACCCGGCCAATCGGGTCGCGTTCTTCGCCACCACGGTCCTCCTGTCGCTCCTTCCGCTCGGCATGTTCACGGGCGGATTCCTGTGGCTGCGGTCCAGGCTCCGCGCGTCGCTGGCCGACGAGTTCCTCGACCGTGACGCCCTGCCGGCGTTGCCGCCGGCGGGCCGCGCTCCGCTGCCGGCCACGGGCGCGCCCACGACCCGATAGTTTCACGCACCGGCCCGACGTGGCCGGTGGACGCGCGGCGCCCGCGGCCTCCGGCCGCGCCCCCGGGGCCCGCGCCAAGTCCTCATGGCGGCCGTCGTGCCGCCGGAGACCGCATGTCCTCCCCACCCGATCCGCCCGACGCGCACCCGCTCACGCGGGTCGTGGAGACGGCGCTCTACTTCGACGACCTGGCCGCGGCGGCCCGGTTCTACCGCGACGTGCTCGGGTTGCGGGTCATGAACGACGGCCCGCGGCTGGTCGCGCTCGATGCCGGAGCCGGTACGGTGCTCCTCCTCTTCCAGCGCGGGGCCACCGCGGACGGATTCCGCTGGCCGGCGGGCTACATACCGCCGCACGACGGCAGGGGCCCGGCGCACGTGGCGCTGGGGGTGGCGAGCGAGCACCTGGATGTTTGGGACCGCAGGCTGGCCGCGCTCGGCATCCAGGTCGAGAGCCGCGTCACCTGGACGCGCGGTGGCCGGAGCCTCTATTTCCGTGACCCCGGCGGCCACTCGGTGGAGCTGGTCACGCCCGGGACCTGGGACAATTACTGATGGCGAATCCCCCGGACGACGAGAGTCGCGGCTCCCACCACCTGCTGGTGAAGCAGTTGTTCCTCGCGGCGCTGGACGTGCCGCGCGGCCGGCGCGCCGGGTTCCTCGCCGAGGCCTGCGGCGGGGACGAGGCGCTCCAGCGCGAGGTGCTCGAGCTCTTCCTGCTCCACGGCGAGCAGGATTCGGTGCTCGACGCTCCGCTCGACGGCGCCGAGGCTCTCGCCGGGCTCGCCCCGCCCACCGCGGGCCGGGTCGGCCCGTGGCGGCTCGTGCGCGAGCTCGGACGCGGCGGCATGGGGGTCGTCTCGCTCGCGGAGCACATCGAGCGCGGCGGCGTGTGGGCCGCCGTGAAACTCCTCACGGCGGGCGCGGTCTCGCCCGAGGTGCGCGAGCGGTTCCGGCTCGAAGCCGAGATCCTCGCCCGGCTGAACCATCCCGGGATCGCGCGCGTGCTCGACTCGGGCGAGATGACGGGCCCGGGAGGAGTGCCGCAGCCGTGGATCGCCATGGACTACGTCGAGGGCCTTCCGCTTCGCGAGCACGCGACCCGGAACGGCCTCTCCCTCCCGGAGCGCGTCGCGCTCCTCGCCGCGGTCTGTGACGCGGTCCATCACGCGCACGTCCACGGCATCGTGCACCGTGACTTGAAGCCGTCCAACATCCTCGTCCGCGCCGACGGGCAGCCGGTGGTGGTGGACTTCGGCGTCGCGCGGCTCATGACCGGAGACGAGCGGCCGACCGAGCTCGCGACGCGCACCGGCCAGCTGGTCGGCACCCCGCAGTACATGAGCCCGGAGCAGGTGCAGGCCGAGCCCGCCGGCATCGGGCCCGCTTCGGACGTCTACTCGCTCGGCATCATCGCCTACCAGCTTCTCTCCGAGCGCCTGCCCTACGAGGCGTCCTCCGTGTCGCTGCACCGGGCCGTGGTCTCGATCCTCACGCTCGAACCGCCGCCCCTCGGCCAGGTCGCGCCCGAACTGCGCGGGCCGCTCGAGCGAATCGTGGCGATGGCGCTCGAGAAGGACCCGCGCGAGCGCTACGCCAACGCCGGAGGCCTGGCCGAGGACTTCCGCCGCCACCTCGAAGGTCGCACGGTGCGCGCGCGCGGACCCGGGTTCGTCCGCCGGGTGCAGCGCTGGTCGCGCCGCCGGCAGCGCCTCGTCGCCGGCACCCTCGGCCTGCTGCTCGCGATGGCGTTGTTCGCGGCGTGGTGGCTCGGCACCGGCCGCTCGGTCCCGCGCGCGCGTGTGCTGGCCGCCTATCGCGACGCCGAGTCGCTCGTGGTCCAGGCGACCGCGGTGCTGTACGAGGGCGAGCGCACGCCGGCGCGCATGCAGCAGGCGATCGACCTCTACACGCGTGCGCGCACGTTGCTCGGCCAGGTGCCCGCGCTGCGGCATCACGACCTTCTCATGCGACACCTCGAGAAGGACCTGGGCACGGCGCAGTTCCTGCTTGGCGAGCTCACCTGGGACAGCACGCCCTACCACAGCGCGATCGTGACGCTCGAACACGCGGCGGCGATCCCTGCCGAGCCGGTCGCGAACTGGCAGGAGGATCTCCAGGTGGCGGAGCTGCTCGACCTCGAGACGCCGCAGGCCGACCTGATCGGGGTGAGCGCCGCCGCACAGCTCGGCTTGTACCGGCTGCGCGGGCAACCGGCGACGCTGGGCGCGGCGGCGGGGCTCGTGGAGCTGGAACGGAGCGAAAGCCTCCGCCGCTGGGGTCCGCCGCGCATGCCCGCCGGCGGGAACGACGATGCGATCCTCGCCAACCGGCTGGCGTATAGCTACAACTCGCTCGCCGAGGTCACGACCGAGCGGGCGCGCTTCGGCTGGAACCCGGCGCTCGCGCGGGCGGCGCTCCTCTACTCGGACTCCGCGTGCTCGCGGCGGGTCGCATTCTCGCGCGACTGGCCGGCGCTCGGTTCACTCCTCTACGAACGTGCGCGCGCGTTCCGAACGCTCGGGGAGTTGTCGCGTTCGCCCGCAGCCCTGGATTCGGCGCTGGCGTACTTCCAGGCTTGCATGGATTTCAGGGGGCCGAACCGGCCTTGGGTGTTCGCGCAGACTCACGAGGAGCTGGCGCTCCTGCGCCTCGGCCGGGCGGGCCTCGAATCCGACCCGGGCCGGCAGGCCGCACTCCTCGTGCGCGCCCGCGCCGACGTGGACACGGCGCTCCGCGTCCTGGCGCCGTCGGGCCTCGCTCCCGCCGCTTCCGCCGCGCTGCGCTCGCTCGACGCCGAGCTGCTCACCGGCCTTGCGCTGGCGAAGCGCCAGCCGGCGCTGCTCGACTCCGCACAGGCCCGGCTCACGGAGTCGTCGAGCGCGTTCCCGGCGACGACGCTGCCGCGAAACGCGGCCCTCGGCTGGGTCCGGCAGGCGGTGCTCGCGCGTGCGCGCTACGAGCTGGGCGGCGACGGATCCCAACTCGACCTCTCGATGCAGGCCCTGGACCGCGCCGGCACGCTCAGCGACGCGGCCTCCGACTCGCTCCTCATCCTCCGGATCCAGGCGGAACGGCGCGCGGCGGCGCGCGAGCCCGCGGCGAGGCGCTAGGCGTTCAATGGGCTTCGAGCTCGCGCCGCAGCCAGACCCGGGCAAACGCCCACTGCTTGCGCACCCAGCGGTCGGAAACGCCCAGCACCTCGGCGATCTCGCGTTCGGTCATCCCGGCGAAGAAGCGCATCTCGACGATGCGTCCCGCCTGCGGGTCCTCGAGCGCGAGCTGCGCCAGCGCGGCGTCGACCTGGAGTACGTCCTGCGTCCGATCCTCGCTCAAGGCGTTCGCCTCGCCCACGGACACATGCGTCACGCCGCCGCCGCGCTTGAGCGCAGCACGGGCACGGGCATGGTCCACCAGGACCCGTCGCATGGCGATCGAGGCGATCGCCAGGAAGTGGGTTCGTCCCTGCAGCTCGAGGCGCCCTCGCGCGTTCATGCGCAGGTAGGCCTCGTGCACGAGGGCCGTCGGTTGCAGCGTGTGCTCCGCCCGCTCTCCCCTCAGGTGGTGCGCGGCAAGATCGCGCAGTTCCTGGTAGAGCTCCTGCAGCAGCTCTGCCGGGACCGGGGGTCCACTCTGTGAATCGGCCATGGACCTTCTATTCGGTTTCTGGGGGATTCGCCGGAATTATCCGTCAGGCGATCGATGGTGTCGAGGAGGAATCGCTGTTTCAACATGCATCCGGGCCGCGGGTGGATTTCCTCTCTCAAGATTCGAATGTCAGTTCCGGTCCGGGAGGCCAAATACGCTTTGTGTAATATGTGGGGGTCCGGGGGGAATTAGTGATGTCGGTCCCGGATCCTCGGGACCGGATTGCTCCGGCGGGACGTGCGCGTTCCGCTGGAGTTCGATGTTTCCGGGTTTTCCGAACTGGCCCATCGGGGGATGGCTGGGGAGGGAGACCCGGAAGCTGTACGTGGGAGTGGTCGGACCGCGCGCGAGCGACGGTGAACCAACGACGGGGGGAGCGGCTGCCACCGCTCCCCCCGTTCGCGTGTGCCGGCCGGCCGGGTGCGCCGGTCTCAGCGAAGCAACTTGAGAGCGTGCCCCCAGCTGTTCCGCCGGAATCCCGGAATGCACCAGAGAATGCACAGCGGTTCGATGGCCCGCGCGGCTTCCGCCGCCCCCAGGTCCTCGAGGTCCCAGCCGAACTGCACGAGCACGGTGCCTACCTCGGCCTTCGCAGCCTCGTCGTTGCCGCAGATGAACATGGTCGGCGGGCCGCCCGCGAGCTTCGGGTCCACCATGAGCGCGTTCCCGACGCACGAGAACGCCTTCACGAAGCGCGCCGCCGGGACCTGCCGCTGGAGCCGCTCCATGAGCGAATCGTCGAGGCTGGTGAAGAACGAGAGCACGCCGTTGACGGGCGGCTTGGAGGCGATGGGGTTCGTGGTGTCGATGACCACCTTCCCCGCGAGCGCCGCGCCGCCGGCCAGCTCCAGCACCGACGCCGCGGCCTCACCCTTGACCGCGAGCACCACCAGCTCGCCGGCGCGGGCGGCTTCCGCGAACGAACCCACGGCCGCGTTCGGCCCGGCTCCGGAACGCCACCCGGACAGCTTCGCCGGCTCGCGCGTTCCGCGCGTGACCGCGTAGCCGTGTTTCAGGAAACCGTCCGCAAGCACCTGCCCGACCGGGCCGGAACCCAGCACCGCGACGCGCCGCATGCTCCCCTCCTCTACAGCAGCCCCAGCACGCTCCGCTGGGCCGCCAGCCACAGGCCGTGCGCCTGCATTCCGAACCAGAGCGTGGCCGCGGCGGTGACCACGAGCGCGAGCACCGCCGGAGCGTTGACGGACAGTGCCACCGGCTCGCCCTCCGGCTCGCGCATGTACAGGGCCACGGTGATCCGCAGGTAGTAGAACACCGACACCACGCTGTTCAGCACGCCGACCACGACCAGCGGCCAGACGAGGCCCGCCCGGACCGCCGCGCCGAACACCAGGACCTTGCCCATGAAGCCCGCGGTCGGCGGGATGCCGCCGAGCGAGATCATGAACAGCGTGAGCGCGAGCCCGGCGAGCGGACTGCGGAAGCCGAGCCCGGCGAGGTCCGAGACCAGCACCGGCTCGTCGCGGCCGCGGCCCAGCATGGTGAGGAGCGCGAACGCTCCGAGATTCATGAACGAGTAGACGGCCAGGTAGAACACCGCGGCGGCGTAGCCCTCGTTCCCGCCCGCCACCAGCGCGACCAGGACGTAGCCGGCATGCGCGATGCTCGAGTAGGCGAGCATGCGCTTGACGTTGTTCTGCAGCAGTGCGGCGACGTTGCCCACCGTCATGGTGAGGATCGCGATCGCCGACAGCAGCGGCTGCCAGTCGTGCGCGAGCGACGGCAGCGCCCGGAGCACGATGCGGAGCAGGGCGGCGAACCCGGCTGCCTTGGCGCCGGCCGACATGAAGCCGGTGACGCTCGTGGGCGCGCCCTGGTAGGCGTCCGGGGTCCACATGTGGAACGGCACCGCGGCCACCTTGAACAAGAAGCCCGTGAGGACGAGCAGTCCGCCCGCGAGCACGAGCGGGTTCGTGGCGATGAGGCTGTCGCCGAGGAAGTCGCCGATCTTCTGGAGATTCGTGGCCCCGGTGCCGCCGTAGAGCAGCGCGATGCCATAGAGGAGGAAGCCGGACGCGAACGCGCCGAGCAGGAAGTACTTGAGCGCCGCCTCGTTGGATTCGAGTTGGTTCCGGCGGAAGCCGACCATGACGTAGAGCGACAGCGACATGAGCTCGAGCCCGAGGAAGATGGTGATGAGGTCGTTCGACGCCGCCATGACCACCATGCCGAGCACGGCCGTGAGCAGCAGCGCGTAGTACTCGGGCTGGCCGATGCGCGTGCGCTTGGCATAGCTCCAGGAGATGAGCACGGCCAGCGCCCCGATCGCGCAGAACAGGAGCGTGAAGAACACGGTCAGCCCGTCGTGGACGAACATGCCCTCGAACAGCGCGCGCTTGTCGAGACGCACGTGCCACACCGCCCAAGCCGCCGCGGCCAGCGCGGCGAGCGACACGAGCGCTCCGCGGTTGCCGTTCGGGCGCGGCGGGACGAACTCGAGCAGCAGGAGCAGGAGGCTGCCCACGGTCAGCGCCAGGATGGGGCCGAGCGCCCACCAGTCCACGGCGAGGAGGTGCGGCTGCGGTACGACGTTCATCGGAAGCTCCCGAGGGTGTCCGCCGGCGAGGCCCTGACCCAGAACGCCGGGCCGATGCGCAGCGCCGTGCTCAGCGTCCCGCCCGGCAGCTCCACGCCCGCCGCGCTGGCGCTGCTCACCGCGCGCTGGCGCGTGAGTTCCAGCGTGCGATCGAGCACCGGCTGGGCGCGATCGAGGAACGGCTGAGGCGCCACGCCCATCCAGAAGATGAGCACCAGGAGCGGGGCGAACATCAGCTTCTCGCGGAGCGTGACGTCGCCCAGGCGCTGATTCTCCTCGTGCGTCACCGGCCCGAACACCACGCGCTGGAACATCCACAGCATGTAGCACGCGGACAGGATCACTCCCGTGGCCGCGACCGCGGCCCACGCGAACGACGTCTTGAACGCCCCCAGCAGGACGAGGAATTCGCCCACGAACCCGTTCGTGCCGGGCAGGCCGATCGACGACAGCATCACGACGAGGAAGATCGAGGAGAACACCGGGACCACTTTCCACAGCCCACCGAAGTCGGCGATGGCCCGCGTGTGCCGGCGCTCGTACACCACGCCGACGAGCAGGAACAGGGCGCCGGTCGACACGCCGTGATTGAGCATGGTCATCATCGAGCCGGCGAGCCCCTGCGCGTTCAGCGCCATCAGCCCGAGCATGCAGAAACCCATGTGGCTCACCGACGAATAGGCGACCAGTTTCTTCAGGTCGGGTTGCACCATGGCCACCATCGCCCCGTACACCACTCCGACGATGGCGATCCAGGCGATCCACGGCCCGCACTGGAGCAGCGCGTTCGGGAACATCGGCATGGCGAACCGCAGGAAGCCGTACGCCCCCATCTTGAGCAGCACGGCCGCGAGGATGACCGAGCCCGCGGTCGGAGCCTCGACGTGCGCGTCCGGCAGCCAGGTGTGCAGCGGCCACATCGGGACCTTGATCGCGAACGCGAACGCGAACGCGAGGAAGAACCACAGCTGCTGCGCGGGGTGGATCGGCATGGCGTAGAACGCCGCGAGGTCGAACGACGGAACCCCGCTGAAGCGCTTCTGCATCTGGTAGAGCGCCAGGATCGCGACCAGCATGAGCACGCTGCCGGCCATGGTGTAGAGGAAGAACTTGACCGCTGCGTAGATGCGACGCTGGCCGCCCCACACCCCGATCAGCAGGTACATGGGGATGAGCATCGCCTCCCAGAACACGTAGAAGAACAGCAGGTCGAGGGCGAAGAACGTGCCGAGCATTCCCGCCTCGAGCGCGAGCAGCATCGCGTAGAACTCGCGCGACCGCTTCTCCACCGACGTCCACGCCGAGACCATCGCCACGAGCGACAGCAACGTCGTGAGCAGCGCGAGCAGCCCGGAGACGCCGTCCACGCCCAGGTGGTAGCGCGCCCCGATGGACGGGATCCACGCCAGCGACTCCTCGAACTGGAACCCGGGCCGGCCGGGCACCACGCGCCACCACAGCGGCAGCGAGACGGCGAACTCGATCGCCGCCGCGAGCGTGGCCCACAGCCGGGCCGACCGCTCGGCGGAACGTGGCATGAGCGCGACCAGGACGCCGGCGGCGAGTGGGAAGAACACCAGGAACGACAGCCAGGGCAGGGGGGCCACCATCACCTCAGGAAGTGGAGGAACAGCGCGATCACGCCGAGCGTGATGAACAGCGCATAGGTGCCGACGAATCCGGTCTGCACGAGCTTCAAGATCGCCGAGCCGCCTTCCAGGAAGTGGCCGGTGCCGTTCACCAGCCCGTCGACGACCCGCACGTCCCAGAAGCGCCACAGCCACTCGGACAGGTCGACGGACGGCCGGACGACGGTGAGGTCGTAGAACTCGTCGACCCAGTACTTGTTCTCGAGCAGCCGGTGGAGGCCCTCGAACCGCTGCTGGAGCGCGGTCGCGCTGGCCGGCGTCCACAGGTAGGTGCGCAGCGCGAAGACGATGCCGGACAGCGCCACCGCCACGGACGCCAGGATCAGGCCCCATTCCGTGCCCCGCGAGATCTCGTGATGGACGACTCCGGCCTCGCCCGACTCGAGCACCGGCCGCAGCCAGCGTTCGAACGCGTGCCCGCCCTCCTGGAACGGGAGTCCCACGTAGCCGCCCACGATGGAGAGCACCGCCAGGACCACGAGCGGCGCGATCATGGCGGGGGGCGATTCGTGCAGGTGGTGCTCGGCCTCGTGCGAGACGCGCGACTCCCCGCGGAACGTGAGCACGTACAAGCGCGTCATGTAGAACGCGGTGAGCGCGGCGCCGACGATGCCGGCGAGCCAGATGCCCTTGTGCCCGCTCGCCCAGGCGGCGCTCAGGATCTCGTCCTTGCTGAAGAAGCCGGCAAAGAACGGCACGCCCGTGATCGCCAGCGTCGCGATCGCCATGGTGCCGTGCGTCCACGGCAGCTTCGGGGCGAGGCCGCCCATCCGGCGCATGTCCTGCTCGTTGCTCATGGCGTGGATCACCGAGCCCGCGCCCATGAACAGCAGCGCCTTGAAGAACGCGTGCGTCATGAGGTGGAAGATGCCGGCGCCGAACGCGCCGACGCCGCAGGCCATGAACATGTAGCCGAGCTGGCTCACGGTCGAGTAGGCGAGCACGCGCTTGATGTCGTTCTGCGCCAGGCCGATGGTGGCGGCCATGAGCGCCGTGGCGGCGCCGATCACCGCCACCACCTCGAGCGTGCGCGGGGCGAGCTCGAACAGCACGTGGCTCCTCGCCAGCATGTACACGCCGGCGGTGACCATGGTGGCGGCGTGGATCAGCGCGGAGACCGGGGTCGGGCCCTCCATGGCATCCGGCAGCCACACGAACAGGGGGATCTGCGCGCTCTTGCCCGTGGCGCCGAGGAACAGGAGCAGCGTCGCGAGCGTGATCAAGCCGCCCCCGGCGGCGAACACGTGCGGTGCGGCGGTGAACACGCGCTCGAACTCGAGCGAACCGGTGCCGGCGATGAGCATGAAAGCGCCGAGCATGAAGCCGAAGTCCCCGATGCGGTTGACGATGAACGCCTTCTTGCCCGCCGCCGCCGCGGCCGGCCGCTCGTACCAGAACCCGATGAGCAGGTACGAGCACAGCCCCACGCCCTCCCAGCCCACGAACATGAGCAGGTAGTTGTCCGCGAGGACGAGCGTGAGCATCGAGAACATGAACAGGTTGAGGTACAGGAAGAAGCGCCGGTACGAGGGGTCGTGCGCCATGTACCCGGTGGAGTAGATGTGGATGAGCGACCCCACGCCGGTCACCACCAGCACCATGACCGCGGACAGCGGGTCGAGGAGGAACGAAACGTCCACCGAGAAGTCGCCGACGCGCATCCACGTCCAGGCCGTCTCGGTGAGGTGGCGCTCCGCCTCGGGCAGGCCCGCCAGGTGCAGCACGCCGCGCAGCGCGAACCCGAACGCGGCCACGACCGCGCCACACGCGAGCGCGGTCGTGCCGCGCTTGCCGAGGCGATCGCCCAGCAGCAGGTTGAGCGCGACGGCCGCGAGCGGCAGCGCAGGAATGATCCACAGCATCGGCAGGTGCACGGGGTCAGCCCTTCAGCAGGTGGACTTCGTCCACGAACACGGTCTCGCGCAGGCGGAACAGGTGGACGATGATCGCGAGGCCGATCGCCACCTCCGCCGCCGCGACGGTCATCACGAAGAACACGAAGATCTGTCCGTCGATCGATTTCATGTGGCTCGCGAACGCCACGAACGCCAGGTTCGCCGCGTTGAGCATGAGCTCGATGGACATGAAGATGATCAGCGCGTTCCGGCGCACCAGCACGCCCACGACGCCGATTGAGAACACGATCGCGGACAGGGCGATCAGCCACGACAATGGGATCACGCGTCCTCCTCCGGCGCCCGCGTCCGTCCGCGCGCGATCACGATGACGCCGATCATGGCCACCAGGAGCAGGATGGACGTGATCTCGAACGGGAACAGGTACCGCGAGTACAGGACCCTGCCGATGCTGGCGACGTTGCCCTCGGCCGCGCCCGCGAGCACCGGGTTCGCCGGCCCGAGCGTCCAGCCGCGGCGCAGGAGCGTCGCGCCGGTGAGCAGGAGCGCCGCGCCCGCGAGCCAGCCGATGCCCCGCCGGACCGCGATCTGCACCCCGCTCTCCACGTCGTGCTGCAGGTTCAGGTACATGATCACGAACAGGAACAGGACCATGATCGCGCCGGCGTAGACGACGACCTGCACCATGCCGAGGAACTCGGCGTGCAGCAGCAGGTAGATGCCGGCGAGCGAGCAGAACGAGAGCACGAGGAACAGCGCGCTCGTCACGGGATTCCGGTGCAGCACCACGAGCAGCGAGGTGACCACCAGCAGCGCGGCGAAGCCGAGGAAGAGCGCCGGCATCACGCGGCTCCCCGGCCGAACAGCCACAGCGCGGCGATGAGGACGTTCACGATCGCCGCGGGCAGCAGCACCTTCCAGCCGAACCCCATGAGCTGGTCGTAGCGCAGCCGCGGGAAGGTCCAGCGCACCCAGATGAAGAAGAACATGAGCGCCCCGAGCTTGAGCAGGTACCACGCGAGCCCGGCCCATGCCGGGCCCGGGCCGTGCCAGCCGCCGAAGAACAGCGTCACCGCGATCGAGCTGATGACGATCATGTTCATGTACTCGCCGAGGAAGAACAGCGCCCACTTCATGGACGAGTACTCGGTGTGGAATCCGGCCACCAGCTCGCCCTCGGCCTCGGGCAGGTCGAACGGCGCGCGGTTCGTCTCGGCGAACGCGGTGACGAGGAAGATCACGAACGGGAGCACCAGGTACCAGTGGAAGATGCCCCAGTTCGGCAACCAGATCGGCGTGCCGCCGAGCCGGTAGAAACCCGCCTGGTGCTCGACGATGCCGACCAGCGACAGCGTGCTCGACTTGAGGATGACCGGAATCGTGGACAGCCCCATCGCCAGCTCATACGAGATCATCTGAGCCGAAGACCTCAAGCCGCCGAGCAATGCGTACTTGTTGTTCGAGGCCCAGCCGCCGAGCGTGATGGCGTAGACGCCGAGGCTCGACATGGCCAGGAACAGCAGCAGGCCGACGTTGATGTCGGTGACGACGAACATCGGCGGCGGGCCCATGGGGATCACCGAGAACGTCACGATCGCCGGGGCCACCGCGAGGATCGGCGCGATGTGGAAGATGACCTTGTTCGCCTGCGCCGGGATGAATTCCTCCTTGAAGAGCAGCTTCAGCACGTCGGCGATCGGCTGCAGGAGTCCGAGCGGCCCGACGCGGTTGGGCCCGGTCCGGGCCTGAATGTGGCCGCAGATCTTGCGCTCGGCGTAGATGAGATAGGAGACGAGGCCGAGCAGCGTGCCGAGGATGATCAGCACCTTGAGCAGGGCCCAGGCGAGGGTCTGAACGGCGGGGAGGCTCCACAGCGCGGCCATCCTGGCGATCCCCTCCCTCTCCCTACGCCCCGACCGTGGCGGTGGCGGTCGCCTTGCGCAGCTTGACGCGCAGGCCCGCCCCACCCGGCACACCCAGCCGGTTCAACTCAGCGCCCGCGTAAGGCACGAACGCCGCGCCCGCGGGCACCGAATCGTCGATCTCCAGCGCGAACGTGAGGCTCGCCGCCGGGCCGGCGAGCTCGATGCGATCCCCGGCCTCTGCGCCGAGCCGCGACGCCTCCGCCGGCGAGAGGCGAACGCGCGTCGCCCCCGCGAGCTTCGACAACGTGTCGGACCGGAACCCGAGGCTGCCGTCGGCGAACAGCGTGCCGCCGGAGAGGAGCACCAGGCCCTCTCCCGCTGCCGCGGCCGCGCCCATCGCCACCGGCTCGATGCGCGCCGCGACGCGCGGGCCGTCGAGGCACGCTCCTTCCGGCTGGAGGAGCGCGTACGAGAGTCCCCGGAATCCAGGCACCACTCGCGCGACCTCGCGGAACACGTCCTCGGCCGTGCGGTAGCGCCACTCGGCGCCGAGCCCCTGGGCCACCGCCTGGAACACCTCCCAGTCGGCACGTGCGCCGGACCCACTGCCCTGGCGCGTGCCCCGCGGCGAGAGCGCACGGTTCGAGCGCTGCAGCCGGCGCTCGCAGTTCAACGTGCTGCCCTCCTTCTCCGCGAATGCCGCGACCGGGAAGACGACGTGTGCGCGCGCCGCGGTGCGCGTGAGGAACAACTCGTTCACGATCACCAGCTCGCAGCGCTCGAGCGCCTGCTCGACGAGCGCACGGTCCGGGGCACTGGCGAGGAGGTCGTCGGAGGCGATCCACAGCGCCTTCACCCTGCCCTCGGCGGCCGCGGCGATGGCTTCACGGGCACTCAACCCGACGCGCTCGGCGGCGGCATAGCCGGGGAGCGTGCCGGGCGCGAGGCCCATCTCGAGGGCGCCCGCGCTGTCGTGGTGCGGACCGAACGCCATGACGCTCGAGGCCGCCGGGGCGATCGCGCCGAGCGCCCACGCCAGGTTCTCGATCGCCTGGACGAGCGCGGGAGCCTGCGGGTGCTCGAGCACGCCACGGCCGAACAGCAACGCCTTCTTTCCCGCGCTCCGCATGCGCTGCGCTGCGGCCACGACCGCGGCCGCGCTCACGCCCGTCTCGGACTCGATGCGCTCGGCGGTCCACGGCGCGAGCGAGGGCTTCAGCGACTCGAGCGCCGACGCCACTTCCGGCGGCACGCCTGCCGGCACGCCCAGGTCGAGCGCGGCGCGCGTCAGCGCGAGCGTCAGCGCCAGCTCGGCGCCAGGCCGCACCGCGAGCCAGTCGCCGCGGAACCGCGCGCGCGCCAGCTTCACGCGGCGGGCGTGCGCCACGGTGACGTGCAGGCCGCGCTGGCGGAAGCCGCGCACCACGGCGGCCTGGGCGAGCGGCGCCTCCCCCTGCAGGTCTTCGAACAGGACCAACACTTCCTCGGCCTCGTGGAGCGCATCGAACGTGAGCGCCGGCCGGCCGCCACCGGTCGCGCGCAGCACGGCATCGCCCGCGATCGCCGCCACCGGGCGCGTGCGCGCGTCCACGTTCGGTGTGCCGAGCACCGAGCGCGCGAGCTTCTGGAACAGGTACTGCTCTTCGAGGTTCAGCTTTTCGCCGCCCACGAACGCGATCGACTCGGGACCGTGCGTCGCCGCGATGTCGCGCAGGCGCGCGGCCGCGTACGCCACCGCCTCGTCGTGCGAAGCGGGCTGGAGCGCCGCCCCGGTCCGCACGAGCGGCAGCGTGAGCCGGTCGGCGGCGTTGACCCAGTCGTGGCCGAAGCGGCCACGCACGCACAGGTACTCCTGGTTGACGCCGCGGAACTCGGTGCCCCGCGCGCGCAGGATCTCCATGCCGCGCACGCCGAGCCGCACCGAGCAGCCGTTCGAGCACCACTCGCAGATCGTGATGTGCTGGCGGAGGTCCCACGGGCGCGCCTTGAACCGATAGGGCAGCGCGGTGAGCGCGCCGACCGGGCACACCTCGTTGCAGTTGCCGCTCTGCTCGCAGGCGAGCGGCTTGCGGTCGTACGAGGAGATCTCGGTGTGCTCGCCGCGTTGGTGCGCGGTGAGCGCGTTCTCGCCCATGACCTCGTCGCAGTAGCGCACGCACCGCATGCACACGATGCAGCGGTTGGCCTCCTTCTTGACGATCGGGCCGAGGTCCTCGCTGTCGAACGTGCGCTTGGCCTCGTCCATGCGCGAGAAATCGTGGCCGAACGCGAACGCCAGGTCCTGAAGCTGGCACTCGCCCCCCTCGTCGCACACCGGGCAGTCGAGCGGATGGTTGACGAGCAGGAACTCCATCACGCCCTTGCGCGCCTTGGTGGCCACCTCCGACGCGGTGCGGACGTGCATGTCCGGGGTCACCGTGGTCGTGCACCCGGTCTGGACCTTGGGGTTCCAGGCGATCTCCGGCGCTCCGTCCGGGCCCAGCACGGGCTTCCGGTCGGGCCCCAGCTTCGGCGTGCCGATCTCGACCACGCAGATCCGGCAGGCGCCGAGCGGCGGCAGCTTCTGGTGCGAGCAGAAGATCGGGACGTGCACCTCGGCCGCGCGGGCGGCGTCGGTCACGAGCGTGCCCGCGGGCACCTCGATCACGCGGCCGTCGACCGTCACCCTCACGGCACCGCTCACCGCTCGACCCCGGCCACCTCGTCGCGACGCCGGTTCACGAGGCACGACCGGTGCGTCACGTGGTGTTCGAACTCGGCGCGGAAGTGCTTGAGCGCGCCCTGGACCGGCATCGCCGCGGCGTCGCCGAGCGCACAGAAGCTCTTGCCGAGGATGTTGTCCGCGACGTCCGCGAGCAGGTCGATGTCGGTCGCCTTGCCGTGGCCGTTCTCGAGCCGCTCCAGCACCTCCGCCATCCAGTACGTGCCCTCTCGGCACGGCGTGCACTTGCCGCACGATTCGTGTTCGTAGAAGCGCGTCACGTTCCAGAGCGCGTCCACGATGCAGGTGCGGTCGTCGATCACGATCACGCCGCCGGAGCCGAGGAACGTGCCCTTGGCGTTCATGCTCTCGTAGTCGAGCGGGGTGTCGAGGTCGGCCGCGGGCAGCAGCGGCACCGACGAGCCGCCCGGGATCACCGCCTTGAGCTTCAGGCCGTCGCGCATCCCGCCGCAGTCCTGCTCGATCAGTCGCTTCATCGAGTAGCCGAGCGGGACTTCGTAGTTGCCGGGGCGCTTGACCGGGCCCGACACGCTGAACACCTTCGTGCCAGCGCTCTTCTCCGTGCCCCATTGCCGGTACCAGGCCGCGCCGTTCTTGAGGATGTGCGGCACCGCCATGAGCGTTTCGGAGTTGTTCACCACCGTCGGGCAGGCGTACAGCCCCTCGACCGCGGGGAACGGAGGCTTCAGGCGCGGCTGGCCACGGTAGCCCTCGAGCGAGGACAGGAGCGCGGTCTCCTCGCCGCAGATGTACGCGCCGGCGCCGAGGTGGGTGTGGATCTGGAACGCGTAGCCGGAGCCCATGACGTTGTCGCCCAGGATCCCGGCGGCACGCGCCTCGGCGATCGCCCTGTCGAGGATGCGCTGGATGTACTCGAACTCCCCGCGCAGGTAGAGGTAGCCCACGTGCGAGCCGACCGCGTACCCGGCGAGGATCATGCCCTCGAGCAGCAGGTGCGGGTTCTTCTCCATCAGCTCGCGATCCTTGAACGTGCCCGGCTCGGATTCGTCGGCGTTGCACACGATGTAGCGCGGCTTCGGCGAAGCCTTCGGGACGAAGCTCCACTTCAGGCCGGTCGGGAATCCCGCGCCGCCGCGGCCGCGCAGGCCCGAGGCCTTCATCACCTCGATCACCTGGTCGGCGGCGGTCTTGCCGAGCGTCGCCGCAACGGTCTCGTAGCCGCCGCCCTTTCGGTAGGTCTCGAGATTCGCCAGTCCCGGCGTATCGATGTCCTTGAACAGCAGCGGGCCGCGGCTCACTTGAGCTTCTCCAGCAGCGCGTCCGCCCTGGCCTCGGTCAGGTTCTCGTGATAGTCGAACCCGACCTGCATGCACGGCCCGCCTCCGCACGCGGCCAGGCACTCGACCTTGCGCAGCGTGTACCGGCCGTCGGGCGTCGTCCCGCCGTGGCCGACGCCGAGCTTCTGCTCCAGGTGCTTGAACAGACGGTCCGAGCCCATGAGCGAGCACGACAGCGTCATGCAGACTTGCAGGTGATGCCGGCCCACCGGCTTCATGTTGAACATGGTGTAGAACGTCGCGATGCCGAACACCTCGGACTCCGGCAGGCCGATGCTGTCGGCCACCAGGCGCAGGGCCGCGGTGGACAGCCAGCCCCATTCGCGCTGCGCGATCCACAGCACGGGCAGCACGGCGGAACGCTTGACCGGGTAGCGCGCGAGCGCCTCGGCCACGTCGGCCTTCGCCTTCGCGGACCATGCCAGTGTGGCGGGCCCTTCGACGGGCATGACGGTGCCCTGACTCATCGATCGATCTCCCCGAGCACGATGTCGATGCTGCCGATCGCCGCGATGACGTCGGCCACGAGCTTGTCCTGCACCATCACGGGCAGGGCCTGGAGGTTCACGAACGAAGGCGAGCGCACCTTCATCCGCCACGGCCGTGCGGAACCGTCGCTCACGAAGTAGAAGCCCAGTTCGCCCTTCGGCGCCTCGATCGCCTGGTAGGCCTCGCCGACCGGCGGGAAGAAACCGTGCGCCACGATCTTGAAGTGGTGGATGAGCGCCTCCATGGAGGTCTTGACCTCCTCCTTCGGGGGCAGCACGTACTTGAAATCGCGCAGCCGGTACTCGCCGCGTGCGCCGAGCTCCCGCACCCGGGCGATGGCCTGTTTCGCGATGCGGGTGGACTGGCGCATCTCGGCGACCCGGACGGTGAAGCGGTCGTACGCGTCCCCCTGCCGGCCCAGCGGAACGGCGAAATCGTAGGTCTCGTAGCCCGAGTAGGGCTCGGCCTTGCGCAGGTCCCAGTTCACGCCCGAGCCGCGCAGCGCCGGACCGGTGACGCCCCACGCCAGCGCGTCCGCCGCGGACAACGGAGCCACGCCCTTCGTACGCGCGAGCCAGATCGGGTTCTTCGTGAGCAGCGACTCGTACTCGTCGATGTGCGCCGGCATCTCGTCCACGAACTTCTCGCAGCGCTCGAGCAGGCCCTCGGGGATGTCCATCGCCAGTCCGCCGACCCGGAAGTAGCTCGCCGTCATCCGCGCGCCGCACACCATGTCGTAGATCGACAGCACCTTCTCGCGCTCCCGGAAGCAGTACCAGAACACGGTGAGCGCCCCGATGTCGATGGCGTGCGTGCCGAGCCACACGCAGTGCGAGCTGATACGGGTGAGCTCGGTGAGCAGCACCCGGATCGCCTCCACGCGCTCCGGCACACGGACGCCGAGCAGTTTTTCGACCGACAGGCACAGCGCCAGGTTGTTGCTCATCGGCGAGAGGTAGTCCATCCGGTCGGTCTGCGGGATGGACTGCGTGTAGGTCTTGTACTCCGCCTGCTTCTCCATGCCGGTGTGGAGGTAGCCGATGATGGGCTTGCACGCGACCACGTTCTCGCCGTCGAGCTCGAGCGCGACGCGCAGCACCCCGTGCGTGGACGGGTGCTGCGGCCCCATGTTGAGCGTCATCGTCTCACTGCGCACGGTAGCGAACCTTCTTGGGGGCGAGCTTCTTGAGCGCCGGCGACGGCACCGTGCGCCCGGGCGTGTTGTGCGTGAACGCCACCTCTTCGTAGCCGAGCGGGGAGTCCTTCCGCAGCGGCCAGCCGACCCAGTCGTCCGGCAACAGGATGCGTGTCAGATCGGGATGACCCGTGAAGCTGATCCCATAGAAATCGTACGTCTCGCGCTCGTGCCAGTTCGCGGTCGGCCACACGCCGGACACGCTGGGCACCCGCGGCTGCTCCTCCGGGATGCGGACCTTGAGCGTGAAGCGGGCGGCGTGCGTCACCGACAGCAGGCTGTACACGCACTCGAAGCGCGGCACGCGCGGCAGGTAGTCCACGCCGCCCATCCACGACAGCATCGTGAACGCGCACTCCGGTTCATCCCGCAGGTGCGTACACACCGCGACCAGGTGCTCGGCCGGAAGGAACAGCGTGAAGTCGCGCACCGCCTCCCCCGCCTGGCGCTCGAACGCGACGCCGGGAAACCGCGCGCGCAGCAGCTCCTCGACACGCCCGGGGGCCAGCGGCATCAGGCGGCTCCCGAGCCAGCCTTGGGCTGGGC
>CAYSWZ010000130.1:0-9839 GCA_964434945.1 uncultured bacterium | reverse complement strand
TCCTCACCGCGTCGGCCCTCGCGCTCGCAACGCTCACGCCCGCCGGCCGCATCGCCGCCGACCCTCGGCCGCTCGAGCCCATGGACGCGGGCGGGATCGCGCACGCGCTCCACCGCCTGCAGACCGTGGGCAGCGCCCTCTACGTGGCGGCCCACCCGGACGACGAGAACACCGCGCTGCTCGCGTGGCTGACGCACGTGAAGGGCGTGCGCACGGCGTACCTGTCCATGACGCGAGGGGACGGAGGACAGAACCTGCTGGGCCAGGAGCTGGGGGCGCCGCTCGGCGTCATCCGCACGCAGGAGCTGCTGGCGGCGCGCCGGATGGACGGCGCCGAACAGCGCTTCACCCGCGCGCTCGACTTCGGCTTCAGCAAGAACGCCGACGAGACGCTCCAATTCTGGGGACACGACTCGGTGCTCGCCGACGTGGTCTGGGCCATCCGCCGCTTCCAGCCCGACATCATTCTCACCCGTTTCCCGCCGGATTCCACGGCGGGCCACGGTCACCATGCCGCCTCCGCGATCCTCGCCGCGGAGGCGTTCGCGGCGGCCGCGGATCCGAAACGGTTCCCGGACCAGCTCGACGCGACCCAGCCGTGGCAGGCGAAGCGGCTGTTCTGGAACACGTTCGGTGCCATGACCCCGGATTCGAGCTGGCTCAAGGTGGACGTGGGCGCCTACGACCCGTTGCTCGGACGCTCCATGAGCGAGTTGGCCGGTCTCTCCCGCAGTAATCACAAGAGCCAGGGCTTCGGCGCCCCCGAGCGCCGGGGCGCATTGCCGCAGTACCTCGTGCTGAGAGCGGGCGCGCCGGCGAAGCGCGATCCGTTCGAAGGGGTGGACCTGTCGTGGAAGCGATTCCCCGGCGGTGAGGCCGTGGGGACGCTGCTGGCGCAGGCCGAGCGCGAGTTCGACGGGCGCCACCCGGAGGCGCTGCTCCCGGTGCTCGCGAAGGCGCACGCCGCGATGCGAAAGCTGCCCGAGAACGGGCTCGTGGCGCGCAGGCGCCTCGAGCTGGAACAGGTGATGGCTTCGTGTGCCGGGCTCTGGCTCGAGTCGGTCTCGGCGCGGCCTTCGGCCACGCCCGGGGAGGGAGTCTCGGTCGCGACGTCGGTGCTCGAGCGCACCCCGGCCGCGGTGACGCTCGAGGGCGTCAGCGTGGACGAAACCGAGCACGCCGTTCCGCGCACGCTCTCTCCCAACGTCGCGGCGGCCGACACGCTCTACTTCACGCTGCGAGCCGACATCGCGGTGACCCAGCCCTACTGGCTTCGCCTGCCCCCTTCGAAGGGGCTGTTCCGCGTCGCCGATCGCGCCGATCTCGGGCAGCCCGAGAACCGCCCGGCGCTGACCGCGAAGTTCAAGTTGAAGTTCGCGGGCGAGCCGGTGACGTTCGAGGAGCCGGTCGCCTATCGCTGGACCGACGCGGTGCAGGGCGAGCGCTGGCGCATGTTCGAAGTGTCGCCGCCCGCGACGCTGGCGTTCGAGCGGCCGTTCCAGCTCTTCGCCGATCCCACCGCGCGCACGCTGCGGGTGACGGTGCACGCGATGAAGGCGAAGCTCGCGGGCAGGTTGCGGCTCGAGGTGCCCTCGGGCTGGAGCGTCAAGCCCCCCTACGCGCCGGTGGCGATCGAGCGCGAGTCCGGCGAACAATCGGTGGAGTTCACGCTCCTGCCCGGTCGCGAGGGCGGCACTGCGCGCGCGGTGCTCGAGGTGGAGGGCCACGACTGGTCGCAGGCCGCCGAGCGGATCGACTACCCGCACATCCCGGTGCAGACGTTGTTTCCGCCCGCCGAGATCCCGCTCGTGCGCACTGAGCTCACGCTCACCGCATCGCGCGTGGGCTATCTCGCGGGCTCGGGTGACCAGATCGCGGAGGCCTTGCGCCAGATGGGCGCCTCGGTCACGCCGCTTTCCGACGACGACGTCGCGAGCGGCGACCTTTCGCGCTTCGACGCCATCGTCACCGGCGTGCGCGCGTACAACACCCGGCCTCGGTTGCGGACGCTCCAGCCCCGGCTCCTGGAGTGGGTCGCGAAGGGTGGCGCGCTGCTGGTGCAGTACGTCACCACGGCGGACGGCCCCGTGGACTATCTCGGCCCTCTGCCGTTTCGCGTCTCGCGCGATCGCGTCACGGTGGAGGAGGCGCCGGTCACGTTCCTGAAGCCCGCGCACCGGCTGCTCAACGCGCCGAACAAGCTCGGGCCATCCGACTTCGAGGGCTGGGTGCAGGAACGCGGGCTCTACTTCGCGAATCCGTGGGATCCGAACTACGACGCCGTCCTCGGGAGCCACGATCCCGGTGAACCGTCCCGTGACGGCGGGCTCCTCTACGCGAAGCACGGGAGTGGCGAGTTCGTCTACTGCGGCTACGCGCTGTTCCGCCAGGTGCCCGCGGGGGTGCCGGGCGCGTGGCGGCTGCTCGCGAACCTGGTGAGCGGGTCGCGGGCGCGCGTCCCGTGAACGGGCCCTCGGGCGATCGGCCCGGAGCGCCTCCCTCGATTCCCGCGGACGCGGCGCGAACGGGATCCGCCGCGCCTCCGCCACTCGGGAGCTGGGGCCGCCTCTACGTGCTCGTGATCGCGGCGTTGGGCGTCGACCTGCTGCTCCTCTGGTGGTTCACGGAGCACTACCGTTGATCCGGGCCGCCGACGCGTGGGTGCTGGTCGTCTCGCTCGCGGCGCTGGTGGTGTACGGGCTCTGGCGGGCGCGCGGCACGCGCGATCTCTCCGGCTTTCTCGTCGCCGGCCGGAGCCTCCCGTGGCCGATGGTGGCGCTCTCCGTGATGGCGACCCAGGCGAGCGCGGTGACGTTCATGGCGACCCCGGGCCAGGGCTACGTCGGCGGGCTGTCGTTCGTCCAGTTCTACTTCGGCCTGCCGATCGCCATGGTGGTCCTCTGCGCCTCGCTCGTGCCGCTCTACCAGCGGCTTCGCGTCCGCACGGCGTACGAGTACCTCGAGCAGCGCTTCGACGGCAAGACACGCACGCTCGCCGCGGCGCTGTTCCTCACCCAGCGCGGGCTCGCGGCGGGTGTGACGCTCTACGCTCCGGCCCTCGTCCTGTCGGTGATCCTCGGCTGGGACGTGGGCGGGACGTGCGCGCTCCTCGGCGGCCTCGTGGTGGGCACCATCGTGCTCGGGGGTTCCAAGGCCGTGGCCGCCGCGCACGCACTCCAGTTCAGCATCATCATGGGCACGATGGCGCTGGCGTTCGTGCTCGTGCTGCGGGCGCTGCCTCCGGGCCTCGGGTTCGGCGACGCGCTCGCGGTGGCGGGGGCGGCCGGGAAGCTGCACGCGCTCGACACGAGCTTCGATCCCGCGAGCCGCTACAACCTGTGGGCGGGGCTCCTCGGCGGCTTCTTCCTCCAGCTCTCCTACTTCGGCACCGACCAGTCGCAGGTCGGCCGCATCCTGACCGCCGGCTCATCGGGCGCGAGCAAGCTCGGCCTCCTCTTCAACGGGCTCGTCAAGGTGCCGATGCAGTTCGCCGTGCTCCTCCTCGGCGTCCTGGTGTTCGTCGCCTACCAGTTCGAGTCTGCGCCCGTGTTCTTCAATCGCGCCGAAGTGGCGAAGGCCGAGGCCGGCCCGCACGCCGCGGAGTGGCGCGCGGCCGAGCGGGACTGGAACGCCGCGCGCGGGGCCCTGGCGCACGCGAACGTCGCGGCGCTCGCGGCCCGGCGTGCGCACGACGCGGTCGCGGCCGCCGCGGCGCACGCGGAGCTGCGCACGGCCGATGCGAGCGCCACGGCGGCCCGCGGTCGCGCGCTGGCCGCGCTCACCGCCACCGACCCCGGCGCCAACACGAACGATACCAACTACATCTTCCTCACCTACGTGCTCTCGCACCTGCCGGTGGGCGTTGTGGGACTGGTGCTCGCGGCGATCTTCGCCGCGGCCATGAACTCCACCATGTCGGAGTTGAACGCGCTCGCCTCGACGACGGTGGTGGACGTGGTCCAGCGGCTGCCGTGGCGCGTGGGAGAGGGCGCGCTCCTCGGCTGGTCGCGGGCCGCGACGGCGTTCTGGACGGTGTTCGCGGTGGTGTTCGCGCAGTTCGCCGGCCGGCTCGGCTCGCTGGTCGAGGCGGTGAACATCATGGGATCGCTCTTCTACGGCGCCATCCTCGGGATCTTCCTCACCGCGTTCATGGTGAAGCGGGCGGGCGGCACGGCGGTGTTCGTCGCGGCCCTGGTGGGCGAGGGCGCAGTGGTCCTGTGCTGGAGATTCACGCCGCTGTCGTTCCTGTGGTGGAACCTCATCGGTTGCGTGCTGACCGTGGGCGTGGCGGCGCTGCTCTCCGCTCCGTCCGCCCGCCGCGCGACCGCCTGACGGTCACTTCTTCGCCGACCACTCCGCCAGCTGCTTCTCGTTCGCTTCGATCTGCGCCTTCTCGATCGTGGTGTCGGCCTTGCCGAACGCGATCGACTTCTTCATCAGCGCGCTCGCCTGCTTCATGTCGCCGTTCCGGGCTGCGAGCCGCGCGAGCAGCCCGGAAGTCTGGAAATTGTCCTTCACCCTGGCCGCCGCCTGCGCCCAGCGGGCGGTCTCGTCCGGCGCCACGCCCGCGTCCAGCGCCCATGCGGCGGCGCGGTAGGGCGTGCGCCAGTCATCCGGCTTCGCCGCGGCGACCGCGGCGCGCGCGGCCGCGAGCGTCTTGCCGTTCGTGTCCACGGTGATCCGGATCGGCACCGAGAGCTTCTCCCAGCGCAGGTCGAGTGTCACCGCATCGGCGGTCGGGTTGTCGAAAGTGAATTGCAGGCGCTCGAGCGAGTCCGCCGCGACCGGCGTCACGGACACGCGCAACACGTCGTACTTCGCGTCGTAGTCGAGCGCTCCCACGGACTCCGGCCGCTTCCAGAACGCCACGGTCCACTGCGCGGCGGTGGGCACGGTCTCGATCGCGTACGTGCCGGCCGCGAGCTTCTGCCCCTCCACCGTGATGTCATCCGCGCAGGTGAACTGCGTCGCCTCGTTCGCCCCCGTGCGCCAGGGCTTGCCGTAGGGGACGAGCGCGCCCCAGATCACGCGCCCCTTGACGCCGGGGCGCGAGTAGCTGACCGAGAGGACGGTGGTGCCGACCGTCTGCTCGACCTTCGCGTTCGGGCTCGGGCGCGGCGTGGTGAACTCCTGGCCGGCGGCCGGCACGGCAAGCGCCAGGACGAGGAGCCCCGCCCCGAGGCGCGCGACTTGCTGGCTTCCCATGAGAGAGCGCATCGGTAGAATCTCCGGAAATGTTGGAAGTGATGGCCGGGCACGGCCGTGAGAAGCGCGGGTCATCGGGAGTGCGGCTGGCGAGGCAAGCTACCAGAAGCACCCGAGCCTGCACATCGAGCACCGGGCCCGGGCATTTTGCCATGCGACGGGTGGTCCGCCGGGCTAGAATGGGGGCGGCCGATCCTTGAGAGTCCGTCCCCTTTGGGCCCCGAACTGGGAGGGAGCATGCATCTCCGCCGCCACTTCATCCTCGGCGCTGCACTGGTGGCCATCGCCGCCGGCAGCGTGCAGGCCTGCCCGAATCACGCCACGAAGACCGCGATGGCGGGCGCGACCCAGCGCGCGATGAGCGCGCGGACCGCGGCCCTCGTCGCCTGGAGACCACGTGCGTGGGTGCCGGCGACGTTCGCCGCAGCCGGGACCCAGGGCCTGCGCGTCGCGATCGACCCGGTGGACGGTGCGATGGGCATGCCCGCCGCGGACGAGTTGAAGCAACAGCTCGTGATCGGCGATGGCACGAACGCTCCCGACGAGACTCCGGTACGGGTGGATCGCGCGCCGGACGGTACGCTCACGGCCCACCTCGATGAGCGCTGGGCGGACTTCGCGGTCGCGAGCGTCGGCGCCAACGGCAAGCCGACCTGGACCTGCGTCCACGGCACCCAGGGCGCCGCGCAGTTCATGAAGCACCCGGTCGCGCCCGTCGCGACTGCGCCGGTGTGGGAGGACAAGTGACCATGCGCGCACTCCTCCGCACGCTCGGCACCGCGGCGCTGCTCGCGGCGCTCGCTTCGACCGCGTTCGCGTCGGCGACCATCAACATCATCAACATGGACGGCCCGGGTGAGGGATTCAACGACCCGACGCCGGCCGCGCCCGTGGGTGGCAACCCCGGCACCACCGTCGGGCAGCAGCGGCTCAACGTATTCAACCATGTCGCCGCGCTGTGGGGCGCGATCCTGACCTCGCCGGTGCCGATCCAGATCCAGGCGCAGTTCAATCCGCTCACCTGCACGGCCACGAGCGCGGTGCTCGGGTCGGCCGGGCCGATCACGGTGAACGCGAACAACCCGTCGTTCGAGTTCCAGGGCTACTGGTACCACCAGGCGCTCGGGAACAAGGAGGCCGGCGTCGACCTGGACGGCGGCGCGACCAACGACATCAACGCCCAGTTCAACTCGAACCTGGGCCAGACCGGCTGCCTCACGGGCTCAGGCTGGTACTACGGGTTCGACCACAACGAGGGCGCGCTGATCGACCTCACCGCCGTGGTGTTGCACGAATTCGCGCACGGCTTCGGGTTCAGCACCACGACCAGCGGGACCACGGGCGCGTTCCTGAACGGCCCGCCCGCGCTGCCCGCGGTGTGGGACCACTTCCTGTTCGACGAGACCACGAACTTGCACTGGGACCAGATGAGCAACGCGCAGCGCGTCGCCTCGGCCATCAACACGAACAACCTCGTCTGGAACGGCGGGCAGGTGAACTTCGAGGGTCCGATCTTCCTGAGCCACGCGCCGCAGCTGGTGGTGCCGTTCGGCGGCGGATCGTTCGACGGCAGCGCCGCCTCGTTCGGCTCGGCGCTCACGCTCGGTGGGGTGACCGCCCAGGCCGTGGTCGTCGTGGACAACGTGGCGCCCACCAGCGACGGCTGTGACGTGATTACGAACGGCGCGGCGCTCGCGGGCAAGATCGCGGTCGTGGATCGCGGTGTGTGCACGTTCGTCGCGAAGGTCAAGAACGTGCAGGACGCGGGCGCGATCGGATGCATCCTCATCAACAACACCACGGGTGCGTTCTCGCCCGGCGGCTCGGACCCGACGATCACGATCCCCACCATCGCCATCCTCCAGACCGACGGCGCGGCGCTCAAGACCGCGATCGCCGGCGGGCCCACCACGGTCACCATGCGCTTGAACCCGGCCAAGCAGGCCGGCCTGTCGGCCAACGGCCACGTGCTCATGTACGCGCCGAACCCGTTCCAAAGCGGCTCGAGCGTGTCGCACTGGGACGTCTCGGCCACGCCGAACCTGCTCATGGAGCCGGCCATCAACTCCGACCTCACCGACAACGTCGACTTGACGGACCCGCTGTTCCGCGACATCGGCTGGCTGCCGCGCGCGCTCAGCGTTCCGAACAGCGGGCCTTCGGCACGCGTCGCGCTGGCGGGCCGTCCGAATCCCAGCTACGGCTCGACCAGCCTCCACTTCGAGCTGGCCGTGGACGAGACGCTGGAGTTGACGCTCTACGACCTGTCCGGCCGCCAGGTGCGTTCGCTGGCGAAGGCGGCGTTCGTCGCTGGCCCGCACGACGTCGCCTGGGACGGGCTCGACAACGCCGGCCGCCCGGCGCCCGCGGGCGTCTACATGGCCCGCCTGAAGGGTCCGCGGACGCAGGCGACGCAGCACATCGTGCTCGTGAATTAGCCACGCTCCGCAACGCCGTGCACGACGGCCCCGCCCGGGAGTTCCCGGGCGGGGCCCGATCGCTCAGGCCGCGCGCTTCTTCAGCGTCTCGAGCTCGGTGATCACCCGTGCCAGCTCGCCCTCGAGCTGTGGCAGCCGCGCACGCGCGCCGGCCAGGTCCTGGGCCCGGATCTGCTGCTCGATCTCGAACGCCACATCGGCAGCCTCCTCGGCGGCGAGCGTGCGGAGCAGGCCCTTCAGCGTGTGCGCCGTGCGGAGCGCCGTCTTCTCGTCGCCGCTCGCGAGCCCGGCGCGGAGGTCACGCAGCTGGGTGACGTGATCGCGCAGGAACGCACCGACGATGTCGAGCAGCATGTCCTCGTCGTCGTCCATGTTGCTCCGCAGCTCCGCCAGGTCCACCGCGGGTGCGACGGGTCCCGGCGATGCGGCCGCCGCGGGCGCGGCCGCGGCGGGTGACGCGATGATGGCGGACGGGGATCGGGCAGCCGGCGGCGCGAGCGCGCCCGCCAGTGCCGCGAACAGGTCGGAGGCGCTGATCGGCTTCGTGAGGTAGCCGTCCATGCCCGACTGGAGGCACTTCTCCCGGTCGCCGCTCATCGCCAGCGCGGTGAGGGCGATGATCGGGACGCGCCGCGTCCCGTGCGCCCGCTCGTTCTCGCGGATCTTCTGCGTGGCCTCGAAGCCACCCATGTTGGGCATGTGCACGTCCATCAGCACCACGTCGAACCGGTCGCGGTCCAGCTGCGCCAGCGCCTCGATCCCGTCGCTCGCCACGGTCACCCGGTGGCCGCGCTTCTGGAGCATGGTCACCGCGAGCTTCTGGTTCACGAAGTTGTCCTCGGCGAGCAGCACCTTGAGCGAGGGCTGCGGCGTCTGCTCCGTGGGAGAGGAAGAGGTGCTCATGGCCAGTACATCCTTCTGGGTGGCGGGCACGATGAACCCGGGGGCGGCTCCCCCGGCTCCGATCACCTGTGCCACGACCTGGTAGAGCGCGCGCTGGGACAGCGGCTTGGTCAGGTAGGCGGCCAGGCCCAGCTCGCGGCACTTCGCCAGGTCGCCGGTCTGTCCGCCCGAGGTGAGCATCATGATGCTGGCGGCCACGACGCCGGGGAATTCCCGCACCCGCTCGGCGAGTTGCAGGCCGTCCATGTCCGGCATGTGGTAGTCCATGATGATGAGCGCGAACACGCGCCCCTCCGCGCGTGCGCGCCACAGCTCGGTGAGCGCCGCCCGCGCGCCGTCGGCCGTGGTGACCACGAGTCCGAGCGCCGACAGGTGCTCGTCGAGGATGCGGCGGTTCGTGGCATTGTCGTCCACGACCAGCACGCCGAGTCCCGCCATGGAGGCCACGGGCGCCAGCCGGCCCGGCTCGACCCCGGCCAGCGTGCCGACGCGCATCGTGAAGTGGAACGACGAGCCCGCATCGTGGACGCTCTCCACCCACAGCTCACCGCCCATCAGCATCACCAGCCGCTTGCAGATCGTGAGCCCGAGACCGGTGCCGCCGAAGCGGCGGGTGGTGGAGTTGTCGGCCTGCGTGAACGCCTCGAAGATGGTGGCGAGCTTGTCCCCGGGGATGCCGATGCCGGTGTCGCGCACCTCGAAGTGCAGCAGCGCCGTGCCCTCGCCGGTCTCCTTCAGCTCCGCCTGCACGACGACCTCGCCGTGCTCGGTGAACTTGATCGCGTTGTTGATGAGGTTCACCAGCACCTGCTTGAACCGGACCGGATCGCCGACGACCGCGTCCGGCACGTCGTTGTGCACGTCACAGATCAGCTCGAGATCCTTCTGGTGCGCCCGGAGCGCCACGGTCTTGATCGCGGTCTCGAGCTCGGCCCGCAGCTCGAACGACGTCTCGTCCAGGTCCAGCCGGCCCGCCTCGATCTTGGAGAAGTCGAGCACGTCGTTGATGACGCCGAGGAGCGTCTCCGCGGACGAGCGTGCGGTCTGCAGGTACTCGCGCTGCTCGCCCGACAGCTCGGTTTCGAGGGCCAGCTCGGTCATGCCGATCACGCCGTTCAACGGTGTGCGGATCTCGTGGCTCATGTTCGCGAGGAACTCGCTCTTCGCCCGGCTCGCGCTCTCGGCGCGGTCGCGCGCGCCGATCAGCTCGGTGTTGGCGTCCACGAGCGCCTGCGTGCGCTCCTGCACCTCGGCCTCGAGCCGCTCCTGGTGCTCGCGCAGCTGCCCGTCGCG
>CAYSWZ010000129.1:0-38368 GCA_964434945.1 uncultured bacterium | reverse complement strand
TCAACGGCCACATCGTGCGGGGCGAAGCGGCCGCGGTGTCCGTGTTCGACCGCGGGGCGCGCGATGGTGGCGGGCTGTTCGAGACGCTGCGGGTCTACGCCGGGCGGCCGTTTGCCTGGGAACGACACATGGAGCGCCTGGTGCTCTCGGCGGCCGAGCTCGGGTTCCCGGTCCCGCCCTCGCCGCTCCGGCTGCGCGCGGCGCTCGACGAGGTGCTCGCGGCGGAGGGCATGAGCGACGGCGTCGCCCGCATCACGGTCACGAGAGGCATCCCCGGCGGCCGGCCGGTGCGAACGGGCGCGTGGCTCGAGGTCGAACCCCTCGGTGGCCGGCTCTGGGCGGGCACCCGGACCCGTCACGCGGAGGATGGCGGCCCGGCGGGCGGGCGGGTGATGCTCTCGGAGACGCCCTTTGCGCCCGGCCTGCTGGGGCGCCACAAGACGACGAGCCGGCTCGCCTGGGACCTGGCACGCGA
Source organism: uncultured bacterium (assembly GCA_964434945.1). Lineage (GTDB taxonomy): Bacteria > Eisenbacteria > RBG-16-71-46 > RBG-16-71-46 > RBG-16-71-46 > JAIOPA01. The sequence goes on along the minus strand of CAYSWZ010000129.1, from coordinate 37,893 downwards.
AGAGGCCCGCGCCGCCGGAGCCGACGAGGCGCTTCTCGTTTCACCCGCGGGCGATGTGCTGGAGGGCGCGGCGAGCAACCTGTTCGTGCTTCGCGACGGGGGCGAACTCATCACCCCTCCGCTCGCCGCCGACGTGCTGCCCGGCATCACCCGCGCCATCGTGATCGGGCTGTGCACGGAACTCGGGATCCGGGTGCGGGAGGCGGCGGTGCCGGTCGAGGTGTTGCGCCGGGCGGACGAGGCGTTCGTGACCAACTCGGTCCAGGAGGTGCTGCCGCTCGCGCGCGTCGAAGGCCGGACGATTCCCGGACGTGCGCTCGGCATGCGCGTACTGACCGCCTATCGGGAACGGGTCGCCGCCGGCTGACGCGCGTGGCGGCGGTCGTGGCGCGTTCGCCTCGGGTGCGGCGGCCCTCCGCTCGCGCCGGCCGACCCTTTCGCGGCGCGGGACGGCGACGCGATGCAGGACCACCGCCGCGTTGCGTCGTGCACGACGCGCGCGCGCCGCAAGCCGGCCTCGATGGCGCGCGATCGTCCGCCGGCGCGGAAACGCGAGAACCACTTTTCGCGTACCCGGTGGCACGCGGACTGCACCTATAATCATGTCGGGATGTTGCGACTTGCCCCGGCATGGCACCGGGCGCGCGCAGCCGAGCGAGGGCGACATGCAGGTGAAGGGCGGACGGCTCGAACTACTGGTGCCGCACATGCTGCGAGGGCAGCTCCTGCGGCCGGGCTTCCTGCGCCTCAGCCTCCGGCTCGGCCTCACGCGCCAGATGCCGGCCTGGGCCAAGCTCCAGTTCACGAACAACGGCATCACGCCCGCGGATCTCGACGCCGTGCTCGGGCGCATCACGAGCCTCGAGTCGTGGGCCGACGAGTGGGAGAACCTCGGCCGCTCGCACGAGCGGGCGGCAGAGACCGCGCTGGCAGGGGGTCGCACGGCGGAAGCCGGCCAGCGGCTCCTGTGGGCGAGCGCCGCCTACAACTTCGCCCAGTACGTCGTGTTCATGGATCCCGCCCGCAAGAAGCGCCTGCACGACCTGTGCGTGCACGCCTACGCCGCCGCCGGACCGTGGTTCGAGCACCCCTCGCGCCCGTTCGAGGTGGAGTTCCGCAGGCGCCTCGTGAAGGGCTGCCTCCGGCTCCCCGAGGGGGACGGCCCGCACCCCGTCGTGGTCATCTTCAACGGCACGAACGGCGTGAAGGAGGAGCTCCACGCCTGGTCCGACCCCTACCTCGCGCGGGGCATCGCCACCGTGACGCTCGACGGCCCGGGCCTCGGCGAGACGTTCCACCGGCTCGGCACCGTGGCCGAGCCGCGGCCGCTGGGTGTGGCGATCATGAACCACATCGAGTCCATGCCGGAACTCGACTCCGACGCGGTGGCCTACATGGGACTGTCCCTCGGCGGTTACGCCGCGATCCGCATGGCCTCGTACGACAAGCGCGTCCGCTGCGTGGCGGCGGTGAGCCCGCCCTACTCGGTGGACGTCTACTGGAACGTGACGCTGTTCGCGATGCGCCGGGAGCTGGCGTCGCTCTACTCCATGAGCGTCACCGAGATGGACAAGTACATCCCGCGCATCACGCTCGAGCACACGCTCCCCGACCTGCACGTGCCGCTCATGCTGGCGGGGGGCGGACACGACATGATCACGCCGGGCGAGGAGGCGCAGCGCATCTTCGCGAACGCGCGCTGCGAGCGCGAGTTGGTCTATTACCCGCGCGGCGCGCACGAATGCTTCAACGTGCTCGCGGACCTGCGACCGCGCATGACGGCGTGGGTGGCGAGGCAGCTCTCGATGCACCGGGCCTCTCCCCCGCCGCGCCCCCGGCGCGCCGGTCCCGACCCCCGCGACGCGATGTTCATGGCGGCCGAGGCGGTGGATGCGGATTTCGCCGACGACCTGGCGGGCGAGGGGCCGCGTATGGAATGGCACGCGCAGCGCGCCAATGCGTCGATCGCCGCACGGTTCAGCTGGCCGTGGTCGGCGGAGCGGAACGTCCAGGTCGTGCACCAGACGGCGGGCGGACCGCCGGTCCCGGGCGGGACCCGGGCGAGCATCGCACCCGGCCGAGTCAAGACTCCGAGCCGCACGTAGTGCCGGTGCTGTTCACCTCCTGAGGAGGTACTCCGCCGTGCGCCGCAAGCGGTCCGAGCGCCCGCCACGGCACCGGTCAGGCCCGCGGTGGCAGGGGGGGGCGTCGCAGACGGGCGAAAGCGCAGCGACGGGCCCCGTCGAGGATAGCCCCCCTGCCGCTGCGGGCCGTATCGGAGTCTCCTGTCCGGACTCAGGCCTCTCCGGCCTTCCGCGTAGGAGTACCGACGACCTTCGACATGTGCTTGTTCTGGTACATCTGGCGGTCGGCGGCGTTGAGGAGTTCGCCGGCGGTCAGGGCGCCGTCCCACTCCACGACGCCGAGGGCGAGGCGGCTCTCGTGCGGCGAGCGCGCCTGGAACGTCTCATCGATGCGCCGCGCGAGGATCTCGGCGCCGGGGCGGCCGGCGAGCACGATGAGCACGAACTCGTCGCCGCCGACCCGGTAGCCGCTGTCCGTGCCGTCGCGCGAACACTGGCGCACCGCGTGCGCCACCGCGCGCAGCGTGTCGTCGCCGGTGGCGTGGCCGAACCGGTCGTTCACGTGCTTCAGGTCGTCGACGTCCATGTAGAGGAGCGCGAGCGGGTGGTCGAGCCGGCGCGAGCGCAGCATGGTGCGCGCCAGCTCGCGCTCGAGCGCGCGCCGGTTGCCGAGCCCGGTGAGCGGATCGGTGAGCGTCAGCGCCTCGAGATCGGCGAGATGCCGCGCCGTGGTCCGCCGCTCGCGCCGAAGCAGCACGATGACCCACAGGCCGAACGCGATGGCGAACGCTGAGGCGACGCTCGACGACCAGGTCTCGCGCGGCGAAAGCCCCATCGCGCCGCTGTCGTAGAGGTGGGTGAGCCACGGCAGCAGCGCGAATCCGAGCACGACGAGCAGGAGCGGCAGCAGGCCGAACGGTGGTCGTGGAGACGGCTCAGGGCGGCTCATGGCGCTCCGGGGAGAGTTCGCGCGCCTTCCCGTGCGGATGCCGGGCGGGCGGCCCCGGCCGGGCGGGCGTCGCGGGGGATGGGCGATGCTCGGGCCCGGGCTGCGGCCCGCGCGCATGATGGGGGTGTGATGGCCGGGGTGTAAAGGCCCGAGGATCCGTCCGCCGCACCTGCGTCCGCGGATGAAAGCTGCTAAATTCGTTGCGCTCGCCGCACCGTGGAACCCCTCGCCCCAGGAGCACGCCATGCCCGACGTCTCGACCGCCGTGCGGATCCGACCCCTGGATGAGCTCGACATCTCGGGAATCGTGCGCATCGACGAGAAGATCTCCGGCATCTATCGACCCGAGGTCTGGGAGACGCGCGTCATGTATTACACCCGGCGTGACCCCGGGACCTCGCAGGTGGCCGAGATCGGGGGCAAGGTGGTGGGGTTCATGCTCGGCGACCTGCGCGCCGGCGAGTTCGGCCTCGACGAGCCGAGCGGCTGGATCGAGCGCTTCGGCATCGACCCGGACCACCGCGGGCAGGATCTCGGCCGCAAGATGTTCGACGTCATCCGCGCGCACTTCGCCGCCGAGGGAGCGAAGAGCGTGCGCACGCTGGTGGACACGACGGATACGGGTGTGGCCGGGTTCCTGAAGGCCATCGGGTTCACGCCCGCCCCACTGCAGGCGCTCGAACTCCGGCTGTGAGCGCCCGCCGGCGGAGTTCCGAGGAGCAATCGCCCCCATGAAAGTCGCGAACGTCGCTCTCGAGAAGAAGTATCACGACGCCGTCGAGCACTGGCGCCGCCACAACTTCAAGGACTACGACACGCTGCTCGACAGCTGGGAGAAGTACTTCCCCAAGGACGAGGCCTTCTGCCTGTGCGCGAAGCTGGAGCTGGGCACGCCGGACGTCATCCACGTCGGCGAGCAGAAGGGCGAGAAGAAGCGGCTCGATCCGGACCAGTTGACCGAGGACCAGGCGCGCCACCTGCTCGCGATCATCAAGGCGCAGGCCTCCACCGAGTTCGGGAGCATCCAGCAGCACGCCGGCACCATCGACCGCGCCGGCGACGATCAAGACCGCGCGTGGGTCATGCGGGTAATGGCCGAGGAGCTGCGGCACGGCTACCAGATGCTGCACCTGCTCCTGTCCAAGGACTGGTCGCACGTCTCCGGCGGTGTGACGGGCCCGCAGATGGTCGAGGAGATCCTGTCCATGACCACGGGCAACCACGTCCTGGACGCGTTCAACCTCGACTACGACTCGTTCATGGACAACATCACGTTTGCGGCGTTCATCGACCGCGTCGGCAAGTACCAGCTCACCATGCAGAAGGTGTGTGCGTACAAGCCGATGGCCGACAGCATGCCGCCCATGCTCCGCGAGGAGGCGTTCCACCTCGCGGCGGGCGTCATCCCGATGCGGAGATTCGCCGAGCGCGCGGGCAAGGGCGAACCGCTCGCCAACATGACGCTGGTGCAGCAGTCGATCAACAAGTGGTTCCCGCGCGGGCTGGAGATGTTCGGCGACGAGCGCGGCGGGCAGAAGAACCTCCAGTACGGCTTCAAGGACATGGTGAACCGCGAGGCCGTGAACCTGTACATCGAGGAAGTGCGGAAGATGCTGCACGACATCAACACGCGCTTCGTGCGCGCTCGCTTCCCCGAGTACGCGCCCGACAAGGTCGAGGCGGTGATCGATGAGCTGCAGCGCGAGCGCGGCGCGCACCGCGGCCTGGCGTTCGACGAGCTGCTGCGCCTGCCGGACCCGCGCTTCTTCCGCCGCAAGGGCGAGCCGGCGTTCCAGATGATCGGCCTCGACGGGGAGGCGTTCACTGATGCCGACGCCTACCTCCGCTACCTGTCGCGGCACCTGAACGACGGCTACGTCGCGAGCCGCGACATGCGGCTCTATTCCGAGACGCTGCGCCAGGTCGTGGCCGGGACGCTCACGCCCGAGCAGGGGGTGAAGGCGATGCCCAAGCTGAAGCGCCTGGGCGGCAGCTGCCCGTGCTCGCGGTCCGTGCGCTGGGTCATGGAAGACAGCGACGGCACCGCGACCACCGTCATGACCCGGCCGGCCTGACGGCCGCGATCGCGACGACGCTCGACCGAGCATGACGGAACCCACTGCCCACCGCTCCCGCGTGCCGTGCGTCGCGTACTTCTGCATGGAGTACGGGCTGCACGAGTCGTTCCCGATCTACTCGGGCGGGCTCGGCATCCTCGCCGGCGACTACATCAAGGCCGCGCACGACCTGAAGCTGCCGATGGTCGCGGTGGGACTGCTGTGGGAGCGCGGCTACTGCGTGCAGCGGATCGGCGCCGACGGCCGGCCCTACGAGGAGTACCCGGCCTACGACACGGGCTTCCTCGCCGACACCGGCGTGCGCGTGCGCGTGCGGGTGCGCGGCAAGGAGCTGCCGGTGCGGGTGTGGGTCACGGAGCGGCACGCGAACGTCCCGCTCTACCTGCTCGAGCCGCTGCACCGTGAGGACCGCTGGATCACGCATCGCCTGTACGAGGCCGGCACCGACACGCGCATCGCGCAGGAGATGCTGCTCGGGATCGGAGGCGTGCGCGCGCTCGGCTGGCTCGGGATCGCCGTGCACACCTATCACTTCAACGAAGGCCACGCCGTGTTCGCGGGCATCGAGCGGATCGCCGAGCTGATGGAGGCGGGCCTCCAGTTTCCCGAGGCGTGGGCGCGGGTGCGGAAGCAGACCGTGTTCACCACCCACACGCCCGTGCGCGCCGGCAACGAGGAACACGCGCTCGCCGACCTGCGCCGCGTGGGTGCCTGCCTGCAGCTGTCGGGCTCCGAGATGCGCGCGATCGGCGGCGATCCGTTCAACATGACCGTGGCCGGGTTGCGCCTGTCGCGCGCCGCGAACGCGGTGTCCCGGCTGCACGGGGAGACTGCGCGCGCGATGTGGCGGGGCGTCCCCGGCACGTGCCCGATCGGCGCAATCACGAACGGCGTGCACGTCCCCACCTGGCAGGCGGCCGAGATCCGGGCCGCCGGGGAGGAGCCCGGGCGGGTGTGGGAGGCGCACGTGCGCCTCAAGGGCCAGCTCCTCGACGAGGTCCGGCGCCGGCACGGTGTGAGCCTCGATCCCGAGGCGCCGCTGGTGGGATTCGCACGCCGGGCCGCGGGCTACAAGCGGAGCGACCTGGTGCTGCGCGATGCGGCGCGGCTCGAGCGACTGCTCGGCGAGCATCACGTGCGCATCCTGTTCTCGGGCAAGGCGCACCCGGACGATGCGAACGGGCGCGACATGGTGGCGCGCCTCGTCCAGGGCGCGCGGGCGCATCCCGGCCAGGTGCTGTTCCTCGAGAACTACGACCTGGCGCTCGGGCGGCTCCTGACTCGCGGCTGCGACGTGTGGCTCAACACCCCGTCCCGTCCGCTCGAGGCCAGCGGCACGAGCGGCATGAAGGCTGCATTGAACGGCGTCCTCAACGTGAGCATCCTCGACGGCTGGTGGCCCGAGGGCTGCAAGGACGGCGTGAACGGCTTCGCGGTCGGACGCGGCGAGCCCGGCGACGACGCGCGCGACCTGGAGGACCTCTACGACACGCTCGAACAGCGCGTGCTGCCCGCGTGGGCGGACCGCGGCCGGTGGTCGGGAATGATGCTCGCGAGCATCCAGATGGCCCGGTCGGGCTTCAGCAGCGAGCGGATGATCCTCGAGTACTTCGCGCAGCTCTACGAGTACCCCGGCACCCGGGCCGGCGAGCCCGTCGCGGCGCGTTGATGGCGGGCGCGAAAATCGCGTGGCGTACGGCGCGCGCGGCGGAGTAGACTTCCGGCATGTCGCATCTCCTCATGAGCCACGCGTGCGTGTATCGCTATCCCCCGCCGGGGATGGGCGTCGCGCGCGCGTAGGCTCCAGCGCTCCCGAACGAGACCCGTCTCCCGCGAACGGAGGCGGGCCTTTTCATTGCGCGCCGCCTCCGCCCACCACGGAGGTTCCATGTCCCGCATCCGCTCCACCCCGCGACCGGCGGGCACCGCCGGCGGCGGCGCCATTGTCGCCGCCGTGCGCGGCGCGATCTCCGTCCGGGCGAATCGCGCCGCCGACATCCGTGAAGCCACCGCGCGGCTGCTCGATGCGCTCATCCAGCGCAACGGCGTGACACCGGAGCGCGTGGTGAGCGCCGTGTTCACCGCCACCCCGGACCTGACCGCCGACTTTCCCGCGCACGCCGCCCGGCGCCTCGGGTGGACCGACGTGCCGCTCCTCGGCGCGGTGGAGCTGGGCGTGCCGGGCGCTCCGCGCCGCATCGTGCGCGTGCTGCTGACGCTCCGCGACGTGCCGCGCGGAACGAAACTCGTGCCCGCCTACCTCGACGAGGCCGCGGCGTTGCGCCCCGACCTGAGCGAGGCGCCGGCGGCCGCGGTGCGCCCGCGCCGCGGTGGCACCCGGCGCGTCGCGATCGTCGGCCTGGGGCAGATCGGCGGCTCCATCGGCCTCGCGCTCGAGGATGCCGGCGGCTGGCGGCGCGTCGGGTTCGACACGCGCCCGGCCGCGCGGCGGGAGGCGCTCGCCCGCGGAGCCGTGGACAAGATCGCGGGCACGCTGGCGCTCGCCTGCCGCGACGCGGAGCTGGCCGTGGTCTCGGTGCCGGTCGACGTGCTGCCGCGCGTGCTCACGCAGGTCGCTGCCTCGCTTCCCGGCGGCGCCGCGCTGCTCGACACCGGCAGCGCCCGCGGGTCCGGTGTCACTGCCGCGCTGATCCGGGCTTCCGCGCGCGTCCGCGCCGTCGGCGGGCACCCCATCGCCGGGAACGAACAGCGCGGCCTCGCCGGCGCGCGAGCCCGGCTCTTCCAGGGGGCGCCGTTCGCGTTGCTGCCCGTGCGCGGCGCGGTCCCTCCGATCATCCGCGCACTGCTCCGGGACCTCGGCGCCGAGGCGAGGGTCGTGAGCCCGCGGCGTCACGATGCGGCGCTCGCCCGCACGAGCCATCTGCCGTGGCTCGTGTCGAGGGCGATGGCCCGGCTGGGAGCGCGCGCGGCCCGCGAGCATCTCGCCGGCCCGGGCTTCGCGAGCATGACCCGCCTCGCCGCGAGCGACCCGCGCATCGCGCGCGCCTACGCCCGCGCGAACGCCGGCAACGTCCGAGCCGCGTGGCGAGCGCTGCGGGCCAGCATCGACCGCGACATCGCCGCCCTCGAGTAGGGACCCTTCGATACTCACCGGGCGCCGGAGGCGGGCCGGATGGGTCGTGTCTCAGGCGAACGCTCGTCGCCGACATCCTGTCGGCTCCTCGCTCGGCTGTCGGCATGCTCCGCCTGTCCCTGGCTCCCGCATGCCGCCAGGCGCCGCCAGAGCCACGACCCACCCGGCCCACCTCCTACGATGGTGCGAGTTCGCGGGGCGCCCCCGGTGCGGGGAATCTCATCCTGCTGACAAGCGAATCGTAGCGCTCATCGCCTCGCAAGGGATCGAAGCGCGGGTTCACGCGCAGCCAGATCATCCCGCGATCGCGCGTCGCGTACGATTCCTCGAGCTTCGCGAACGCCGCGTCGAGGTGACCGAGCAACGCCAGCGGTCCCGCGACCGCGTAGGGCGGCACGTATTGATCGCCCGACCGTGCCTCGAGGCGCGAAAGCTCGGCCAGCGCATCCTCCGGCCGGCCCGCGAGCGCGTAGGCGCAGGCCAGCCCGGTGTGAATGCGGGGGTCGTCGTCGCGCTGGAGCACGCTCAGGTACTCCGTGACCGCCTCCGCCGCGCGCCCGCATTGCTCCAGGACCCGCGCCCGGTCCGCGAGCCCGCCCAGCAGCGCCGGCCGCAACGTGACCGCCGCCATGCGCCGGTCGTACTCGAGCGCCTCGTCGTAGCGGCGTGCGTAGTAGAACACGTTCACCAGCGTGGTCGGCATCGCGTAGGACAGCGGGTCGAGGTCCTCCGCCATGCGGGCTTCGATCACGGCCTCGTCGAAGCGACCGAGGGCGGTGAGGTACTCCGCGTACCACTGGTGCCCGGTCGCGTAGCCCGGATCGAGCGCGATCGCGCGCCGGAATCCGGCCTCGCTCGCGGCCCAGTCCCAGTCGGCGAACATCTGCGTGAACGCCAGCGACGTGTGCGCCTCCGCGAGTGCGGGGTTCAACTCGAGCGCCCGCCGCGCCGCGGCCTTCGCCTTCTGGTAGCCGAGCCGCGGCGGCAGCCACGGCGCGAGGATGTTGTAGCAGTCCGCGAGCCCGGAGTACGACGGCGCGTGCGACGGATCGCGGTCGATCGCCTCCTCGAAATGGCGGATCGCCAGCTCCAGCCCCTCGCGCGTGCGCTTGTTCCACTGCCTTCGCCCGCGCAGGTACGCGGCCCGGGCCGCGGGGTCGAGAGCCGCGGCCGGCCCGGTGCGAAGCGCCTCGGGATCGAGTCGCTCGCGCACCGCGAGGCCGATCGCGGAGACGAGTTCGTCCTGGAGCGCGAGGACGTCGCCGCTCTCGCGCTCGAAGCGCCCGACCCACAGGTGCTCGTCGCCCGTCGCCGAGACGAGCGTCGCCGTCACGCGGACGCGGTTCCCGACCTCCCAGGTCGAGCCCTCCAGCACGGCGTCGACGCCGAGCTCGCGCGCGATCTCGGGCAGCGAACGGTCGGAGCCGCGGTAGCGGAGCACCGACGTGCGCGAGACGACACGCGGACCGTCGCAGCTCGCGAACCACGCCGTGAGCGCCTCGCCGAGGGCGTCCGCGAACCCGCTCGCACCCGGCGTCGTCTCGCGGAACGGCAGCACGGCCAGCGTGCGCGTGCGCCGGCGGGCGGGCGTGACGGGGCTGGCGCCGGCCGCGAGGCGGCGCAGGTCCTCGCCCAGCTCGCGCGCGCTCGCGTACCGGTCCTGCGGCCGTTTCTCGAGGCAGCGGAGCACCACGGCGTCCATCCCCTCGGAGACGCCGGGGCGGCGACGCGACGGCGGATCCGCGGGCCGGTGCAGGATGGCATCGGCGACCGCGGTCGAGACGGGACCGGTGAACGGGGGCGTGCCGGTGAGCATCTCGTGCAGCAGCACGCCCATCGCGAAGAGATCGCTGCGTGCGTCCACGTCCTGCCCGAACAGCTGCTCCGGCGCCATCGAGCCGACCGTGCCCGCGAGTCCGAACGGCCGCGTCGCCGCGCTCGATGCGGCCAGCTCCGTGTCGCGGCGGAGCAGGGCGAGCCCGAAGTCGAGCACCTTCACCCGGCCGCGCGCGGTCACCATCACGTTCGCCGCCTTGAGGTCGCGGTGCACGATGCCCTGCTCGTGCGCCGCCTCGAGCGCGTCGCACAGTTGCGGCGCGAGTTCGAGCACTTCCGCTTCCTCCAGCGGTCCCTTCGCGATGCGCTCGGCCAGAGTCTGGCCGCGCACGAACTCCATGACGAGGAACTCGATGTCGTCGTGCGTGTCGAAGTCGAGCACGGTCGCGATGCCGGGATGGTCGAGGCGCGACAGCACGCGTGCCTCCTCGCGCAGCCGCTCGCCCGCGTCGCGAAGCCCGAGGACGTGCGCCGACAGGACTTTCAGCGCCACGTCGCGCTCGAGCCGCTCGTCCCAGGCGCGGTACACCACACCCATGCCGCCCTCACCCAGCCGTTCCACGATGCGGTAGCGGGACAGCGACCGTCCGACGAGCGAAGCGTTCACCGGTGTTCGCCTCCCGGGATGCCGGTCACTCCTGCGCGGGAGTGGCGGCGAGCCTGGCCACATACTCGTCCGGGAGCCGATGGTGCCGTGCCCCGGCGAGGATCGCGTCGAGGTAGCGGCGCGACGGCGGTGAGGGGTTCGCCGCCCGTGCTAGGTAGATCCAGGCGTGCAGCCGGCGCGGGAACGAGCCGTCGTCGGCGCGGACCAGCTGCACCGAGACGGTTTCGCGATCGTAGAGATTGTGCTGGTCGCCCGGGCCCATGAATTTCTCGTAACGATCGAGCGCGGCCAGGTGCTCGTCGGTGAGCTCGTAGACCGCGCCCCACACGCTCTCGCCGTGCGCCACCCCCACGCTGGCCACGCCCCCACCCCAGTCGTGGGAGGTGAGCGGGAAGGTGAGGCGATGGTCGCGCAACTCGGCGAGCCCCACCACGGTGGCCCCGGGGCAGCGGCGTTCCATCTGCTGCGGGTCGAGGTTCGAGCCGTAGGCGAAGTAATACATCCGATTCCCCAGTCCGCGTTCAGGTTCACCGGCCATACTCGCGGCCATACTAGCGGATTGGCGGGCGCTCGCCGCCTCGCTATAGTGCCGCGTCCGCCTCGCCTGAGCCGCCGGCACCCCCAGCGGACGACCCTCCCATCCCAGGAGCGCCCATGCCCGTCGACATCCTCGCCTTCGGTCCCCATCCTGATGACGCCGAGATCGGCGCGGGTGGCCTGCTCCGCAAGCTCAAGGACCGCGGTCGCACCACCGGCATCATCGACATGACGTCGGGCGACATGGGCTGGGGCACGCCCGAACTCCGCGCCGAGGAGGGACGCAAGGCGGGCGAGCTCCTGAAGCTCGACGTGCGCGAGTGCCTGGACATGGGCGACTGCCGCGTCGAGGACACGTTCGAGAACCGGGTCAAGGTCGCGAGCGTGATCCGCCGTCACCGGCCGCAGATCATCCTCGCGCCCTATTACGATCTTCCGATCGGGCGCGGGCTCGGGCACAATGACCACTACAAGACCGGGCAGATCGTCTCCAACGCGTACAACCTCGCCCATCTCGCGAAGGCGCCGTGCGAGGGTGAACCGTTCCAGGCCAAGGCCATCTACTACTACTTCATCCCGCCCGGGACCCGCCCCACGTTCATCGTGGACATCACGCCCTACGTCGCCGACTGGCTGGCCGCGCTCGACTGCCACCAGACGCAGTTCTATCACCCGGATCGCCCCCGCCCGGCGCACCTGCCCCACCCGCGCGACGCGTTCGAGTCGTACGCACGCTACTGGGGGTGGCAGATCGGCGTGAAGCACGCGCAGGCCTTCCTCGCCACGACACCGCTCAAGATCGAGGACCCGTTCACCCTGATCGAGACGGTGACGCCGCGACCGTGATCCGCATGCGGTGCCCCGACGCGCGCGGGTTCGTCCTGGTCCTCGCGCTCACCGTGCCCGGGCACGTCGCGAACGCCGCGGGTTCGCCGCCTGCGACCGAGACCGAGCAGGCGCTCGCGCAGCTCGAGACGCGCTACGCGCAGCTGCTGTCTCAACGCCGCCCGGACCTCGCCGAGCGTTACCGGATTCCGCCCCGCAACATCCTGTTCGTGCCGATCGACGAGGTGAATGCCGAGCGACACATCCGCGACCTTCGACAGGTTCTCGACGTGGTCGAAACGCTGCCCGCGGGCGCGCGCGTCGACACGCTGCGCGCACGCCTCGAGCGCGAGATCGCAGAGACCGGCCCGGGCGGCGCGTTGCGTCGGGATCCGCTCCTGTGGCTCGACGTGATCGCCGCGGCCGCCCGCGCTCCGTTCGCGATCGGCAACCCGGGCGGCTGCGACCGTACCCGCTATGCCACCTCGCAACTTCGCACTTTGCCCGAGGCATTGCGAGGCGCGATCGTGCTCATGCGAACTGCCCCACCTCCGGACGCCGCGGCGCTCGAGGCCCGCCTGACCCGGGTGGAAAAGCTGCTCCGGACCGACCTCCCGGCGCGGACCGAACCTTGCAAGGAATCCCGGTACAGGGCCGAGTTCGTGGAGGCGGATTCGCTCGCGGCCGCGTCCCTCGCGCAGTATCGCCACTGGCTCACCGCTGGTGACTGATCCGCGAGGTATGGGCCGAATTGCGGTTCGCAAGCAATTGACGCTCGATTCCATTGACCCCGCACGGTTCGTCACACTAGTCTTGGTCGGCTGCACTCGCCGATGCCAAGGAAGGTTTCGGTACCCGGACATGTCCGGGATCTCCACTGGAGGATCCTTCATGCGGTTCCGCGCACCGGGCGTCCTGATGCTGAGCGCCCTGCTGGCGACGCTGGGCACGATGGCCATGGCCGCCACCACTGCTCCCGCTGCCCCGGGGGCCCCGACGCTGGCCACCCGCACGGGCGGTGCCGCGAAGACGGCCGCCACGCGTCATCACCACCGCGTGCACCGTCACCGCCCGCCGCCCCCGGGGGGCGTGTACGCGCGCAACGCGATCCTCCTCGATCCGGCCACCGGCGAGGTGCTGTACGAGAAGAACTCGTCGCGTTCCGTGCCCATCGCGAGCCTCACCAAGCTCATGACCGCCATGGTCTTCCTGGAGCAGAAGCCCGACCTGTCGCGCGAGGTCGAGGTCACGGCAACCGAGCTGGCCGGGGCCGGCCACACCCAGTTGCGCCGTGGCGAACACGTGCCCCTGGGCGAACTGCTGCACATGAGCCTGATGTCGTCCGACAACTGCGCGACGCGGGTCATCGCGACCGAGTCCGGGCTGTCCGCGGCCGACTTCGTCGCGCGCATGAACAGCAAGGCCGTCGAGCTGGGGCTGACGGGCACGCGGTTCGTCGAGTTCACCGGCCTGGACGAACACAACGTGGCCACGGCTTCCGACGTGGCGCGCATGCTGCACGCGGCGGCCAACGAACCGTTGATCGCCGAGATCACCACGACGCGCTCGTACCAGTTCCGCACCGAACGTCGCCGGCACGCGATCAACAACACCGACCGGTTGCTCTACGGCCGCTACGAGATCCTCGGTGGCAAGACCGGCTTCATCATCGAGGCCGGCTACTGCTTCGCGACCTGGGTACGCACCGAGGGCCGTGAGCTGATCGCGGTCGTGCTCGGGGCGCCCACGAACGCCACCCGGTTCGCGGACGCCGTGCGCCTGATCCAGAAGGTCTCCCAGCCCACCGCGGCCGCGACGTCGCCGTAGCACCGCCCCGCCCGGGGGCGGCCGCCGCCGCGGCGGTGTAGGCTCGCCCGATGACTTCTCGCGGATGGCTCGCGGCCGTGCTCACGGGCTTCACGGCCGGACTGGCGGGCGGGCTGTTCGGTGTCGGCGGCGGCATCGTGCTCGTGCCCATGCTGACGGCGTTCTTCGCGCTGTCGCAGCACCGGGCGCACGGCACCTCGCTCGCCGTGATCGGCGCCACCGCGGTGGCCGGCCTCGTGGTGTACGGGCTCGCGGGACACGTGGCGTGGCTGCCCGCGGTGCTCATGAGCGTGGCGAGCGTGTTCACCGCGCGTTTCGGGGCGCGGCTCGCCGCCCGCACCAGCCGTGAACGGCTGACGACGGCGTTCGCCGTCTTCCTGCTGCTGGTCGCGGCACGCCTCCTGTGGCGGGCCCCGGCCGGCACGGCCGAGCACGTCCTCTCGGGCGCCGTGGGCGTGGCGGTCTCGCTCGGCGTGGGAGCAGCCGTCGGGTTGCTCGCGGGTTTCATGGGCGTGGGCGGCGGGATCATCGCCGTGCCGGCGCTCACGCTGTTGTTTGGCATGCCGCAACAAACCGCCCAGGGCACGAGCCTCGCCATCATCCTCGTGACCGCCCCGTTCGGGGCGCTCGAGCACGACCGCCACGGCAACGTCGCCCGGCCGCTCCTGCCCGGGCTCGCGATCGGCGCGCTGGTCGGGGCGCCCCTCGCATCGCTCGTGGCGCAGCGCCTGCCGCAAGCCGCCCTGGCCAGGGGCTTCGCGCTGTTCCTGATCGCGAACGGGCTGCGCATGCTGTGGGCGGGGCGGCGCGCGAAACCCGCTCCGAGCCCCGCGGCCGGGCGGTGAGCGGTGGGCGGATGTGGACGATGTTGAGGGTGTGGAGAGTGTGGATAACCCGGGCCTCCACGGAGACACCCTCCGCAGTTCAGTAATGGCGCACGGGCGGCGACGGGGGGCGTTCGGGGGCATCGCCGGCGGGAAACCCCGGTGGAGCCGCATGTTTCGAATGTGGAACAAAGGTGGCAGTCGGCATTCTGTGCTTGCCCCAGTGGGGCAATTGGCGCATCTTTTAAGTGTCCCGACTCCACCCAGTGGGTGCCCCCCGACCTCGGTCGCGTGCGCCCAGGCGTCGGCCATCTGCTCCGCTTCAGCTCCCCCCAAGGGGACGCATCACGCCTTCCGCACCCGAAAGGAGTCCCATGATGAAGCGTTTCGCTACCACCCTGGCACTGCTCGCCATCTGCGCCGCTCCGGCGTTCGCGGCCAACGCCGTCCGCATCAGCCAGGTCTACGGCGGAGGCGGCGCCGCCTCCGGAACGCCCACGTACAACGTGGACTATGTCGAGATCTTCAACAGCGGCAACGTCGCGGTGAGCCTCGCCGGTTGGGCCATCGAGTACGGCTCCGCAGCCGGGAACTGGGGCAGCTCGGCGGCGAACCAGTTCGTGTTCCCGGCCGGCGTTGCGATCCAGCCGTGCCAGTACATGCTCATCAGCCTCGGCACCCCCAGCGCTGCCGGCGCGCCGCTTCCCATCCCGGCCGACTTCACCGGCACGCTCAACTTGAGCGCCACGTCCGGCAAGGTCGCGCTGTTCAACGCGCTCAACAACAACCTCGCGTGCGGTTCTGAGCTCGCCGGCACGCTGGTCGACAAGGTTTCGTACGGCGCGGGCAACTGCCCCGAAGGCGTGAACGTCCCGACGCTGGCGAACAACAACGGCGCCGTCCGCAATGGCGGCGGAAACACCGATACCGACAACAACCTGAACGATTTCACCATCGTCACGAACCCGGTGCCGCGCAACTCGGCGTCGCCGAAGAATCCCAACTGCCTCGTCACGCCGACCAAGTCGTCGACGTGGGGCGCCGTGAAGTCGATCTACCGGTAATCGAATCGACCTGAACCTCGGGTCGGACGAGATTCTCCCGGCGGCCACTTTCGCGAGAAGGTGGCCGCCGTTCTCGTGAGCGTGACGAATTCTCGAAAGCGCCCGGAGCCCGATGCCGTATACTTCTCGCGATTGAGGCATCCTGCTCGCCCGTCCCGGCCGGTCCGGTGGCGTGGCCAGTGTGAAGGCGACCCCCCGGCGACCCCGGTCGTCGACTTCGCTCGCGACGGAACCCCGTACCCGAAAGGGTGCGGGGTTTCGTGTTCCCGAACGGGCGTGACATAGCGCAATCACGACATTGCACACCGCACGGTGGGTGGCGGTGCCGACCCGGTGCACCGGCTGCGGGCCACGCGCCAACCACAGCGCCCCCAGCGTGTTCACCCCGTGCGCCGCGGCATTCCACTCCCGGCCCCGGTCGCCTGCCCCGAACCCGCGCGCGGGCAGTCACTTGGGCGCGGGCCCGCGATTCTCGCGCGCGCGTCCCCGGCGCGGCAGCCCGCTTGCATGTCTCTCGAGGGGGCCAGCCGCGCCCTGCACCCGCTTGCCCAGACTCCCCACCCCGATGCCACGGAGGGCTCATGGCCCGGCCGTCCCGCACCCGCCCGCCGCAAGGACGCCGCACGCTGCGTGCGACGGCCGCGCTCGATGCACCGAGCACACACGCGGCGGATGCGACGCACCCTGGCGTGCGACCGGCGGCGGCGAATTCGCTGCCCCCCGAGGTGGCGCGGCGCGCGCAGCGCGAGATGGACCGCCTGCGCCGGCTGCCGACGGGTTCGCCCGAGGCGGCACAGGTGCGGGCGTACCTCCAGTGGCTGTGGAGCACGCCGTGGGAGAACTCGGCCGGAGAGGACGCCGACCTGCGGCACGTGCAGGCCGAACTCGAACAGGAGCACCTGGGGCTCACCAAGGCGAAGGAGCGCATCCTCGAGTATCTCGCGGTGCGCCGCCTGAAGCGCGACCTGCCGGGCCCCGCGCTGTGCATCGTGGGTCCGCACGGCACGGGCAAGACCTCGCTCGGCTCCGAGGTGGCGCGGGCGCTCCGCCGGCCGTTCGCGCGCGTCAACGTCTCCGGCACCTCCGATGCCGCCGAACTGGTGGGCGAGCCGCGCACGCTGCCGGGCGCCCAGCCGGGCAAGATCCTGCGCGCCATGCGCACCGCCGGCGTGCGCAATCCCGTTCTGCTCATCGACGGTGTGGACCGGCTCGTGGGCGAGGGCGGCCACGGGGTCGCCGAGGTGCTGCTCGAGCTCCTGGATCCCGAAAGCGCGTCGCAGTTCACCGACCACTACCTCGGCATGCCCATCGACCTCTCGCACGCGGTGGTGATCATGTGCGCGAACCAGCTCGAGCTGGTGCCCGACTCGCTCCAGGAGCGGATCGAGGTGATCGAGGTCCCGGGCTACTCCGAGGACGAGAAGCTCGAGATCGCGCGTCGCTTCCTGCTCCCGCGCCAGTTGACCGAGCACGGTCTCTCGGGCCGTGACCTCACGCTCGACGATGAGACCGTGCGCGCCATCGTGCGTCACTACACGCTCGAGGCCGGCGTGCGCGGCCTGTCGCGCCAGTTCGCCACGATGTGCCGCCGGGTGGCGCGCGCGCGTGCCACCGGCGACCCGCGCCGCCACACGGTGACGCCGACGCAGCTGGAGGAGTACCTGGGCCATCGCGTCTACCAGCCGGAGATGGCGGGCAAGGACGACGAGGTGGGTGTCGCGATGGGCCTGGCGTGGACCAACGCCGGCGGCGAGGTGCTGGTCGTCGAGGCCATCAAGATGCCGGGGTCGGGCCGTGTCGTGCTCACCGGGCAGCTCGGCGACGTGATGAAGGAGTCGGTGCAGGCCGCGCACTCCTACGTGCGCTCGCGCGCCACGTCGCTCGACATCCCGTCCGACGCGTTCGGCCGCTGGGACATCCACGTCCACTTCCCCGCCGCCGGGGTGCCGAAGGACGGGCCGTCCGCCGGCATCACGGTGGGGCTCGTGGTGGCCTCGGTGCTCTCGGACCGCGCCATCCATCACGACATCGCGCTGACCGGCGAGGTAAGCCTGCGCGGCAAGGTGCTGCCCGTGGGCGGCATGCGCGAGAAGGCGCTTGCCGCCTACCGGGCGGGATTCCGTGCGCTGGTGTTCCCGGTGGGGAACTTGAAGGACGTGGACGACATCCCGCTCGACGTGCGTGACCGGCTCGAGCTGATCGCCGTGGAGACGATGGACGAAGTCTTCGCCTGCGCGCTGTCGCGCGTCATCCTGCCCCAGAACATGAACGGCGAGTTCGTGCTCGAGGACCCGGGCGGCGGCGAGCCCGAGGGCGATGGGCCGATCGGCGTGGTGGGCAGCGACGAGGAGTGAGCGCCGCTCCGGAGGGGCCGGCTAGAGTACGCCGGTGCCGCCTTCCACGTCCTCGTCCCGCACCTGGCCGCCCCGCTCGAGCGCGGAGAGGTACTCGCTGATCACCTCGCGCGCCTCGTCCGCGTCCTCGGGTGACACGAGCAGTTCGCCCCAGGCCGTCGTGCCCCAGTCGCGCCGCACGTTGCCGTACCCCGGCAACGTCGCGCTGCGCAGGTGGACGCGCAATCCGTGGTGTTCGAGGAGCCCGGCGAGGAGCGCGCCCGCGGCGGCGTCGGGCACCTTGTGGACCACCACCGGCGCGCCACCGGCCGCGGGCGGGGACGCCACGAGCACGGCCCGGCAGCCCGGGCAGGCGACGGTGCCGGCGCCGTAATGGGTCCCGCACTCGGGGCACCAGCCGCCCCCGGCCGGGCTCATGCGCGGGTCCCCGCGCCGGCGAACTGCGCAATGCGACGTGCGGCCTCGGCCACGTCCTCGGCCCGCGTGGCGAGCGACAGCCGCACCCAGTCGCCGTGCTCGGGTCCGAACGCCGTGCCCGGCAGCACCGCGACGCCGAATCCCAGCCACTCCTCCACCAGCGCCCACACGTCCCGGGATCCGCGCGCCGCAGCCACGTTCGCGAATGCGTAGAACGCGCCCTTCGGAACCGGCGCGTGCACGGCATTGCCGCCCGCGAGCCCGTCGAGGAGGAGCTTCCGCCTCGCCTGGTACGCGTCGCGCATGCGCACGACCGCGTCCTGCGGGCCCGCGACGGCTTCACGCGCGGCGATCTGCGCCGCGGGGAACACGCCGTGCGTGGTGTAGAACGCGAGCAACGGCGCCATGGCCGGGCGCATGGCCTCGGGCGAGACGACGTACCCGACGCGCCAGCCGGTCATGGCGTAGGTCTTGGACATGGTGTAGATGGAAAGCGTGCGCTCCGCCATGCCGGGCAGCGATGCCAGCGACACGTGCTGCGCACCGTCGAACAGGATGTGCTCGTAGGCCTCGTCGGCGAGCACGAACAGGTCGCGCTCGATCGCCACCTGCGCGAGCGCGGCCAAGTGCTCGCGCGAGACCACGGCGCCGGACGGGTTGTTCGGCGTGTTGAGGTAGATGCCGCGCGTCTCGGGCCGGAGCGCCGCACGCAATCGTTCCGCGAACTCGGCGGGCGTCCACGCGCCGGAGAGCAGCTCCAGGTAGACCGGCAGCGTGCGGTAGCGCGCACTGGCCGCGAATCCCACCAGCTTCGGAAGTGCCATCCAGTGGGGCGACAGCAGCAGGAGTTCGTCGCCGGCCGAGAGCAGGCACTGGAGGGCGAGGAAGAGCGCGTGGGTGCCGCCGGCCGTGACCACGATGTCGTCCACGTGCGCGTGAATGCCGTTCTCGCGCGCCAGCTTCGCCGCCAGCACCTCGCGGAACGAGCGCTCGCCGCGTGCGTCCGGGTAGTGCGTGTAGCCGTCGCGGGCGGCGCGCGCCAGCGCCTCCACGATGTGCGCCGGCGTGTCGAAGTCGGGCTCGCCGCGCTCGAGGTGCAGTACGCGTTCGCCGGCCCGCTCGCGCGCGGCCGCCGCCGCCATGACGCGGCCCAGCTCGGAAGTGGTGTGCAGCACGGGACGATCGGCGATCAGCTTGGGCATCACGGGCTCCAGGGTGGAGGGCCGGGAACGGTGCGGGTGTCCTGAATGTAGGGGTTTTCCGCGAGCGCCGCAGCCGGCCGGGATTTCCGCAATCCGCGGGCGGAATGCACGCACCGGTCGGGCACGGGCATTGCCACGCCTCGGCGGACTTCCATCGCTCGGGACCGCTTCGGGGGGGATGCATCATGGCGAAGATCCAACTGCGTGACGTGTGCGATCACCTGTCCGCCGCCGGTGACGTGGAGGGCGTCATCGACGCCCTGCTGGCTTATCTCCGCGCCTATCAAGGCGATTGGCATCCCACCCTCGCGCTCGTGGATGGCGAGCACGACGCGCTCACCGCCATCTGGTCGCGCGAACGCGGCCGCCTCGACCGCCGCGACGTGGTCCTGCCCGTGGACCACCTGCCGGCGCGACTCGTGCGAAAGTTCTTCCGCCCGAGTGCATTCTTCAATGCCTCCGAGCGCCGCTCGCTACTGACCAAGGTGTTCCGGGCCACCCCGGTCTACGAGCCCGACCGGTTCGAGGCCGCCCAGGTCCAGCCGCTGGTCGCCCCCGTCCCGTGGCACTCGTGCATCGTGCTCCCGCTCGCCGACCAGGACGACCTGATGGCGCTGCTGATGATCGTGTCGTCGCGGCGCGGCGCGTTCCCGGCCGCCGCGGTGGAGGAGGTACTCGCGATCCGCACGATGGCGGCGGTGGCGCTCGCCCGCCACATGCACGCGGAGGGCCGGCAGACGCCCGAGGCCCGGGTGGCCGAGGAGCAGTCGCGCCGCACGCAGGGCGCGTACCTGGAGCGCGTGCGCCAGCTCGAGGCCGAGGCCGCGGCGCTGGCCCAGGACAACCGGCTCAAGGCCGAGCGCATGGAACTGCAGGCACGCGAGGTGGACCGCATCCAGAACACCGCGCACCAGGAGCGCACCGAGCTCGAGGGTCTGCGCCAGCAGCTGCGGGCACTCGACGAGCAGGCCTCCACCGCGGCCCGGCACCTGAACGACGCCTACACCCAGCTCGCGACCGCGCAACAGCGGCTGAACGACCAGCAGGAGACGATGGACTTCCTGCGCGAGGTGTTCGAGGCGTCGCAGCTCGAGCACGACGACTCGCTCATGTCGCGCGCGCTGGTGCAGCGCTTCTGCGAGGCATTCGCGGTCGACCGCTGCAGCCTGATGCGGGTGAGCGACCGGCACCTGCACATCGCCGCGCACCGCGGCATGGATCCCAACATGGCCGGGCAGGTCCGCCTGCCGCTCGGCCAGGGCGTCGCGGGCTGGGTGGCGAACCACCGCAAGCCGGTGCTCATGAGAAAAGCCGGCGACGCCTCGCCGGTGCGCCCGACCGGGGTGGATCACTACAACTCGGGATCGTTCGTGTCGGTGCCGCTCGTGCACAAGAACCGCCTGCTCGGGGTCCTGAACCTGAGCAACAAGCGCGACGGCAAGGCGTTCAACGAGACCGATCTCGACCGGGCGATGATGGCGAGCGCGGTGCTCTCCATGGCGATGGGCGAGCGCGCGGCGGCGCAGGGTGGCGCTCCGAACGGCGCCGCCCTCGCCGACGACGGTGGCGGGACATCCTCCGCCACGGCGCCTCGCTCACTCGAACAGCGCGAGCTGCCGCCGTTCGAGATGCGCGGCTGAACCCTTCACGCGCCGGCCAGGCGTTCGCGGAACTCGGCGAGCGCCTGGCGGTGCGACGCGAACGCGAGCTCGGCGGGTAACGCCTCGAGCGGGAACCACTCGAGCTCCTCCGCGTCGTCGCCCGCACGCGCCTCCCCGCCGGTGGCGATCCCGGTATAGAGGATCAGCACCGCGCGCACGCGCGGATCATCGAAGCCGGCGTACACGCCGAACAGGCCGGTGAGCTGCGCGATCACCCCGGTCTCCTCCTGCAGCTCGCGAACCGCGGTCTGCTCCGGGCGCTCCCCCGCCTCCATGAATCCCGACGGCAGGCACCAATACCCGGCCCGCGGCTCCCACCGGCGCTTCACCAGCAGCACGCGCCCCTGTTCGGCGAGCAGCACCCCCGCCGCGGGCACGGGATTGCGATACCAGATGTACCCGCACGACGGACACGCGGGCCGCGCCATCCCGTGATCGTCCGCCGTCCCCATCCGGGTCGCACAGCGCGGGCAGTAGGTCGGCGTGAACGGAGACATTCGACGAGCTTAGCGCAGAGTTCGTTCTTGAGTGTTCGTCGGCGAGGTCTAGCTGGAGCGTCGCTGAGGGTGAGCGGGGCTTTCGTCAAGGCGGCGTCGAGAGGCCCGTGCAGCCAGGATGGCGGAACGGGCCGAACGCCGAGCGACCGGAGCGCAGGATGCGCGAAGGGAGCGTTCGCCTTGGCGAGACCCCGCCCCATCCACGGCGACGAAACCGCAAAAAGAAACGTAAACGCCGAGCCGACTCGCAGAAGAGTCGCTCGGCGTCATCCGCCGATTCGTGGGGGCGCCGCGCTGCACCATCCGACCTTACTTCGCCCCATGCTGGCACCTTTCGGTGACGGTCGAATGGAACGACGCCCCCCCGAGACGGCGGCCGGGGCTCACGCCACGACGCAGGCCGCGCGTCTGGGGGACGCCACTCGGAACGCTTACTGGGGCTACTTCTTGTCCGGCGACTTCGCCGGCTGCTTCGCCTGCTTCTTGTCCGTGGTCTTGTCGGCCTTGTCCTGGCTCTTGACCTTGTCCTGTTCATTCATCTGCGTGCGGAGATCCTCGAGGTCCTGCTTCAGCTGGCGCATCTCCTCCCGGAGGTCCGCCACGTCCCCTGAATCTGCGCTCATCTTCCATCGATACACCCGGGGCCCCCGTCCCGGTTCCGGATTTCTCGGGTGGTCCTCCGTGTCACCGTCGTCGTGCCAGTAATACGTGTGCGTGTGCGTGTCCGAACGGGCCGCGAGTTCGGGCTGGACTTCGCGCCGCACCCCCTTGCGCAGCACGGTGAGGCCGATCTTTCCATCGTGGCGGTCGAGCGCGCGTACCAGCTCCTCCGGCGTGTTCACGGTGTCCACGCCGACCTTCACGATCACGTCGCCTGCCTTGAGCCCGGACTTCTGCGCCGGTGTGTCCTCGAACACCTCGGTCACGAGCACGCCCTTGCCACCGACGACCCCGAGCGCCTGGCCGAGATCGCTGTTCAGCTTCTCGACGCGCACGCCGAGACGGCCGCGGCCCACCGCCGCCGGTGCGAACATCATCGTGCCCCCGGGGCCGCTCCAGCTGCGCAGCGTGCGGAGCCCGTCGAGCTCCTTGAGATGCATCAACCCGTCGATGTCGTCGTCGGGAATCTCGCGGCCGTTGATGATGACGTGGCGGTGCGTCTCGCCGGGCGCGCGCGGCGCCGTCGGCGGCATGGGCGGCGTGGGCGCGTCGAAGTCGTCACCGCCGTCCTCGCCGCTCGGGACTTCCCCCACGGTCGCCTGCAGCGAGATCTTCGCGCCGTCGCGCCAGAGCCCGAGGGACACGCTGCGGCCGGGCGCCGTGTCGCGCACCATGTCGCGCAGCTTCTCGGGGTCGGTCACGGCCTTCCAGTTGAAGGTGAGGATCACGTCACCCTTGCGCAGCCCGGCGCGATCTGCGGGACTTCCGTCCGTGACCTGGTTCACGAGCAGGCCATCGCTCGATAAATCGAGGCCCTTTCGCAGCTCCGCATCGGTCGGCTGCGTGCTGACCCCGAGCCAGCCACGCCCGGCAGCCAGCGCCGGCGCGGCGGCCAGCGCGAAGAGCGTCATCGCGACGCACCAGCGCGCGATCTTCGATCGCATGGGATTCCTCCTGTGAGTGTCCGGGCCGGCGGCCGCCTTGCGGCTCGCGAATGGCCCGGGATAGCTTGGCGCCCGGGGGCGAGAGACGAGTGGACTTCGCGGACTTCGCTGGGAATAGACAGGCGAATCACCCGAATGGTTCGGTCGCCACCCCGCGAAAACCCCGAATGCCGCTCGCGCAGCACCGGAAGGCTGGTCGGACTGCATGAAAGTCAGGGACGTGTTAAGCGTGGACGTCGAGGATGTCGTCCTCGGCGGCAAGGCGCTGGCGCGCGTCGACGGCCAGGTGGTGTTCGTGGATCGCGGCCTCCCCGGGGACCGCATCACCGCGCGGGTGACGAAGACCAGCCGGCGATTGGCGGAAGCCCGGCTCGTCTCGGTCGAGGCTCCCTCCGCGCACCGCATCGCGGCGCGCTGCGCGCACGTCGACCGTTGCGGCGGCTGCCGGCTCCAGGAATTGCCCTACGAAGACCAGCTCCGGCTCAAGGAACGCCAGGTGCGCGAGACGCTGCGCCACCTGGGCGGGTTCGCCGACCCGCCCGTCCGCTCCATCGTCGCGGCACCGTCCGCGTGGCACTACCGGAACAAGATGGAGTTCTCGTTCATGCCCGGGACGCCCGGCGCGGAGGGTCACGAGGCGCCGGTGCTGGGTCTCCATGAGCGCGGCACGTTCGACCGCGTGTTCGAACTGCGCGAGTGCTGGCTGCCGTCGCCCCTCACGGTGGAAGTGGTTCGCTTCACGCAGGCCTTCGCCGCGGCGAATCGCTGGCGCGCCTACCATCCGTCGCGGCACGACGGCGTGGCGCGCTTCCTCGTCGTCCGCCACCTCGCGCACACCGCGAGTTGCGCGGTGAATCTCCTGGCGTCGTCCGACGAGCTGCCGGCACTCGCGGACTGGGCGCGCGGAGTGGCCGCGCTCTCCCCCGAGGTGCGGACGGTGACACTGGGGCTCAATCGCAGCCGCTCGAACGTGGCGTTCGCCGAAGAGGAGCGCCCGTTGGTGGGCGATGGCGTCATCGTCGAGCGGCTGCTCGGGCTCGAGTTCGAGGTGGTCGGGAACGCGTTCCTGCAGACGAACAGCGCGCAGGCCGAACGGCTCTACGAAGGCGCCCTCGCCGCGGCGGAGCTCACCGGGCGCGAGCGCGTGCTCGATCTCTACTCGGGCGCCGGCACGCTCACGCTGCTGTTCGCGCGCGCCGCCGCCGAGGCCGTGGGCGTCGAGAGCGTGGCGGACTCGGTGGAGCGCGCCCGGCGGAACGCCACGCGCAATCGCACGGTCCGTGCGCGATTCGAGCTGGGGGAGGCTCGGGCCGTGTTGCGCGAGTGGGCGCGCGGGGAGCGCGCGGGCGCCCCCCGCCCGGACGTCGTCGTGGTCGACCCGCCCCGCTCGGGGCTGCACCCTCGCGTCGTCGAGCGCGTGGCGGAACTCTCGCCCGCGCGCATCGTCTACGTATCGTGCAACCCGGGCACGCTCGCGCGGGACCTCAAGGACTTCGCGGCGCTCGGCTGGAGACCCGCCGAGGTGACGCCGTACGACATGTTCCCGCACACGCCCCACATCGAATGCGTCACCCGGCTCGAGCGCGCAGGCACGTGACGCCGCGAGTCCTTGCAAAGGCCTGCGCCCTGCCGGCGAACGCCATGCTAGGCTCGGGGGTCATGCCCACTCCCGCCCGCCGCCGCACCGGCCTGCCGCTCATCCTCCTCGCCGCCCTCCCGCTCGCCGTGATCGCACCCGCCGCACGTGCCCAGGTGGCCGCCGGGGTGGACACCGGGGCGTTCGTCGTCTTCGACCACGACGTGCCTGTCGCGACCGAGCATTACCGCTACCTGCCCATGGGCGATTCGCTGGTGATCGCATCGAACATCGAGCGAAAGTTCCAGGACGAGAAGGGTGTGCGGTACGTGTTCACGAAGCGCATGGTGCTGGTGGTGGACGCGCACGACCTCGGACTCCAGGACTACACGTCGAGCCAGGAGTTCCATGGCCACAAGGTGGTGCGCGGCCTGCTGCCCGGAGACACGGTGATGACCTACTTCACCGAGATCGACGGGGCGGGCAATGCGGATCGCATCGTCCAGCCGCCGGGCAGGCTGTTTGTGCTCGACCAGCAGCTGTTCACGTTGTTCGACGTGCTGTGCCGCAGTCTCGCGGGCAAGGAGTTCGTGTCGCGCCGCGTGCAACTCGTGGCGCTGGCGCCCGACTCCCTGACGATGCCGCTCGCCACGCTCACCACGGGCAACCCCGACACGCTGCTCGTGGGCTCCCGTCGCGTGCCGGCCCGGCGCTACGCGCTCGAGGACGGGGCCGTGCGCTTCGAGCTGTGGGCGGACGCGCGCGGTCGCATGCTGCGCATGGCCAACGAGCCGAGCGGCCTGAGCATCGAGCATGTGCCCGACCCGCAGCCGGCAGCGCCGAAGAAGCGGGCGACCCGCGCGCACTAGCTGTGTCTGAGAATGCCCGATTGCTGGACCCGCGTTGCGGGTGCCCCGCGAGCCCGGCTCCTCGCTCCGACGTGGCCTGAAGGCCGCGATTCCGCTCGTCACTCGGTCTCGACGCCTTGCGCTCGGGCATTCCCAGACACAGCTCAGCGCGGCCGCCTGCTCCGGGCCGTGCGGGCGCGCGCGACGGGCCTGGACGCTCGCTCCGGCGGGGAGAGCGCGAGGTCGGGCGCGGACCCGGGCCGGTCCCCGCGAGCGCGTCGCTCCAGCCAGTCCACCAGCAGGCGCACCCCGAACGCGTTCGGCCCGCGCACGGAATCCGGGCGGTCGCTGTAGGTCCACGCGGTGCTCGCGATGTCGAGGTGAGCCCACGGCATGCCCTTCGCGAAGTGCGACAGGAACGCGGCCGCGGTGTTCGAGCCGCCCTCGCGCCGCTCGTTCGAATTCACGAGATCGGCGGTGTCGCCGCGCATCTCGCTCAGGAACTCGGGCCAGAGCGGCATGCGCCACAACCGCTCACCGGTGGCCTCGCCGGCGGCGAGCAGTTCCGCCGCGAGCGCCTCGTCAGCGGTGTAGAGCCCGGCGGCGTGACGGCCGAGCGCGATGGACATGGCGCCGGTGAGCGTCGCCAGGTCCACGACCGCGTCGGGGGCGAAGCGCCGTGCGTAGACGAGCGCATCGGCCAGGAGCAACCGGCCTTCGGCATCGGTGTTCGTGACCTCGATGGTGGTACCGTCCATGGCGCGGACCACGTCACCCGGCTTCACCGCGCGTTCGCCGATCGCGTTCTCGGCGCTCGGGATCAATCCCACGAGACGGAACGGAAGCTCGAGCGTGTCGAGCGAGGCGAAGGCGCCAATGACCGCCGCCGATCCGCTCATGTCGTACTTCATCTTGCTCATGCCCTCGCGGGGCTTGAGCGATACGCCGCCGGTGTCGAACGTGACCCCCTTGCCGATCAACACGACCGTGCGCGCCTTCCCGCCGCGCGCGGCGCCGGCCGGCGACTTCACCAGCTCGACGAAGCGCGGCGGGTGCGGGCTCCCCCGCCCCACGGCCAGCACGCAGCCCATTCCGAGTCGTTCCATCGCCGCGGGCTCGTGGATCGTCGCCTTCGCGCCGACCCTGCGCGCCACCTCGCGCGCGCGCTCGGCGAGCGCCGCGGGCGGCAGGTCCTGGCCGGGCGTGCTCGCGAGATCGCGTGCGAGCGCGACCGCCTCGCCGCGCGCGACCCCGGCATCGAGCGCGGCACGCGCCGCGGCGGAGGGTGCCGCGAGTGCCAGCAGTTCCACGCCCGCGAGCGGCGGTTTGCCCCCGTTCGAGAGGTACGCCGTGTGGCGATGGTGTCCGAGGGCGATCCCCTCGCCCGCGGCGCGCGCGAGCGCGGGGTCGGACTCGACGCGCTCGGACAACGCGAGCGCGAGGCTGCCCGCGCCCAGCTCGCGGGCCCTGCGCGCCGCCGTCGCGGCGGCGAGCAGCATGCCGCGCGCTCCGGGGTCTGCGGCCGGCCCGAGCCCCACCACCAGCACGCGCTTCGCCTTCACGCCGCCCGGGTAGAGGAGCGCGGTCTCGCCCGCGCGGCCGGCGAAGTCACCGCTCGCGAGCAGCGCCTGCACGGCGCCGCCGCTCGCCGCATCGAGACGTGCCGCGAAGCCCGAACGGGACAGGCTTCCCTCGGAGACTCCGACCGCCAGGAGGCCGGCGGGATGCGTCGTGGGGTCGGCGCGGCGAAAGAGGATCTTCATGTCGGTTCTCCGGACGGGAGGAACGGCTCGGGCACGCGGAACGATCGCGTCCCCCGACCATACGCCGCCGCGGCCGGCGGCGGCCATCGCGCCCCGCCGCGCAGGACACGCGGCGCCGGGCGCCCGTCGAGCTCGTGCCCGGTGGCGCGAGCTGCCCCGGCGTGGCATTCGCGCGTGACTCATTCATGACACGCCATCGGGTCCGTGCGAAAACGCCTCAGGTTCACGCGCGCGATTGCCGAGGACTTGTGCGCTGAGGATCGTTGCTGCGCATCGGATCGGCCTCCCCGCGCGGTTGCGAGTTCTGCGCCGCAACAACTTACGACGCCGCCCGAGCGCAGCAACGATCTTCAGCGCACGAGCGAGGCAACAGCGAAGCGGTGGCTGCGCACACGGACCGGCAGTGATTTCGCCGTTCCCGGCTTGCGTCTCTCACCTCTGGCGGGCATCCTGTCCACGCCATCCCGCAGGACTCGTGGATCGCGCAGACGCTCCCACCCCAGATGTTCCCCCCCAGCCCCGGCACGGAAGCCGGGTACGCATGGAGGATTCCTCGTGACCATCCGCCTCTGTTCGAAGTCCTTCCTCGCTTCACTCGCGCTCGTGATCCTCGCCGGCTGCAGCCAGAAGTCCGCGCAGAACACGCCCGCCACGGTCGCCAGCAGCGACAGCCTGCTCGCCTCGAGCCCGGTCGAGCAGCCGCAGGGCCAGATCCAGCCCCAGACCAACTTCCAGCCGCAGTCCACGCCGGCCACGGAGAAGCCGACGCCGACACCGGTCCCCAAGACCGAGACGCCCAAGCCGAAGAAGACCCCGCCCGCGCCTCCCGCCGCGCCGACCGCGACCGTGTCCGCGGGAACCGGGCTCAAGATCACCATGGGCTCCGCCCTCACGTCCGAGACCGCGACGGTCGGCCAGGAGTGGACCGGGTCGATCTCCGAGGCCGTGGTCGTGGGCAACCTGGCGCCGTTCCCGACCGGGAGTGTCGTGCACGGTGTCGTCGACGGCGTGTTGCCGGCGCAGAAGGGCGACCGCGCCGTGCTCGTGCTGCGTGTGACCTCGATCGAGGCGAACGGCAAGACGCACAGCATCACGGCTACCGCCGACAGCATCATCGCGGGCTCGACGCGCACGCGAAACCTGGGTGCCATCGCGGGCGGTGCGGGGGCCGGCGCGCTCATCGGCCGTGCGATCGGCGGCTCGGGCAAGGGCGCGCTGATCGGCGGCCTGCTCGGCGGCGCCGCGGCGACCGGGGCGGTTGCCAAGTCCAAGGGGTACCAGGCCACGGTGAAGGAAGGCGTGGAGCTCGTGTTCCACGTCGACCACGACACCAAGCTCACCCTCTGACGCAGGCGGATGCGACGGGGCTCACCCGCCCCGCTCGCGAGCGTGATTCATGGCGGCGCGGCCCCTCCGGGTCGCGCCGCCGGGTTTTTGCGCCCGCGTCGGCCGGGCGCCCGGCGGTGTCCCGCCCGGGTACGACACGCGGACACGGTTGGCCGCAGAGGTACACCGCAACCTGAGAGAGAACACTCCGGTCGTTGCGGCACAACGCCTTGGCGCGGCCCGCGGCGTGGCACGTGCGCTGCAATGCCTCACCTTCGTCCGACGGCTTCTTGCCCTGGCCGCTCGCCCTCGCCGCAGCCGCGGCGCACTCGTTCATGGAGGTCCTTCCGATGAAACAGCGCGTGTGGTCCAGCGTCGTGACCCTCGCCGCCCTGGCGCTCGCCGGATGCGGCAAGAGCACGAGTCCACTCCAGTCCGCGGTCGACAGTGGTGCGCCCGCGGGCAGCGATCAGGCCCAGGTCTCGAGCGTGCTCCAGAACAGTCCCGAGTACGTGAACGAGAACGTCTGGCAGAGTCCGAACCCACAGGTCCTCGACGGCGCGGGCGGCTTCGCCGCGATCCGGCCGCTCCGCTTCTGGCGGGACATCACGAGCGAGACGCGCACCACCGACACGCAGTTCGGCGCCCCGGATTCCACCGGCCGTCCGACGCTCGCGCTCGTCACCGTCCACCGGCACTTCCTCGGCACGTTCGACCTCGTCGCCGGCTCGACCAACCCGGCCGACACCAGCCGAACACTCGTGAAGAAGCCGCTGGATGACGATTGGACGCGCAAGCTGATGCTCGTCCGCGAGACGGGGCCTGCCAGCGCCTTCCTCGGCGGCTGGCGGCTGGCCGGCACGTCGGGTGTCGACGTGCACACGCGCGGCGGCTCCACCCACATCGTGAGCCTGCGCATCCAGAGCGGACTGCTCGATACCACCATCACCGATCCGCTCGAACTGCACCGACTCCGCCGCATCGAGCTGCTGGAGCCGGGCACGCAGGTGACCCTGACCGCGACGACCGGCAACGCCGGCGACGTGGTGCTGTTCTACGGCGACGACATGCGCCGGCGTTTCGTGAGTGGCGGCGATGGAACGTTCACGTTCCAGTTCGAAACCGGCCGGCTCCCGGGCCTGCGCTACTTCGGTGTGGACGCGCTCTCGAACGGAACGCTGTTCGACGACCAGGCCCCGTACGACTCGAACGCCTGGGTGTTCCCGTTCGCGGTGGTCCCGCAGCGCATGCCGGCGGAGACTCCGTAGCCGTCCGCCTCTGGACGCGTGCACCGGCTGACGTCGCGCATGGTCGCCCCCGGCGAGAACCTCTTCGCCGGGGGTGCCTGCGTTTCCGGCGCTTCAGTCCGCGCGAATCACCAGCGGATTGCGGGCGAGGTAGAGCCCCGCCTGCAGCCGGTCCTCGAGTCCGAGCTTCACGAGGATGCTCCCGACGTGCTTCTTGACGGTCGCCTCGCTGATCGCGAGCGTGGTCGAGATCTCCTTGTTCGAGCGTCCGTCGGCGATCAGCGACGCGACCTCGAGCTCTCGCCCGGTGAGCTGCCGGTGGTCGTGGGCATGTCCCTTCGCGCCCATGTTCGACGAGCGCATGTTCGCCGCGGTGAGCGCGTCGTAGGACGCGCCGCCCTCCGCAACCGAGCGAATGGCGCGGAACAGTTCCTCCGGATCGGCCGTCCGTCGCAGCGTGGCCATCGCGCCCTGGGTGACGGCGAGCGTCAGGCAGTCCGTGCCGACGGCGCACGGCGGAGGCGTCTCGCCGTTCCGCGCGCGGCGCGAGGGCGGGTTCAACACCAGGCAATCCGGCGCCGCGCGTTCGGCCAGCGCGAGCACCTTGAGCTCGGGCAGCTCGGCGTGGATCGCGGTGAGCGCCGATCGCGACTCCTGCCCGGCCAGGTTGAGCGCCAGCACCAGCACGTCCGGGGTGAGGGCCCTGCACTGCCGTATGGTCTCTTCGAGGGTGGCCGATTCGCCCACGACCTCCAGGTCACGTTCGTCGTCGATCAGTCCGACGATCCCGCCGCGATCGATGGCCTGGCTGTCGGCCACGACGACCCGCACGCGCGGTGCGGAGGGCGACGCCGCGTGCCGCGCGGATCGCGGTCGCTGCTTGGGTGGAATGGAGCGCGCTTTCGACATGAGGTGCTCCTCGGTGAGCCGCTCGGGGGGATCGCGGCGGATGTCTTGTGGAAGACGGCACCTGCCATCTCGGGGCAATCCTAGCGCTTTCCGGGCCCGGGGGGACAAGGGATGCTACCAAAGGAGTAGCCGCGGGACGCCCTCCGTCCCATGGCGCCCGGCCGCTCCAGCGGCGATGCTGGTGGGGTCCGTGGAGGAGGGTTCCCATGAAGATCATGATCGCGGTGGACGGGTCCGAGAGTTCGCAGCCCGTCGTCGACTTCGTCGCCCGCATGCGCTGGCCCGCCGGCAGCCGGACGCTGGTGGTGAGCGTTGCGAACGCTGCCGCCGGAATGGTGGCGGCCCCGTTCGAGGCCGCTGCCGCCTCGGCGGAGATCGAGGCGCTGGACGTGCGCGAGCACGAAGAACTCGTCTCACGCGCGTCGCAGGCGCTCACCGAGGCGGGCATTCCGTGCGAAACGAAGGTGGTGCTGGGCGAGCCCGCGAGCGCGCTGGTTCAGGCCGTGCGCGACGAGGGCGTCGATCTCCTCGTGGTGGGCTCGCACGGGCGAACCGGAATCACCAAGCTCCTGCTCGGCAGCGTGTCCGCGCACGCGGTCTGCCACGCGCCGTGCAGCGTGCTGGTGGTGAAGCGGACGGCGGCATCGGGCGGCCGCAAGGCGGCCGTGCGCAACGGGGGGTGAGTCTGCGGAGGGAGACGCGGCAGCTCGGGGGAGAGACGGGCTGCCGCGCCGCGGGGCGCTGAAGCGGAAGCGAGCGGGGCCCTGGGTCAGTGCACGAGCGGCTTCGACGCCAGCGCACCCCACAGCTCGACCAGCCGGCGATCACGGCCGCATCCGAGCCGGTAGGTGCGATAGCGCACCGGGTCCTTCTTCCAGAAGTCCTGGTGATAGTCCTCCGCCGGCCAGAATCGCGTCGCGGGCAGGATCTGCGTGACGATCGGCTCGTGCAGCACGCCCGAGGCCTCGATCGCGTGCTTCGTCTCTTCGGCGAGCTTCCGCTGCTTTTCGTCCGCCACGAACACCACCGAGCGGTACTGCGGGCCGCGGTCGCAGAACTGGCCGTCGTCCTGCGTCGGATCGATGCCGTGCCAGAACAGGTCGAGCATCTTCGCGTAGCTGGTCTTCGCGGGATCGAACGTCACCTGCACCGATTCGTAGTGCCCGGTCCCGCCGTCGCTCACCTGCTCGTAGGTCGGGTTCTCCTGCCGTCCCCCCGTGTAGCCCGAGATCACCGACAGCACGCCGGGCTGCGATTCGAACTGCGTCTCGCCGCACCAGAAACAGCCCATAGCGAACGTCGCCACCTCGACATGCGCCGGATGGGGCGAGCCTGCGGACTTGCCCTGCGTGCTCGACGCGGCGCGCGCTCCGGTGAGGGCCGCGAGCGTCAACAGGAGTGCGGTGATCGGCGTGCCGCGCTTCATCAGGGCCTCCAGGGTGAAGGGGGAGCGGGTCGGATCCAGCTGGAAGAACGCGCGAGCGGGCCGGGCGTGACGCGTCCGAGGTCCGGTTGCTGTCAGTTCCCGGGCTCGGAGCCGGGATCGCGGCCCGATCCGGGCGGGGTTGCACGCCGCTGGCGGAACAGCTCGGCCCACTCCTCGATCTCTTTCTTCGACAACGACACCGGCTTCTCCGTCGTCTCCGCCCCGCCGTCGGACCCCTCGCCCGCCGCCCGGCCGGCATCGCCCAGCGCGGCCGCCAGGAACAGGTCGGCGAGCGAGATGTCCGCGCCCATCGCGCGCGCGTGCCGCGCCACCTCGAGGTCGGAGGTCACCACGGTGATCGCCTCGTCGCCGTCCACCTTCCGCTCGACCATGCGGCGGATCACGTCATCGGCCTTGTCCGGCGGGCGCGAGTACGTGACCTGAACGCGGCCGCTGTCCTGGTCGCGGCCGCCGGCCTCGGCGCCGTCGAACACGATCACGTAGCGGACGTCGTTGGCGCCCATCATCCACGACAGGAGGTTCACCAGCTTCTCGCGCGACTCGCGGAGCGTGCGGTTCGGCCCGGGCTTGAGGCGGGCCGAGCGCAGGATGAGGTTGTACCCATCCACGATGACGAGTCTCGGTGGCATGGCGGCATGGTCGCGGGCGGACGTGCCCGCGTCAATCGCGGGCGTGCGCACGAGCCGGCACGAGCGCCGCGGGGCGGACCCGCCGGCCTGCTGCCGGCGGCCCGCCCCCGGAGCTCAGTTCCCGCCGTTCGACGTGTGCAGCACGCGGCCCGCGGCGCCCACCGCCCAGCCGCGCAGCTCGTCCACGAACCACACGCCGTTCAGCGTCTGCGCGGTGTTCGAGACCTGCGGCGACCACGACATGCCGCCGTCGTAGGACTTGAGCACGAGGCCGGAGCCGTTCGTACCCACCGCATAGCCGATGGACGGCCCCACGAGGTGCATCCCGTGCATGTCGTTCCCCGCCCCCACCGAGCCCAGGTTCCACTGCAGCGAGTCGGCCGTCTGCGTCGTGAACGGGTTCACCCCCTGCGCGCCGAGCGCCAACGCGCTCGTGGCGGAACTGCGCCACACCCCGCGCAGCGTCTGCGAGGTGACGGAAGGCTGGACCACGTACCAGCTGCGGCCGCCGTCGTGCGTCCCCACGATCACTCCGCCTGCGCCGACGGCCCAGCCGTCGGTCGTGTCGCTGAACGAGACGCCGTTCAACTGCTGCGCGGTCGGGTTCAGGCTGCTCCAGTTGTTCCCGCCGTCGACCGTGCGCAGGATGATGCCGTTCGCGCCCACCGCCCAGCCGTGCGACGTGTCGGCGAAGCACACACCGAACAGGTTCGCGGCCGCGCCGGTGATGAGTCGTGTCCACGACGTGCCGCCGTTCCTCGTGCGCATCACGGTCCCGCCGTGGCCCACCGCGAACCCGGTCGCCGCGGTGGTGAACCACACGCCGTTCAGGTTGAACGCCGTGCCGCTCGCCTCCGCGCCCCAGCTGGCGCCCGCCGTGGTCGTGTGCAGGATCGTGCCCGCGTCCCCCACCGCCCAGCCGCTCCGACCGTCGGGCAGGAAGTACACCCCGTTCAGGTTGTTCGTCGACGCGCTCGGCTGCGAGTACCAGCCGTTCTGCACCTTGACCACGATCGTGGAGGTGTCGGCCTTGCCCCCGGCGGTCGCGATCAACGACGAGACGCCCTCGCCGACCGCGGTCACGAGCCCGGCGGTCGAGACCGTGAACACGGTGGGATTACTGCTCGTCCAGTCGAACGCCGCGCCCGAGACGGCGACGCTGTTGGTGTCGAGCGCCGAGGCCACGAACTGGTGCATGTCGCCCACGAGCATCGTGTCGGTCGGCGGCGTCAGCACCACCTTGGACAAGGGCGGCAGTGGCGGGCCGACGATCTTCTGGCTGCCGCAATTACAACCGGTGAAACTCGCGGCGCACACGGTCACGACCAGGGCGGCCAGTGTCAGGCGGCGATGACGCATGGTGAGGTTCCTCGGGACTTGGGGGCCGTCCCATCCTGGGAGGGCGAGCGGACCGGGTGGGAACGCGCGAATCGTCGCCCGGGTTATCGGCCGGTTGGGCGCTTTGCATGACCCCCCGCCGCCGCCCGATGGGACCGAGGAAGGACGCTGGACGGGGCGGAGATGGCGGGGCGGCCGGGCCGTCCGGCTCCCCGGGCTGCCTTCCGGGAGACCACTCATCGCCCGGGTTCGACCGGCCGTCCGGCGGACCGGGGGCCCCCGGCGCCGGTCGCCCGCCGCTTGTGGGCCCCGCGCCGCCATCCTACTGTCTCTCCTCGCGCCGTGCGCCCCCCGCCAGGGCGGCCGCCCGGCAGCGCGCGAAGCGCCCCTCCGGGTGCCGCGCGCGAACCCTCCGCTCCGAGGACGACATGCTCCAGGTCCGCAACGTCCGCAAGGTCTACGACGACCGCACGGTGGTGAACGACGTCAGCTTCGATGTCGCCGCGGGCGAGATCTTCGCGTTGCTCGGCCCGAACGGCGCCGGCAAGACGACGCTGATCCGCATGATCACCGACATCGTCCGCCCCGACGGCGGGACCGTCACGTTCGGCGGCCGCGCCGTCGGCGGGCCGAATCGCCCGCGGACCGCGTACCTGCCGGAGGAGCGCGGGCTCTACCGGAAGGTGCCGGTGCTCGATGCGCTCGCGTACTTCGGCGAGCTGAAGGACCTGAGCCGCGCCGATTCGCGCCGCGAGGCGATCGCGCTGCTCGAGGAGTTCGGCCTCGCCGCGTGGGCGAAGAAGCAGGTGGCGGCGCTGTCGAAGGGCATGCAGCAGAAGCTCCAGCTCTGCTCGGCGCTGATCGCACGGCCGGAGCTGCTGATCCTCGACGAGCCGTTCACCGGGCTCGATCCGATCAACGTCCAGGTCCTCGAGGACATCCTCCGCCGCCGTCGCGACGAGGGCACCACGGTGCTCCTGTCGACCCACCAGATGAACAAGGTCGAACAGCAATGCGACCGCGCGCTGATGATCAACCGCGGCCACATGGTGTTGTACGGCCCGGTCGGCGAGATCCGCCGCCAGTACGCCGAGAACATCTACGAGCTGCACGCCGACGGCAGTCCGCGCACGGTCCCCGGCGTGAAGTCGATGGCCCAGGAGAACGGCCACTGGAAGATCGCGCTGGAAAAGAGCGCGCATCCGGCCGCGGTGCTGAAGAGCCTGCTCGACCAGGGACTCGCGGTGCGTGCGTTCGTGCCGGTGATGCCGCCGCTCGAGGAGATCTTCGTGCACGTGGTCGAGGCCGGCGTCGGGCTGGACCAGGGCCGGAGCGGCCCGCCCACCGTGGACGAACACGTTTCCCTCGGGGGCAGGCGATGAAGTTCTCGATCTCCAAGGTGTTCGTGATCGCGCGCCGCGAGTACCTGACCACGGTGCGCCGGCCCGCGTTCGTGGTCTCGCTGCTGCTCACGCCCGCGATCTTCTTCCTGGCAGGAGTCGTCGGCACCAAGATGCAGATCGACGACGCGGTCACCCGCCAATCGGAGGCGCGCGTCGTCGCGGTGGTGGATTCCACCGGCATGTTCGCGAACGCGCCGCTGTCGTTCGAGTACGTGGCGCCGGCCGAACCCAACATCGACCCGCGCCAGTCTGGCAAGCCGGCGGCCCCGCCGCGGCGGGTGCCGGTCCTCCTGCGGCGATTCTCCGACCAGGCGGTGGCGCTCGACTCGCTCGACCAGGGGCACGTGAAGCAGGTGCTCGTCGTGGGCGCCGATTTCATGAAGACCGGCCGGTTGCGGCTCTACGAGCACGATACCCGCGTGTTCTCGAGCAACTCCAATTGGGCTCCGCTCGAGCACTGGCTGACGCGCAACCTGCTGGTCGGGCAGGCGGACTCGATCCGGATCGAGCGCGCGATGTGGATCGAGCGCGGGATGGACTCCTACACCCAGGACCACAGCGGCCACTGGGGGATCAAGGACGATGCCCGGCAGATCACCGGCTTCCTGCTGCCGTTCGCGCTCGGCTTCCTGCTCGCGATGGCGATCATCACCGGCGGCCAGTACCAGCTGCAGGGCGTCTCCGAGGAGAAGGAGACGCGCATCCTCGAATCGCTGCTGTGCTCGGTCTCGCCCGACGAGCTGCTGGCGGGCAAGCTGTTCGGCCTCGGCAGCGCCGGGCTGACGCTGGTCGGGGTGTGGACCGCGGCGGGTGCGCTCACCGGGGGCGGCATGCTCTCGCTGGCCCACGTGCAATTGCCCGGCTCGCTGCTCGTGATCGGGTTCCTCTACTTCCTGTTCGGCTACCTGTTCTACTCCAGCATCATGATCAGCATCGGCGCGCTCACCACGAACCTGCGCGAGGCCACGCAGTACGCCGGCTACCTGACCATCTTGAACGTGTGCCCATTCTGGGTGATGTGGAAGTTCCTGAACACCCCGAACTCCGGGCTCGCCGTCGGCATGTCGCTGTTCCCGCCCACGGCGGCCACGAGCATGATGCTGCGCATGAGCTCCGCCGCGGTCTCGGGTGCGGTGATCCCGCCGTGGCAGATCGCGGCTTCGCTCGGGCTCCTCGGGCTGAGCGCCCTGCTCATGCTGATGCTCGGCTCGCGGCTCTTCCGCCTCGGCATGCTGCTCTACGGCAAGACACCCAACCTGCCGGAGATCATGCGCATCCTGCGGCAGTCGTGAGCGACGGCGGGCCCGCGCGCGGCGGCGACGGGCTGCCGGGGACGTCCGTCGCCGGTGCGCCGGCCGATGCGTGGCCGCGCTGGCGCGTGTTCCCGCCCATCGCACTCGGCGTCGTCATGGCCACGCTCGACGCGAGCGTGGTGAACATCGCGCTCCCCACGCTGCAACGCACGCTGCACGCGGGGCTGTCCACGGTGGAATGGGTCGCGGTCGCCTACTCGCTCACGCTCACCGGGTTGATGCTGGCTGCGGGCCGGTTCGCGGACGCGCACGGCCGGCGCGCGACCTACGGCGCGGGGCTGCTGCTGTTCAGCGCCGCCTCGGTGCTGTGCGGCAGCGCGCCCACGGTCGAGGTGCTGATCGCGCTGCGCGTGCTGCAGGGCGTGGGCGCCGCGCTCCTCGCGTCGAACGGCTCGGCGCTGCTCGTGCAGGCGTTCCCGATCGAGGAGCGCGGCCGCGCGCTGGGCGCGTTCGGGGCCATGGTGGGCGTGGGGCTCGCCATCGGTCCGCCGCTCGGCGGGATGCTCGTGGCGCACGCCTCGTGGCGCTGGATCTTCCTCATCAACCTGCCGATCGGGCTGCTGGCGTGGGCGCTGCTGCAGCAGCGCGTGCCCGCCGACGCCGGCATCGAGCCCGCGGCTCGGAAGCACCTCGA
>CAYSWZ010000128.1:0-8695 GCA_964434945.1 uncultured bacterium | reverse complement strand
ACACGCCGGCGCTCTTCTTCCCGCATGGGATCGGCCACATGGTGGGGCTCGGCGTGCGCGACGCGAGCGGCTACCTGCCCGGGCGCATGCGCAGCGACCGGCCCGGGCTCAGCATGCTGCGCACGGACCTGCCGCTCGAGGTGGGCTACGTGATGACGGTGGAACCGGGCATCTACTTCATTCCCGCGCTCCTCCAGGACCCTGCGCTCCGCGAGCGCCATCGCGACGCCGTCCGCTGGGATCGCGTCGACGCCCTCCAGGACTTCGGTGGCATCCGCATCGAAGACGACGTCCTCGTGACTACACGCGACCCCGAGATCCTCACCGCCGCGATCCCCTGATCGCGTCTCCCCACAGTCCGCCCCACCTCCAAACCGCCGTTCGCCCGAACGGAGACTGCTTCCGAGCTTCTGCGCACGCCGGGGGAGCTTTCCGAGCCGGCGCGGCGGGCAGGCGCCCTGTTTGTTCGTGGGGACCCCACTGCGTGGCCCCACTCTCAAACAGGGCACCTGCCCACCACGCCTGCCCTGTGGCTGCCCGCGCCACGGAGTCGGCCCTCCCGCAGGCGTCGGGGCGGGGAGGCCTCTTCGTGAGTGGGGCCACGCAGTGGGGTCCCCGCGAACGAAGAGGCCTCCCCGCTCCGGCGCCGGCTCGGAAAGCACCCCCGGCGTCCGCAGAAGCACGAAACCTCCGCAGTCGCGAAGGACTACGGAGGCCGTGCCTTGCCAAAGAGGGAAAGACTAAGCGGTGGCGTTCGCAGAAGCCAAGCGCTGCTCCAGAGCGCAGAGCTCGTCGCGCAGCCCCTTCGGCAGCCGGGAACCGAACTTGTCGAAGTGAACTTTCATGATGGGCAGCTCGTTCGTCCAACCCTCGACGTCCACGCGCAACAGTTCCTCGAGCGCGCTCGGACTCACGTTCATCCCGGAGAGGTCGAGCGCGCCCGGCGCGGGCAGGCGGCCGATGGGTGTGTCGACCGCCTGGGCGGTGCCGTGCACCCGCTCGAACACCCACTTGAGCACACGGCTGTTGTCACCGTAGCCCGGCCACAGGAACTTGCCGTCCGCTCCCTTCCGGAACCAGTTCACGTAGAAGATGCGCGGGAGCTTGAGCGCGTCCGCCTGGGCTCCCAGCCTGAGCCAGTGCGCGAAGTAGTCGCCCATGTGGTAGCCGCAGAACGGCAGCATCGCCATGGGATCGTGCCGGAGCGCGCCCACCGTACCCGCGGCGGCCGCGGTGGTCTCGCTGCTCATGATCGAGCCGAGGAACGTGCCGTGCTGCCACGACAGCGCCTCGTTCACGAGCGGCACCGTCGTGGCGCGGCGGCCGCCAAACAGGATCGCGGAGATCGGAACGCCCTTCGGGTCCTGCCACTCGGGCGCGATCACCGGGCACTGGCTCGCGGGCACGCAGAAGCGCGCATTGGGATGCGAGGACTTGCGGCCGCTCTGCGGGGTCCACGGCCGGCGCAGCCAGTCCGTGAGCGCCGGCGGCGGCGTTTCGGTCATGTCCTCCCACCAGATGTCGCCCTCCGGGGTGATCGCGCAGTTCGTGAACACCGTGTTCGAGGCGATGGTCGCCATCGCGTTGGGATTCGACCTGAGGCTCGTGCCCGGCGCCACGCCGAAGAAGCCGGCCTCCGGGTTGATGGCGTGCAGCCGGCCGTCGGCTCCGAACTTCATCCACGCGATGTCGTCGCCGATGGTCTGCACCTTCCACCCGGGCAGCGTCGGCGTGAGCATGGCGAGATTGGTCTTGCCGCACGCGGACGGGAACGCGGCCGCGACGTAGGCGCTCTTCCCCGCGGGATCGGTGAGCTTCAAGATCAGCATGTGCTCCGCGAGCCAGCCCTCGTCGCGGGCCTGCACGGACGCGATCCGGAGCGCGTGGCACTTCTTGCCGAGCAGCGCGTTCCCGCCGTAGCCCGACCCGTAGGACCAGATCTCGCGCGCCTCGGGGAAGTGCGCGATGTACTTGGTCGAGGCGTTGCACGGCCACGGCGAGTCCGGCGCCGTCGCCGACGCGAGCGGCGCGCCCACCGAGTGGAGCCCGCGCACGAAATCCTCGCTGGTGCCGAGGGTCTCGAGCACCTTGCTGCCGACGCGCGCCATGACGTGCATGCTCGCTACCACGTAGGGCGAGTCCGTGATCTCGATCCCGATCCGCGAGATGCTGGAGCCGATCGGTCCCATGCTGTAGGGGATCACGTAGAGCGTGCGCCCCTGCATCGAGCCGGTGAACAGCTCGCGCAGCACCTTGCGCGTCTCGTCCGGGTCGCGCCAGTTGTTCGTGGGACCGGCATCCTCCTTCGTGCGCGAGCAGATGAACGTGAACTCCTCGACGCGCGCCACGTCGGCCGGGTCCGACCGCACGAAGACGCTGCCGGGCCGCCGCTTCCGGTCGAGCGCGATCGCGGTCCCGGCCTGCTCCAGCTGCCGGAGGATGTCCTGGTACTCCGCCGCGGATCCGTCACACCACACGACCCGTTCCGGACGGCATAACGCGCGCATCTCCTCGACCCACGCCTTGAGCTTGCTGTTGGTGGTCATGGCATCTCCGGTCGGTCTTCTCTATCCTGCCTCGCGGGGGCTCGCTCGAGCCCCTCCGGGAACCGATGTGCATGAAAATGAGCGCATCCAGTCTAGATCGCTCGCTGCGGAGCCGCAACAGACGCGGTCCGAACGCTGCTCACCACCACCGGAGCCTCCGCCGTGACGCGCACCCTCGACTGGCAGCACCTGCTCCCGGATGGCCGCGCCGGTGCCGCACTCGAACCCGCCTCGGCCGCCCGTTCGCCGTTCCAGCGGGACCACGACCGCATCCTGTTCTCCGGCCCGTTCCGCCGACTCGCCGACAAGACGCAGGTGTTCCCGCTCCCGGTGGACGATCACGTCCACTCCCGGCTCACGCACAGCCTCGAGGTCGCCACGCTCGGCCGCTCGCTCGGCACACTGGTCGGCCGCCGGCTGGTGGCCGCGGGTGCGCGGCTGCCCGAGGGCCGCGATCCGCGCGACGTGGGGGATTGCGTCGCGGCCGCGTGCCTCGCGCACGACCTCGGCAATCCACCGTTCGGTCATGTCGGAGAGCAGGCCATCCAGGAGTATTTCGCGCGCCACGCGCCGTCGGGGCTGCTGGACGGGCTCTCCGAGCGCGAGCGGCGCGATCTCGTCCGCTTCGAGGGGAACGCCCAGGCCTTCCGCATCCTCACCCGGCTCGAGCAACCCTGGCGCGGCGGCGGACTGGAGCTCACGCACGCGACGCTCGGGGCGTTCATGAAGTATCCGTGCGCTTCCGACGTCGGCGGACGCGGCGAGCGCGGACGCAGCGTGCGGAAGCACGGCGTCATGTCCCGCGAGCTGCCGGCGTGGGAGGCCACCGCCGCCGCCCTCCATCTCGAGCGCCGCGCGCCCGGGCTCGACCGCTGGCCCCGCCACCCGCTCGCGTTCCTCACCGAGGCGGCCGACGACGTGGCCTACCTGCTGCTCGATCTCGAGGACGGCTTCCGCCTGAAGCACGTGGCCGAGGACGAGTACCTGGCGCTCGTGCGCCCGCTCGGCGGCACCGGCGCCGTGGCGAGTGAAGCCGGCCGCAAGCTGGCGAACCGCAACGACCGCCTCGACCGCGCGGGCTGGCTGCGCGCGCAGGCGATCGACACGCTCCTCCACGAGCTCGCCGACACGTTCTTGGCGCGTCTCGACGGCATCCTCGACGGCACGTTCGACGAGGACCTGCGCCGGTTCATCCCACGCTCGGCCGAGCTGGATGCGGTCGAGGCGGTGTGCGTCCGGCAGTGTTACCAGGCGCGCGACGTCCTCAAGATGGAGCTGGCCGGCGCCGAGGCGATCCAGGGCCTGCTCGAGTGCTTCGTCCGGGCGCTCCTCGAACCGGACACGCTCCGGGGCGAGCACCAGCGAACGCTCCGACCGATGGTGATCTCCGACGACGGCACACGCTACGAGCAGCTCATCCGCATCACCGACCACGTCGCCGGCATGACCGACAACTACGCCGTACGGCTGTATCGGGAGCTGCGCGGCATGCGATATCCGGGCGGGCGGGATTAGAAGTCCTTGGAGGGGTTTCCGGTTCAGGGCCCGTGCGGCACGAACTGACAAGATTCGGGAAAGCGTACCGAATTCAATTGACAGGCCGCGGGCTCCCGGGTGCCTGCCCACCGTGGTGCGACCTCGCGCCGCGTGCCAGCGCGCATGGCGCATGCGTTGGGGACGAAACTCGCCCTGGGTCAGGAGTGTTTCCGTCGCGGTCCGCGCGACGTGTCCACCGCGCCCTCAGGCGTTCGCGCAACCCCGTGGTAGGAATCGAAGCAGCCCCCGCGACTGACCTCCGCCGCGGAGACCCGTTATGAACTCTGACTCCTACTCGCACTTCGCCGATCAGGCCATGCTGCGTGAGCTCGCCACCACTGT
This sequence comes from uncultured bacterium, assembly GCA_964434945.1. GTDB lineage: Bacteria > Eisenbacteria > RBG-16-71-46 > RBG-16-71-46 > RBG-16-71-46 > JAIOPA01. Next base: position 4,271 of record CAYSWZ010000128.1, on the reverse strand, counting down.
CTCGCAGGACCGGGCCACCACCGCCAGGATGCTCGCCCAGATCGCGGAAGTGGACGCCCGGAAGCTCTACGTACCGGCAGGCTACGACTCGATGTACACGTACTGCCTGCGGGAGCTGTCGATGTCCGAGGACGTGGCCTGCAAACGGATCTGCGCCGCACGAGTGGCGCGGCAGTTTCCCGCCACTTTCTTCGCAGTGGCCGATGGCCGGTTGCACCTGACTGCTGTGGTCCTTCTGGCGCCGCACAGGTCGCCGGAGACGGCAGACGAACTCATCACCGCAGCCGCGCACCAGACCAAGGCCAAGATCGAGCTCCTGATCGCCCAGCGCTTCCCCAAGCCGGACGTGCCCACGCGGGTCGAGGCCATCACGCCGACGAGAGCTTCGGACGATTTCGGGCACCATCACCCAAGTGCGCCTGTCATTCCATCCGCCCCGGGGCGGATAGCCCCCTCCACGATCCCCAATCCGCCGGTCTTGATGGAGGCACCCCCGGCGCCCATTCCGACCCGAGCCAAGTCGGTCCCGCTCTCGCCCGGCAGATTCGCGCTACAGGTCACGGTGGACGAGGCCACGCATGATCAACTGCGCTACGCGCAAGCCCTGCTTGGCCACGCAGTGCCCTCGGGCGACCTCGCGGAAGTGCTCAAGCGCGCACTCGACGCGCTCGTCGAGAAGCTCGAGAAGCGATAGTTCGCGAGGTCAGCTCGCTCCCGCCATCAGCATGCCCCTGCCATCGGCCGTCATGTCCCGGCCGCCGTCAGGAATGCCGTTTGGGAGCGCGACGGAGGTCGGTGCACGTTCGTGAGCGAGAATGGGAAGCGCTGTGATTCGTGCACCCGGCTGGAGTTCGATCACGTGAACCCGGTCGCGACTGGCGGACGAGCGACCGTGGGAGGGATCCGGCTGCGGTGCCGGGCGCACAACCAGCACGCGGCCGAGTGTGCGTTCGGTAGCGAGTTCATGCGGAGGAAGCGTCAGGAGGCGCGGGCCATCAGGGCCCACGCGCGCCACGGTGCTCCCGACCACTCCAGCCGGGCGGTGCCCGGGAATCAGTCCGTCGCGCGGTCGCTACAGGTTGTACCCGACGACCACGAGGAAGAGCCTCGTGATCGACTGTGACCTCACGCACACTGTGTAAACGCCCGCTCCCCCCCGGCGGCGGCCTACATCCGCTTCCGCCCGGCCCCGGGCGCCTGGCGGCGGGGCCTGCGGCCGTGGGTCGGCTGCTCCGGCGTCGAGGACACCGTGCGTGATGGACCGGAACGGTTGCGGTCGGCGCCGTTGCCGCTGTGCGTGCCGTGGCTGCCGCCGCGACCGCCGTGCCCGCGCTCGCGCTCGCGGCCCCGCCCGCCATGGCCGCGCTCCTCGCCCGAGAGCGGCGTGGGCTGCTTCCGGTAGTCGAAATCCGGGATCGTCACACGCAGGATACCCTTGCCGATGAAGCGCTCGATCGCCTTCATGTCGCGATCTTCTTCGGGACTCATGAGCGTGAACGCGTCGCCCTTGGCGTCGGCGCGGGCGGTGCGTCCGATCCGGTGCACGTAGTCCTCGGGCGCCATCGGCACGTCGTAGTTGATGACGTGCGTCAGGTCCTCGACGTCGATCCCGCGCGAGGCGATGTCCGTGGCCACCAGCACCGCGATGCGGCCGCGCTTCAGGTCGCGCAGCGCCCGCTCGCGCTGGGACTGCGTGCGATCGCCGTGCAGCGCCGCCACGGCGTGGCCGCGCTTTTCGAGCTGGCGCGCGAGCCGGTCGGCGCCACGCTTCGTGCGGGCGAACACGATCACGCCGTCGGTGTCGGTGCGGCGCAGGAGCTCGTCGAGCAGGTCGGTCTTGAGCGCGCGCGGGACCGGGTAGACGGCCTGGGTGATGCCGGAAACCGTGCGCGTCGCGGGCGAGAGGTCCACGCGCACGGGGTCGTGCAGCGCCTCGCGCGCGACCTCGTTCAGCGCCGGCGGCATGGTGGCGGAGAACATCATCGTCTGGCGGTCGCGCGGCAGCAGCCGGAGGATGCGCTTCAGGTCCGGCGCGAATCCCATGTCCACCATGCGGTCCGCCTCGTCGAGCACCAGCACCTCGACGTCGTCGAGCGCCACGCTCTGGCGGCCCTGGAGATCGAGCAGGCGGCCCGGCGTCGCGACCAGCATGTCCACGCCCTCGCCGCGCAGCATGCGTTCCTGGGGCCCGATGTTGACGCCGCCGTGCACCACCCCGACGCGGAGATTCGTGAAGCGGCACAGGTCGCGGGCCGCGGTCTCGATCTGCGCCGCGAGTTCACGCGTCGGCGCGAGCACGAGGCAGCGCAGCGCGTGCGGCCCCTCCATGAGGCGGGCCATGATCGGCAGCACGAACGCGGCGGTCTTGCCGCTGCCCGTCTGTGCGGCGGCCACGAGGTCGACGCCCTCGAGCGCGAGCGGGATGGCCTTGGATTGGACGGGGGTCGGGGTGTGGTAGCCGGCGGCGCGCACGCCGCGCAGCAGCGCGGTCGGCAGGCCAAGCTTGGTGAAGGGCATCGAATCTCCGTGGAACGGGAAGGGGGTACCGCAGCGCGGGGCCGCGGAAGCGGCGGGCGCTGCGAAGCCTTGCGGCGGAGCCCTGGAGCGGCGCCTCGCAGTGCCTGGTGGGCAGTGCGCGCAAGGACTTGCGGCGGGCTCAGTCGCGTGGGACCCGTGGTCCCGGGACTCCCGCCAGGCCCCCACAATGCCTGAGACGGTGCTCTTCGCTCAAGCCGCATCTCCAAACGGCCGAAAACCTTGACGATTCCTACCCGATCCTCTGGCCCGTAGGGAGATGGTGCCTTGCGATCGATCCCCCCAGCAATTCCCCCGTGGCGCAGCTCGGCATGGTGGCCGATCCGTGCGCGCGCGGTCGTCCGAGCCGCACCGCGCCGGAGCCGCCCGGCCGGGGTGATCGCCGGGGCGTGCCTCGCGGCGCTGGTGCTGGCGGGTCCGCTCGCCGCGGACGTGAACCAGACCAAGGCGCTCATGCTGTGGAACATCGCCAAGTTCGTGGAGTGGCCGGACCTCGGGCCGGACTCCCACTCCCCGCTCGTGTTCACCATCCTCGGTGAGGACGACCTCGCCGCCTCGCTCGCCGGCGTGCTCTCGAGCAAGCTCGTCAACGGCCGCCCGGTGTTCGTGCGGTTCGCGCGCCGGCCCCAGGACGCGAAGGGCAGCCAGATGCTCTACGTGGCCGCGACCGAGGTGCCGCACATGACCGACGTGCTCGCCGCGGTCGACGCCACGCCCGTCCTCACCGTGAGCGACGCCCCGGGATTCGCCGCGCACGGCGGCATGGTCGGGTTCACCTCGCAGGGCGACCGGGTTCACTTCGAGGTCAACCTCGCCCACGCCGAGAAGACGGGGCTTCGCCTGTCGGCCAAGCTGCTCGCGCTGGCGCGGCTCGTCTCCGACGCTCCGGTGGCCACGCCATGAAGCGCGTCTTGAACCTGCGCCTCCGACACAAGCTCACGCTGATCACCATGCTGACCAGCATCGCGGTGCTGGTCCTCGCGTGCGGTGCGTTCCTCGGCTACGAACTGCTGACGTTCCAGCGCACCATGGCGCGCGACCTCGCCACGCTCGGCGACGTGATCGGCGACAACAGCACCGCGGCGCTGACGTTCGGCGACAGCGACGCGGCGACCGGCGTGCTGGCGTCGCTGCACGCGCAAAAGCACGTCCTGTCCGCGTGCGTGTACGGACCCGACGGCCGGCCGTTCGCCACCTATCGCCGCGACCCGGGCCGCGAGACCGCGTGGCCCGACCGGGCGCGCGACGACGCGTTCGAGCGCCGGCCACAATGGCTCGGCGTGTTCCGGCCCATCGTGCTCGACCACGAGAACATCGGCACCGTGTACATCCGTTCCGACCTCGGCGAGATGCAGGCGCGCGTCCGCCGCTACGCGTGGATCGTGGGCGTGGTGCTGCTCACCTCGACGCTGATCGCGTTCGTGCTCTCGTCCCTGCTCCAGGGCGTCATCTCCGGGCCGCTGCTGCACCTCGCCGCGGTCACGCGCGAGGTGAGCGATTCACGCGACTACTCCAAGCGCGCGCTCAAGACCGGTCACGACGAGATCGGCGAGGTGGTGGACGGCTTCAACGACATGCTGGCCGAGATCCAGGCCCGCGACGGGCAGCTGCGCGAGCACCAGGAGCGGCTCGAGGCCGAGGTGCAGGAGCGCACGCAGGCGCTCGTGGACGCCAACACCGAGCTGATCGGCGCGCGCGACCGCGCCGAGAGCGCGAGCCGGGCGAAGAGCGAGTTC
>CAYSWZ010000127.1:0-29128 GCA_964434945.1 uncultured bacterium | reverse complement strand
GCTGCGCGCGGCGGTGATCGCCCGCCCCGGCGACTCGGGCGCGGCAGCCCGGCTGCTGTCGCACGCGGCGCTGCTGCAGGTCGGTGAGGGGCTGCTCGCCGCCGACGCGCTGCTGGCGGCGCTCCCGGGGGCCACCCCGCTCACGCCGCCTCCCCCGGTCGCGGGGCTCGGGGTCGTCGAACAGGCGGAGGCGTGGCGCGCGTATGCCGCCGGGGCGCCGGGGCGCGCCGACGCACTGGCCTCGGCTCTCGGCCTTCTTGCGACTTTGTCACCCGCACCCTGGGAGCGGGTGACGCGCGCGGCGCACGGGCTCGACGCCGAGATCTCGTGCGAGCCCGCGGAGGGGCGCGGGGGAGCGGGCGCGGGCAAGGCGTTGCTGCGGGTGAGCGCGTCGCAGCCGCATCCTCGCCTCGGGGCAGGACTCGTGCTCGTGCTGGTGCCGCCGCCCGGGACGGAGCCCGTGGCCGAGCGCGCCTACGCGACGGCCGCGCTCTTGAACGAGGCCGAGGCTCGCGAGTGGACGGGCGTCGACCAGCTGGGAGGCTGGTGCGTGCATCCCGCCGTCGGGCTCGCACACGTCCAGTTCCTTCCCGCGCTGGCGGTCGAGGACGGCACCGCAGGGGCACTGGCGTGGCAGGCGGCTCTGCGCGCCCGCTGGGCCACGGAATTCCTGGCGGGCGTGGGCGCACTGCGCGTGACCGGCCGCGGAGCCGGCCCCGGCGCCTGAGGCCGGCCCACGCCGCACTCGGGGAGCGCTCGCGTGCGCTCGTCGGCCGGCGCGCGAACGGGAGCGGAGCGCGCGGAGCCGTGTGCTACCGTCGCGCGTCCCGCTTCACCCGACCTCCGAAGTCCGGATCCGTCCGCACGCGTGGCCGCCGGGCCGCGCAGGGAGACCTCTCATGAGCCGCCGCCGAGCGCGAACGCTGACGCCGCGCCCCTCGGGCGCAGTCCCCGTCCTCCTCATTGTGATCGCGTGCCTCCTCGCACCGCGCTCGCACGCTGCGGAGACGAAGCCCGCCGTGAAGAAGCCCGAGCCCGTCACGCTCGACGCCAAGTCGTTCGAGAAGCTCTTCAAGGGCCTCGAGTGGCGTTCGATCGGGCCGGCGAACATGGGCGGGCGCATCTCCGACTTCGCGGTGGTGGAATCGAACCCGGCCCAGTACTACGTGGGCACCGCGACCGGTGGCGTGTTCAAGACCAGCAACCAGGGCACCACCTGGCAGGGTGTGTTCGAGAAGGAGGCCGTGGCCAGCACGGGCGCGATCGCCGTCTACCAGAAGAAGCCGGAACTGGTGTGGCTCGGGACCGGCGAGCCGAACGGCCGCAACTCCTCGGCATGGGGCGACGGCGTCTACCGCTCGGACGACGGCGGTGGCTCGTGGACCAACGTCGGACTCAAGCAGAGCGCGTGCATCGGCCGCATCGTCTGCGACCCGAATGACAGCCTCACCGTGTACGTGGCGGCGCTCGGGAAGCTCTGGGGCGCGAACGCAGAGCGCGGGGTGTACAAGACGCACGACGGCGGCCGCAGCTGGTCGCAGGTGCTCAAGGTGGACGCGAGCACCGGCTGCGTGGACCTGGCCATGGACCCCGCCCACCCGAACCGGCTCTTCGCCGCGATGTACGCACGCCGGCGCACGCCGTGGTCGTTCACGGGCGTGTCCGAGACGGGGGGCGTGTTCCGGACGAGCGACGGCGGCAAGTCGTGGACGAAGTGCACGGACGGCCTCCCCCGGCGAACCGGGCGCATCGGGCTCGCCGTCTATGCGAAGAACCCGGACGTGGTGTACGCGGTGATCGAATCCGACGAGGGCGGCCGGCTGTCCGACTTCGAGGAGACGAGCCGGGTCGGAGGGGTGTTCCGCTCCGACGATGCGGGCGCCCACTGGAAGCGCATCAGCCCGTTCTCGCCCCGCTCGTTCTACTTCAGCCAGATCCGCGTCCAGCCCGACGACAGCACGCGCATCTACCTGCTGGGGACCGACCTCTACGTCTCCGACGACGGGGGCGTCACGTTCCACGCCCGCGGCGCCAGGGGGGTGCACCCGGACTGTCACGCGATGTGGATCGATCCGAAGAACGGCAAGCACCTGCTGCTCGGCTGCGACGGCGGCGTGAACGAGTCCACCGACCGCGCGTCCACCTGGCGGTTCGTCGACAACCTGCCGATCGGCGAGTTCTACGACGTGGCGACGAACATGCGCGAGCCCTACTACGACATCTACGGCGGGCTCCAGGACAACCAGAGCTGGGGCGGACCCTCGCGGACGCGGTTCGAGATCGACAACTGGCTCGACGACACGCGCGACGGGCACGGCATCATGAACGAGCACTGGTTCGTGCTCGGGGGCGGCGACGGGTTCCACGTCGCGGCCGACCCGACGAATCCCGACATCGTCTATTACGAGTCGCAGGGCGGGGAGATGCTGCGCCAGGACCTGTCGAGCGGCCGCGAGCGGAGTTGCAAGCCGTCGCAGAACGAGGGCGAGCAGGTGTTCCGGTTCAACTGGAACACGCCGTTCCTGATCTCGCCGCACGACCCGACGGTGCTGTGGATGGGAGGGCAGTACGTGTTCCGGCTCTACGAGCGCGGCGACAAGTGGGAGCGCGTGAGCCCCGACCTGACCACGAACGATCCGAACAAGATGGCGACGGGCGGCTCGGGGGCCGAGCAGCACTGCACCATCGTCGCGCTGTCCGAGTCGCCGGCGAAGGCGGGCGTGCTGTGGGCCGGCACCGACGACGGCAAGGTCTGGGTGACCCCCGACGCGGGCAAGACCTGGCACGACCTGACCGCGAACGTGCGGGGAGTGCCGCGGGGGCTGTACGTGAGCTGCATCGATGCCTCGCCGCTCGATGCCGGCACGGCCTACCTGTCGCTCGATGGCCACCGCTCGGACGACGTCTCCCCGTACGTGTTCGTGACGCACGACCAGGGGAAGAGCTGGACGTCGCTCGCCGCCGGGCTCCGGAAGGACGCGCCCGTGCAATCCGTCCGCGCGGGCCGGACGAACAAGGACCTCGTCTACCTCGGCACCGAGTTCGGCATGTTCGTGAGTCTCGAGGGCGGCCGGAACTGGCTGCCGTTGAAGAACGGCCTGCCCACCGTCGCGGTGGACGACATCCACACCCAGCCCCGCGACCTCGACTTGATCGCGGCCACGCACGGCCGGAGTCTCTACGTGCTGGACGGCGTGCAGGTGTTCGAGGAATGGAACGCGCGTGCGCTCAGCGACTCGCTCACGTTCTTCACGCCGAAACCGGCGTGGGCATGGCACAAGCGCTCGCTCGGCGGGAAGTTCGGCTCGGGCGAGTTCAGCGCGAAGAATCCGCCGTTCGGGGCGTGGCTCGACTACTTCCTGCCGCGCGAGATCGAGGGCGGCGTCGCGGTCGCGATCGCGGATTCGGCGGGGAAGACCGTGCGCAACCTGACCGGGCCGGGGGAGGCCGGTTTCCACCGTGTGGTCTGGGACCTGACTGCCGGCGATCCCAAGCTGCGGATCCGACGGACCGAACTGAGCGGACAGCCGCCGCTCGTGCGGCCGGGCCGCTACAAGGTGAACGTCACCGCGGCCAAGGGCGCCCCGCGCACGCGCACGCTGGAGGTGAGGGCGCTGCCAGGCACCTATTTGAGTGAGTTGTGAGCTGACCGGGCTAGCGTGTTGTCGTGGTGTGGACTCGGCTACTGCCGCCGGGCCTGCTTCCGGCCCTGCGCGCCCGCACCGGGCCGCAACCGGCGCGCGAATATCCCGTTGACCGGCGGTCGGTTCCGGCCCATCCTAGGTGGTGTCGGAGCCGGGTGCAGGGCCGCTTCAAGCAGCGCTCCAGCCGCAGGTCCTTCGCGACCGCGGCTGTTTTGCTACCTCGATGCGGCCCGACGGCGGACGACTGTTCGTGTGCTCCGTGGTGGCTCATGGGAGCGTGGATGGGACGGGGGTGCTTCCCCCGCGGCCGGAAGGAGTCAGCAGTGGCGACGGGTACTGTGAAGTGGTTCAACGACGCGAAGGGTTTCGGTTTCATCTCGCAGGAAGGTGGCGAGGACGTGTTCGTGCACTTTTCCGCGATCGGGGGTGAAGGTTTCAAGACGCTCGCCGAGGGCGAGCGCGTCGAGTTCGAGATCGTGAAGGGGCCGAAGGGCCTGCAGGCCAGCAACGTCCGCAAGGCCTGAGCGAACGGTCCGAGTCCCATCCGAATAGTGCGAACGAAAGGGCGGCGCGGAAGCGCCGCCCTTGTCGCATGCGCGGCGCGCGCGAGTGCCGCCCCGGTCGTCGACGCGGCGCTCAGCCCTTCTCGCGCATCCGGACCGGCGAAGCCGCGAGCGAGTCCAGCGACACGAAGCCGTTCGCGGCGGTGCTCCCGAACTGGAGGACACCGGTCGGGCAGGCGTGCACGCACGCCGAGCAGCGCACGCACTCGGGGTCGCGCATCGGCTCGCCCCGCTGGGCCGGCGTCATGACGTCGATGCCCATGTGGCAGACGCTGGTGCACAGGTTGCACGAGATGCACTTCGACTTCTCGGGGACGATCGCGAAGCGCGAGAAGCGCGCGTAGACGTGCATCAGCGCCGCGAGCGGGCAGAGGAACCGGCACCACACGCGACCCGAGAGCCAGAAGTACGTGCCGTAGCCGAGCACGCCGGCGAGCCCGACGTCCACCCACCACTTCCAGCGCTGCAGCAGTTGCGCCTCGAACACCTGTGCGAACGCATTGTCGCCGGGCAGGATCCAGCCCAGCACCCGCACCGCGAGCAGCGCGAACGCGAGCGCCAGCACGACCTGGCCCGCGAGGTTCGCGCGATTCCACGCCGGGCCGTGCGGCATCTTGCCGCGGTGGTCGTCGCCGAGCGTCTCGGCGAGCGCGCCGCACGAGCAGATCCAGCCGCAATAGAAGCCCTTCCCGAACGCACGCACGCCGAGCGGCAGGAGCACGAACGTCTGGACGAAGCCGATCCCGATCCACGCCCACAGCGGCCGGTGCGTGAACACGTTGTAGACGTTGAGCGGCCACGCCAGGATGAATCCGTACGCTCGCCAGTACTCGCGGCCGTGCCCGTAGGTGACCGCGGGGAAGAGCGCGTCGGCGAGGCCGCGCGGGATCAGGTCGTGCGCCCCGGCCCAGGGGAGGAGGATCTCGGGGAGGAGGAAGAGCGGCACCACCTGCACCGCCATGAGCGTCAGCGTCTGCGCCGTCACGTACGGCGTGGCGCGGCGGCGGATGCGACGCACGCCGAACACCACGACGACGAGCGAGAACGCGAGCGTGTACCAGAACGACGGCGCGGCGGCGCTCACTGCCAGCGTGCCGAGCAGTGTGCGCGGGTCGCGGACCGCGATCGCCGCGGACCCGCCGAGCGCCGCGAGGCGTTCCGACATATCCGTCGGGAACCAGTGCCGGCGATACCAGAGGTCGGAGAACCAGCCTCCGGACTCCCAGTTGTAGAGCCAGGCGCAGAACGTCATGAACGCGGCCATCGCCGCCCACTGCCACGCTCCGCGCTGCCCGCGGAGCGCGATGCCCGAGCGGCGCAGGAACGCGAGCGGGGCCTCGCGGCCGATGAGCACGAACACCGCGTCGCAGTCAATGCGCCGCTCCTGGCCCTCCGCGTCGCGGAGCGCCACGCTCCGCTCGCCGATCGCCGCGACCTGTGTGCGGAGCGCGAGCGTCACCCGCCCGGCGCCGTTCCCGGCAAGCGCGTGCACGTGCGCCACGGTCTCGGGCCGCGGCCGCACGAGCGCTTCACCGCGATGCAGCAGTGTCACCGCCGCCTCCGCCTCGGCGAGCGCCACGGCGGCCTCCGCCGCAGAGTCACCGCCGCCCACCACCAGGACGTTGCGGCCCGCGAACGCGGTGGGGTCGTGGAGTCGGTTGCTCACCTGTCCGCGCGATTCCCCCGGGACCCCGAGCCTGCGGAAGTCCCCCGAGCGCCCGATCGCGACGAGCACGCGGTGCGTGCGCAGCATGCCACCGCCCTCCAGCCGCACGACCAGCGCGCCGCGCTCGCGGGCGACGCGCTCCACCCGCACCGGCCGCGCCTCGATCCCAGCTGCGCGCGCCTGCTCGCGCAACTCCTCGAGCAACGGCTCCTTCACCTTCGCGCTCACGCGCAGCGCGCCGCCGGGCTGGAACGCGAGCGGGTAGGTGTAGATGGGCTTCGCCACCGGGAAGGCGGCGATGGTCGAGAACGCCTCGGCCGCATCGAGCAGCACGCACGACAGCCCGAGCCGGCGCGCCTCCAGGACCGCGTTCACGCCCGCCGGTCCCGCGCCGATCACGACCAGGTCGGGCACGGCAGCGTCACGGTCGCGCGGCAGGCCCGCCGCGAGCGCGCGCACCGCGCGTGCTCCCGAATCGATCGCGAGCTTGAGGAGCGGCACGCCGGTGAGGTCGCCGGCCACGTACACCCCGGGCACGCTCGTGGCGCCGTCGGGGCCGAGCACGGGGAGCGGCTCGACCGTCCCGGCGGGCCAGGACAGGTGGAGCCAGCGGGCGTAGCGGCGGAGCAGCCGGGTCAGGCAGCCTCCCCGTGGGTGGAATACGATGCGCTGTCGCGCGGCGTGAGATGATGCGGAACCGCAACTGTGACCGAGCGACGCTCCGTCCTCAAGGCGCCGGGAGCCCCCGGCCGGAGCGCCCCAAGTCCGAGGAGCGCGCACCTGCCGATGAAACGTTCGCGGCGATTCCCAGAAGCGCAACGCCTGCCCGAGGATTACCTCGAACCGCTGGTTCGTGCCCTGGGCGATGAAGCCGTCCTCGCCGGGATCCGCGTCGAGGAACTCCAGCCGGTGGCCTTCCAGCTGGCGCTCTATTTCGGCGTGCGTCGCGACGGGGACACCGCCGCGGCGCTGGGTGCGGTCTACGAACGACTGGTGCGCGATGTGACGCTCGAGGCGCGAACGCTCCTGGTCGAGGACCTGGTGGCCGCGGTCGCGGGCGGCGCCACGAGCGTGCTGGCGCTGCTCCCCGTCCTGCAGCGCGAGACGTCCGCGGCGCTGGTCCGTTCCGCGGCGCTGACGTTCGCCACGCGCATGCACTCCTCGCCGGAGGAGTCGCTCGCCGGGCCACGTGCGCTGCGCGCGCTGCTCGATCATGCCGAGCACGATCCGGCGCGCGCCGGACTGGTGGGCGCGCTGCTCGCCCTCGGGGACGAACGCATGCGACCGCTGCTCGCCGGCGCCTGGCGCGCGCTCACCCCGGGCGCCGCGACCGCGTTGCTCGCGCTCCCGCGGACGCACGCGAGCCGGCTCGAGGCGGAGTGGCTGCTCGACTGGCTCGAGGACGCGGACCCCGCGACGTTCCAGTCGGTGGCCGCTTCGCTCGCCGCGCTCCCGGTCGTGGGGCGTGGCCGCGTGCTCGAACTCGCGCGCCGGCTGCCGAGCGGTCCGGAGGGCGACCTTGTCGAGGTGACCCGCGCCTGGGATCCCGCGGAGCTGGGTGGGCTCCTCGCGGAGCGGTTCCGGAGCCTCGCACGCCGAGCCGAGGATCCGGCGGCACTCGACGCGGTGCTGGCGGCGTGGGGGATCGAGCCTTGATCAGCGGTTCGGGCGGTGGTCGCCGGCGATCCCGGCGAGGACTGCGCCCAGGATCACGACGCAGCCGAGGAGCGCCCGACCGCCCGGGCGCTCGTGCAGCACCAGCACGCCGAGCACCAGCGCCGCCACCGGCACGATCACCGCGACGAAGCTGATGCGCGTCACCGGCCAGCGCGCGACGAGCCACGTGAACGTGGCGAACGCGCCCAGCGAGCCGAACACGGTGAGATAGGCGATCGGGAACCAGGCATCGCCCCGCGGCAGCGATTGCGATTCGCCGAGCCAGCGGCTCGCCGCGAGGCACATGAGCGCCCCGACGCCGTGCGCCCACGCGTTCGTGGCGAACGGGTTGGCACCCGGCGCGCGCTTGAGCAGCACGCCGGCGAGGGCGGCGGTCGTGGCCGCGAGGAACACCGCGGCGAGCCGCGCGGCTTCCCAGTGGCCGGAGAGGCTCGACGAGAACAACATCGCGACACCGGCGATGGCGACGAGCGAGGCGATGACGACGCGCGGCCGGAGCGGCTCGAGTCCCGCCGCGCGTGCGAACAGCGCGGCGCTGAGCGGGAGGGTCGCGAACACCGCCGCCGCGAGCCCGCTCGGCACGCGCTGTTCGCCCCAGTAGAGGAGCGGGAGGCTGACGCCGAAATCCACGGCGCCGAACCAGAGCGCCGCCCGCAGTTGCGGGCCCCGCGGCCAGGGCGCACGCAACAGGACCGCGAGGATCCCGAACAGGACCGCGGCGAGCGACAGCCGGATCGCCGCCGCCCACACCGGTGGCGTGCTGGCGTTGCCCATGCGGATGAACAGGAACGTGCTGCCCCAGATCGTGCAGCAGACGGCGAACGCGAGCCAGGGGCGGACGCCGTCCGGCGTCCGCGACGCGGCGGGCATCACGCGGTCGGGTTCGGCGTTCCCAGCTCGCGGGCGATGACCTCGGCCGCTCGAGCGCTCAGCCGGTAGCACGAGCCGTCGTCTTCGCGTGCCATCAAGCCCCAGTCCACGAGGCAGCGCCGGAGGAGCGCCCAGTCGGCAAACGTGTGCCCGTCCATGAGCAGGAAGTTGACGTCCTTCTCGCTGTAGTCCCGCCCGGCCTCGAAGCGCCGGGCGAGGAACGCCGCGGCCATCCGCTGCACCTTGTGGCGGGCGGGCCACTGGCGCAGGCGTCCGGCATCGTCCAGGAACGGCCGCAGCTCGCGCGGCAGGAGGGATCTGTCCATGGGCCGAGCTTATCAGACGCACCGCGGTCGGCGCAGCGGAGTCGGCGCTGGTGGGAGCGACGGTGGCCGCGTCGAACACGCCGGGGTAGCCTCCCGTGCGGATCCGCCGCAGTCCCCCCGCCCCCGGAGAGCCGCCATGCGCGAAGACGAGTTGCTCAAGTTCCGCTGGATCGCCGATCCCCAGATCTCGCCCGACGCAACGCGCATCGCGTTCACGCTCGTGCGCGTGGACACCGAAGCGGACGAGTACCGCACCGACCTGTGGCTCGCGTCGGTGCCTGCGGCCGGTGCGGCACCGGAGCCTCCGCGCGCGCTGACGTTCGACGGCTTCTCGGCACAGCCGCGCTGGTCGCCCGACGGCACGCAGCTCGCATTCGCCCGCCGCCCCGAGACGGGCAAGCCACCCCAGCTCCACGTGCTGCCGCTCGCCGGCGGCGAGGCGCGCGCGCTCACCAAGCTCGAGAAGGGCGCGAGCTCGCCCGCGTGGTCACCGGACGGCAAGCGCCTGGCATTCCTGAGCGGTCACGACCCGGTGGAAGACACGCCGGAGAAGAAGCCGCCCAAGCACGAGCCCGCGCGCGTCGTGACCCGGCCCGAGTATCGTTGGAACAACGAGGGCTTCATCGATCATGCCCACCTGGATCACGTCTGGGTCGTGGACGTCAGCGGCGGCGAGCCGCGGAGGCTCACGCGCGGCACCCGCTGCAAGGAGTCGGACCCGGCGTGGTCGCGCGATGGCAGGCACATCGTGTTCGCGACCGACCGGCGCGAGGCGCCGTGGTTCGCCGCGCCGGCCGAGGACAACGACCTGCGCGCGGTCTCACCCGACCTGGCCGAGCCGACCGAGGGCGATGCGATGCGCGTGGTGGCCGACATCGCGGGGCCGATCGCGCAGTACGCCGAAGGTCCCGACGGTCGCATCGTCGCCGTGGGCGGGATCCGTCCGCTCAAGGCGAACACGTACGAGGCGAACGACCTGCTGCTGTTCGAGGGCGCGTGGCCGCAATCGTCACCGCGCGTGCTCAGCGAGGGCCTCGACCTGCACGTGGGCGAGGGCATCAACTCTGATCAGCATCCTCCGAGGGGCGGTGGGGTGCTGCCGCTCGGTTTCACGGCAGGCGGACGGGGCGTGGTCTTCGTGCACGCGCGGCGAGGCGCCGGGTATCTCGCGCACTGCGATCTCGCCACGGGGAAGATCGAGGAGCTGACGGGAAAGGACACCGAAGTCATCGCCGGCAGCATCTCCGCGGATGGCCGCCGCGTCGCGCTGACGCTGGGCGGGACCGGGATGCTCGGCGACCTCCATGTCTACGACCTCGAGCGGCACGCACTCCGGCGGCTCTGGGGCGCCAACGACGAAGTGCTCGCCGGTGTGAGACTGGGAGAGGTGGAGGAGATCGAGTTCGCCTCGCAAGACGGCACGCGCCTCCAGGGCTGGTTGGTGAAGCCCGCGGATTTTGATGCACGCAAGAAGTACCCGCTCGTGCTCGAGATCCATGGCGGCCCGCACACGGCCTACGGCGTCGGTTTCTTCCACGAGTTCCGGGTCCTGGCGGCCGCAGGCTACTTGGTGCTCTACACAAACCCCCGTGGCAGCACGAGTTACGGGCAAAAGTTCGCGGATTGCATTCAGTACCGGTTCCCCGGCGTGGACTACGACGATCTCATGGCCGGGGTCGACTTCGTGGTGGCGAGGGGCTGCGTGGACGAGTCGCGAATGGGCGTGACCGGCGGCAGCGCCGGAGGCCTGCTCACGAACTGGATCATCGGGAAGACCGATCGCTTCGCGGCCGCGATCACGCAGCGCTGCGTGGCGGACTGGGCGGGCATGTTCTACTCCTGCGATTTCACCATGTTCCAGCCGTTCTGGTTCCGCGGCGCGCCGTGGGAGCATCCGCAGGATTTCGCCGAGCACTCGCCGGTGACCCTGCTGCCGCGCATCAATACGCCGCTGATGGTGATCCATTCCGAGGAGGACTGGCGGACGCCGATCGCCCAGGGCGAGACGATGTTCCGCGGGCTCTACTATCAGAAGAAGCCCGTGGTCATGGTTCGCTTCCCGGGCGAGAATCATGAGCTGTCGCGCTCAGGACTGCCGTCCCACCGGGTGCAGAACCAGGTCCACATCCGGCGCTGGTTCGATCATTGGCTGCAGGGGAAACCGGCGCCCGAGTATGGGGTAGCCGAGGTGGCGGAAGCCGCCGTTCCGAACGCGGAGTAGCGCGTCCGCCGGCGCGGGGCCTGTTCCGGACCGGAAGGGGGCTGGGGTGAGGCGAATCGCGTCCATCGTGTTCCCTCTCTTGCTCGCCGGGCTCATGGGCTGCGGCAAGAGCAGCACGATGACGAGCCCCGCGGGCGCTGGGCCACAGTGGTCGCAGTCCTCCACCGGGCTCCCGGGCGGACGCTGCAACGCGCTCACCGCGAGCGGCGCGACGCTCCTCGCCGGGACCGGTCTCGGCGTCTACCGCTCCACCGATGGCGGGCTCACCTGGACGGCGTCCACGGCGCAGCCGGCGAACCTGTTCATTCTCTCGCTCGGCGCGAGCGGGGGGACGATGCTGGCCGGGACCAGCTTCGGAGTCTTCCGCTCGACGGACGCCGGGCTCACATGGTCGGCGGCGACGACACAGCCGACGAGTGGAGCCATCTTCTGTCTCGCCGCCCGCGGTGCCACCCTGCTGGCCGGGACCGTCGGCGGCGGCGTGTTCCGCTCCACGGACGACGGTCGCACCTGGTCGCCGGCCACGACGCAGCCCACGAATGCCTTCATCAACTGCCTGACGGCCGGCAGCTCGGCATTCGTCGCGGGGACCGGTGCCGGGATCTTCCGCTCGACGGACGACGGCCTCACCTGGACGGCGGCCACGACGCAGCCGACGGGCACGATCCGATCGCTCACCCTGAGCGACACGACACTCGTCGCCGGAACCGGCGACGCCGGGATCTTCCGCTCCACCGACGACGGCGTCACCTGGTCGCCGGCCACGACGCAGCCGACCGACTCGGACGTTCTTTCGCTCACGACCGCCGGCTCGACCCTCTTGGCGGGGACTGCATTCGGAGGCGTGTTCCGCTCGACGGACGACGGCCTCAGCTGGACGGCGGCCGCCACGCAGCCAGCGGACCTCAGGATCAATTGTATTGCGACGGGAGGGGCGGTCCTGCTGGCGGGGACCAACAGCGGTATCTTCATCTCGACGGATGACGGCATCGGCTGGTCGCCGGCAGCGATCCAACCGGCGACGCCTGACATCCTTTCGTTCGCCGCTCGAGGTGCGACGCTGTTGGCTGGGACGAGCAACGCCGGGGTGTTCCGCTCGACCGATGGCGGCCTGACGTGGACGGCGTCCGCCACGCAGCCGGGTTTCCCGTCCATCACCGCGCTCACCGCGAGCGGCGCGACGTTCCTCGCCGGGACCGGCGGCGCCGGCGTGTACCGCTCGACCGACGACGGCCTCACCTGGTCGGCTGCGACCACGCAACCGACGGACGTCGGCGTCACCTGCCTCACCGCCAACGGCTCGACGCTGCTCGCCGGGACGTCGAGCGGGGCATTTCGCTCCACCGATGGCGGCCAGACCTGGACGCCGTCCACGACGCAGCCCGCGAACCCGTTCATTCGCGCGCTCGTGGCTGGCGGAACGGCATTCGTGGCCGGGACCGCTTCCGGTGTGTTTCGCTCCAGCGACGATGGCCTCACCTGGACCGCGGCCACGAAGCAGCCGATAAATCTGGCGATCAGCTCGTTCGCGCTCAGCGGCACGGCCCTCTACGCCGGGAGCGTCGGCTCCGGTGCGTTCCGCTCGACCGATGACGGCATGACGTGGAACCCGGCCACGACACCGACGCCGAACCTGGCCATCCTCTCGCTGGCCACCAGCGGAGGCACGCTGATCGCCGGAACGACGGGCGGCGTGTTCCGCTCCGCCAACGGCGCCGTCCCGTGGGTGATGGACTCGACGCAGCCGGCGGACCCCAGGATCAATTGTGTCATCGTCAGCGGCCCTACCCTGTTGGCCGGAACACGGATCGCGGGGATCTGGCGCTGCCCGCTCTAGCATCCCTCCGGGCCCGCGGGGGACGATCACGATCCTGCGTCGCCTTCAGTCGTGCGGCAGGGCGTCCGCGGATTGCGTCAGCGCGCGTGGCGTGGCACCCGGTCGCTCCTTCGCGCCCATGACGACGAGCCACAACATCGTCACGAGCTCGCCGAGCCGGGCGGGAGCGCCGAGGCGGTAGACCAGGTGTTCGTAGGACGGGAAGAGCAGGCCCGTGAAGCTCAGGGCCACGTAGGCGATCCCGCCGAACGCCAGCCAGAACGCGAGGAAGCGGGGAAGGAAGCGCGAGCGGTAGATCAGGATGGCCAGGGGGAAGAGCCACAGGCCCCAGAGGAGCTCGGCGGCGGTGATCTCCTGATCGTGCATGCCGAGGAACAGCATCGCCAGCGCGTTCCGCTGCGGCGGGTCGAACGCCGAGAGGTAGGCGGCGCCGCGGACGAGCGTCAGCGCGGCAAGGTCGTTCAGCACGTTGAAGAAAAAGATGGCGGCCGGCATCACGCCCCCGAGGAGCACCACCAGGACGGCGTGAAACCGGTTGACGTGCTGGAAGAGCCGGTAGAGCGCCAGCCCGAGGAGGATCAACAGCGTCCCTCCGACGAGGTCGCTCGCGATGCCGAGCCGGAACAGCATCTCGTGCGCGGCGATGTTGTGGGCGGTGGCGGCAGCGTCCCCGGCCACGATCAGCTTGCCGGGAATGTAGATCAGGCTCAGGGGACCGATCAGGATCAGCGACAGATAGAGGAGGCCTGCGACTCTGGCGTTACGGCTGGTCGTGGACATGGCTGCTCCCGGGCGAGGGTACGTGCCGGGGTACGCATCCTGTGGGCGAGAAGTTCCGTCGCATCGTACCCAGGGACGCCGCGCGGAAAGCCGGTCCGCTCAGTGATGGGCGCGCAGGCCGGCGAGCCACGCGGCCAGCGTGTCGCGCTCGGCGGGGGTCATGCCGGTCAGGTTGCCGAGGGGCATCGTGCGCGTGTCGATGGCGCGGACCTGGACGCGGGGGGCCATCGCTCTCAGGCGTTCGAGGCCGTCGAGCTTCACGCCGGCGGGGGGCTCGGGAAAGGCGGGGTTGGAGGGCTTCGCGGAGTGGCACGTGGTGCAGCGGCGCTCGACGATGGCGAGCGCCTGCTCGTCGGAGACGCGTGCGCGCACCGTCGAGCCGATGCTGGCACTTCCCATGCCGGGGCGTGCGGTGAGGACGATGGCGGCCGCGAGTGCGAGAGCGCCGGCGGTGACCGCGCGCCAGTCGCTGCGGGTGCGGGCATTCATCACGTACTTCAGCACCACGCCGGCCGTGGAGACGAGCAGCAGCACGAGCCAGCCGAGCGGGTGGCCATACCCGCTCGGGAAGTGCTGGCTCAGCATCATGAACAGCACCGGAAGCGTGAGATAGTGATTGTGCGTCGAGCGCGCCTTGGCGAGGCGGCCGGGCGCGGTGTCCACCGGGACGCCGGCGCGCGTCTGCGCCAGCATCTTCGCCTGCCCGGGGACGATCACGCGCCAGACGTTGGCGGCCATGATGCTCCCGAGGATCGCGCCGGTCTGGAGCCACGCCGCACGCGCCCCGAACACCCGCGTCAGGCCGAACACCGTGGCGGCGAGCGCGAGCACCAGCACCACGGCCAGCACGCGCGGGACGCGCGCGAGCGGCGAGCGGCAGGCCGTATCGTAGATGAGCCAGCCCGCCACGATCGAGGCGGCGGACACGGCCACCGCGGCCCCCTGGGTGAGGCGCGAGCCGCTGTCCACGAGCAGTGCGCCGCCGCCCAGCCAGTACACGACCGCGAGCAGGAAGACGCCGGAGATCCACGTCGAGTAGGACTGCCACGTGAACCAGTAGAGATTCGACGGCAGCTCCTGCGGCTCGAGCGACCGGCGCTTCACCACCTCGTAGAAGCCGCCGCTGTGCACCATCCACATCTCGCCGGCGACGTCGCCCTCGCGGGCTCCGCGCGGCGGCTCGAGACTCGCGTCCATCCACATGAACAGGAACGAGTCGCCGATCCACATGATCGCCGCGAGCACGTGCACCCAGCGTGCGAGCGCACCGAGCCATTCGAGCAGCAGCGGATTCATTGCCAACGCGATTAGCCCGGGCTATTCATGAGCCTGCGGCCTGCGAGCGCCGGCTGCCCGCCATTCGCTGCGTCGCAAGGCCCGGCCGCTCCTCACTCTCGGCTCGCGTTTCATGAATGGTCCGGGCTAGCGCTCGGGCGGGACGGCGACGTTCTCGGGCATGCTCGCCCCCGACCCGCTCGCTCGCGCCGCGGCCTCCTCACGCAGGCGCTTGCCCCACTTGCTGTGCCGGCGGGCGACCTGGCGCGCCGCGGGTTCGGTGACCTTCGCGGGCAGCGGGTCGTTCAGCACCAGCGTCCCCAGCATCAGGTCGGCGAGCGGGAGCACCACGTTGAAGTTCTTGCCCATGTAGACGTGGTGGAGCTGGTGATGCTTCTCGATGAACTTGAAGAAGCGGCGCCGCTCGATCCAGGGCAGCGAGGGCTTGTGCATGAGGTAGTGGAAGCCCTCGTAGGCAAAGTAGTAGAGCAGCACGATCACGCCCACCGTGCACATGACCGCGGTCCATGCGGGGTTTCCCCAGGCGTGGAACGGGAACGCGGCGACGACGTACGGCAGCATGTTGAGCGCGATCAGGATCGGCGCCGCCCACCACTGGAACGTGAGCGCCTCTTCCTGTTCGGGCTCCGTGACGCGGAACGTGTCGTCGTGCTTGCAGAGCTGGTGGTGGACGAGCGTGTGCGCCGTGAACATGGCCGGCGGCAGCCACGGCCGATGAAGCCAGTAGCGATGGTACACCCACTCGAACAGGCTGGTCTGGACGATGCCGACCACCGCGGCGAGCGGAATGACGACGGCCAGGTTGGTCACGGGTTCCCCGGAGGCGCATGTCGCACCGGGGTCCCCACGCGCCCTTGGGGAGTCCCCTGCGCCGGACACGTCGTGCGCCCGGCGAGCGCAGCGTAGCATGCCACGCCGGCGAAGTCGCAGACTCCGCCGGAGGAGCCGGCCGGGTGCCATGTCCCGTCGACCGGCCCACCCGGATTATCGGTTCACGTCCGCCGCGACAGCAGCATGATCTGCCAGAGGTCCCGGCTGCTGGTTCGGCGCAGCGGCAGCATGGCCAGGCAACCCGTGGGACCGATGCTCCGCTCCAGGTAGCGCAGCTCCTGCAGGTTCGCCCGCACCGACTCGTCGGGCTGAACGTTCACGCCTGCCGAGCGCGCGATGAGCATGCCCTTCGCACGTAGCGACAGCTCGAGGTGGATGCGGAGCAGGCACAGCATGTCGCCGACGATCGCGCCCTCGAACCGGTGCTTGAGCGACTCGAGGTAGTGCCCCACCCGGGTGCCCGACACTTCACCGTCGAGGATCTGCTCGAGCGCCTCGACGTCGCCATCGAGGCCGCTGCCGAGCCAGTCGCGCGTGGCCCGTTCGCTGCGCTCGAACACGGCCAGCAGCAGGAGCGGCAGCGTGGCGATCATCACCGCGGCGGTCAGCAGCGTGTTGATGGTGAACAGGTTGAAGAGCGCGTGCACGCTGGCCGCCAGCAGCAAGCCGGGCAGGAGCCAGCGCCAGCCGGCACCGGGGTGGCGCTCGCCGAGATCCTTGGACACGATCGCGAACATCGCGGTGGTGGAGCCGTGCATGACGGCGGTGCCGAGCCCGCGCGCGAGCCACAGCGCGAGGCTCAGGTCGCGGAGCGCGCTGGCGTAGTACAGGTTCTCGATGAGGCCGAACCCGGTCCCGACCGCGAAGCCGCAGACGGCGGCATCCACCATGAAGCCCACCTGCTCGGTGCGGATCAACCAGGCGATGAACGCGGCCTTGAGCGTCTCCTCGAGGAGGGGTGCGAGAACGCGCCCCAGCAGCACCCGGTTCACCTGCCCGAGGTCGAGCAGGAGGCGGTTGGCGAGGTACGCGATTCCCGCGGCGATCGCCCCGGCCACGAGCGACTCGAACAGCATGCGCCGCCGCACCAGCTTGTAGCTGTCCATGAATCTCAGCGTCGCGAGGAACATGACGACGGGGAGGAAGCCCGCGGCGAGACTCGCGAATGGCATCGTCACAGGACCTTGAGTGACGCCATCCACTCGTGGGTGGGGGCGACTCCGCGCTCATACGCGGTGGCCCAGCCCAGCGAGAACGTCAGCGGCGCCTGGGTCAGCAGCTGCATGCGCACGTCGATCTGCGCGCCGGCATCCGCGAGTTCCCGGTGGTTGCCCGGCCCCGAGCCGAGCGCGTCGCGGAAGTTGGTCGAGAGTCCGCAGCCGAACAACGACAGCCGCGCCCAGGACGCATAGAGCGCGAGGGACCCGGCACGGCGGAAGCGCAGCGCCGGAAGGCTCCAGTCGAGCATCCCGCGAGCATACTCGGTTCCCGAGATGGCATCGATTCCCGCGCCCGGAAACTGCTTCGGGTCGCGATACCGGCGCGGCTCGCCCACGTCGATCCCGCTGTTGCCGAAGCCGCCGAAATAATAGTTCGCGAACGGCTCGCTCGCTGCTCCCGAGGCGAACCCCGCCGCGGTCCGGAGCCACAGCGACGAATTTCGGAACCCGGGGATCGGATGGCCCACGTCGAGACCACCGTCCACGAACGGGAACTGATCCCACTGCATCGCGCCCCCGTGGGCCTGCCGGACCAGGTTGACCGCGGTCCGGAGGAACCACTGGTGGCCGAGCTCGACGTCCGAGGCGCCGATGGACGAGCGCATGTTCTTGTAGCGGAGCTCCGCTCCGCCATCGAGCAGCTGGTCGAAGTCCGGACCGGTCGGGATGTTCTGGTTGTGCGGCAGCCGCTCGAGGCCGAACCAGTGGCTCGCGGAAAGCGCGAGATCCATGGTGCGGGGTTTGTCGTACAGGAGTGACTTGTGCCAGTCGAGCGACGAGCCGTAGCCCTTGAGGCTCGACTGCGTCGCGCCGACCAGGTCGTAGAACGACGCCGGGTTCCAGCGGAACTGCGCGGTCAGGTCGTTGTGCCGGTAGCGCGCCAGCACGTGCCAGCGCTGATCGTTCGTCGGAAACGCATCCGGCGTGTAGGAGCCCGAGAACGAGAACTGGTGAAACCCCATGGGGTCGGCGAGATCGGTCGCGAGCCCCACGGCCGTGTGCCGCTTGTACCCCTCGACGATCGGGTAGACGTTCATGAGCCGCACCGAGGCCAGGGCTCGATACGGCCGGCCGGCCTCGGTACTCGCGTCCAGCGTCACCGAGGAAGGCGGAGGGGCGACCCACGACTTGAGCACCGGGCGCCGCACCACCAGGCGCTCGCCGAGGAATGTGACTGCGCTCACGTCGGTGAGCGGCGTGGGCCGGATGCGCGCCGGCGTGAAGCCGCTGCCGCTGTAGCGGAACACGATGAGCGAGTCGCCGCCGGCCGGCACCGGGCGGAAGAACCCCGTCTCGGCGTTCGTCATGATGTCCATGGAGTCCGCGGGCACATCGTAGCGCCAGATGTTGGAGACGCCCGTGTAGTAGGAACTTCCCCACAGGGCGCGCCCGTCCTGGCTCCAGGTGAATCCCTCCGGGATCGCGCTCCCGAAGTCGTGCACCACCCGCGTGCTCGTGTCGCCGGCGGCGACGGCGGCCGCGTCCATGAGCCGCAGCGTCTGCCGGCCGCTGATCTCGGCGAACGACGCCGCCAGCGTGCGGCCGTCGGGCGAGACGTCGAGGTCGTAGAGGTCGAGCCCGTAGGGGAGCGACCAGGCCAGCTTCCAGTCGGTATAGGGAGGCACGAGTCGCACGAGCGACGAGATGCCGTTGAAGTGCCGCACCGCCCACAGCGCGCCGGACGTGCGGTCAAACGCCAGGTCGCCGATGCGGGCGGCGTGCATGAGCTGTCGTTCCCGGCCGGTCGCGAGATCCAGCACACGCAGGTCGCGCCACTCGTTGTTGTCGGAGGTGAAGAACAGCTGCCGGTGCACCGGATCGAACGCGAGCGACGACACGAAGTAGAGCGCCGGGCCCTTGACCTCGTGCAGCACGCGCTCCGGCCCGCCGTCGAGCGGGATGGCGGCCAGGTGCGCCACCGCTCCCGGCCGGTAGACGGCGGCGAGCAGCGAATGCGACGCGCTGTCCACGAACGCCCGTGACACCGAGCCCAGCGCCAGCGGCGACAGGTCGCGCGCCGGCGTGGTCGGATGCAGGCGCAGGGAGTCGAGGTTCGCGTCCTGGAACTCGTGCTCGAAGCGGATCCAGTCGGCCCACACCGTGCCGAGCGACTTGCCGAACACGTGCTTGAACTGCGAGGCGAAGTAGCGTTTGCTGCCGGGACGCCGCCCCACCCACGTCAGCACCTGTTCGGGCGAATAGGTGTAGGCGAGGTAGGTCATGAAGCGCGTGCCGTAGAGGTAGGAGTTCACGCCGACCTGGAAGTCCACCCGAGTCCCCTCGGCCTCGAGGCCGAGGGGGTCATAGAAGTGGGCGTGGTCGCGCACCATGGCGCGGAACACCATCTCGTCGTACGGTCCCTGCGCCCGGCCGTAGCCGCCCGACATCCACGTCTCCATGAACACCGCGATGCCCTCGTGGTACCAGCGCGGCGCGGCGCGCCTCGGCACCGTCAGGTGACTGTAGAGGATGGTCTCGGGGTGGTCATTGTTCTCGCGGAGCTTGCCGAAGAACAGCGCGCGCCAGAGCCGGTCGGCGCCCGCGGCCTGGTCGAGCGCCAGCACGTGCACCACCTCGTGGTTCATGGTGAAGCTCATGCGCTCGTTGGACGGCCCGGTCTCGTAAACGAAGTTGGACGGCGCCACGTGAACCACCATGCTGTTCCTCGGATTCACCCACACGCCGGCATTGCCGTAGTCGCCGAAGTCGTCGAGGAACACGTTCACCTTCTCCGAGGGCCGGTACCCCCAGAGTCTCTCGTGGAACCCGAGCGAGTTCTCGAAGCAGCGCGCCGTGTAGGGCGCGAGGTAGGAGAGCTGCGGGGCGGGGTAGTGGAGCGCCAGGTCGGGCGTCTCGATCACCCGGTATTGCGCGCGGGCGCCGTGCGCAGCGAGCAGCAGCAGCACAGCGAGCAGCGTGCGGGGGCGAAGCCGGGGCGGGCGGATCATGCGGGCAGCGGTGCCCCGGAACACGCGGACTCCACGGCGACCGGCCGTGGAGTCCATGCGCGCACGCGGAGCGGGTCCCGGCTCAGTTCGTCGGCTCGAGCATCGCCTTGCCGAGGTCTCCGGCCTTCGCCGCCGCCGCGGTCTCGGGAGAGGCCAGGAACTTCTGCACGTCCCCGTCGAACAGCATCTTTCCGAACTCCGGGAGCTTCACGAGCGCCAGCACGTCGGCGTCCGTCATGGCGCGGCCGAACTCGACCGACTTCGCCAGGTCCTGGAAGTCCCGCGACAGGAGAAGCTTCTGGAAGTCCTGTGACTTCATGAGCTCACTGAACTGCGGTGACTTGCCGAGTCCGGAGGCATCCACCGCCTTGGCGAACTCCGGGTCCTTGGCCAGGCTGCCGTTCTCGATCATGCGCCCCAGCTCCTGCGCGCGCGACGCCTCGACCGAGCGCGAGGCCTCGATCATGCGCGCGGCTTCGGACGCACGTGCGAGCGCCTCGGCGCTCTTCGCCATCTCGTTCGCGCGCGCCGCGGCGTCGACTGCCTTCGCAGCGTCCACGCTCTTCGCGGCGTCGACCGACTTTGCCGCTTCCGCCGCGACCACGGTCTTGCCGGCGTCGATCGCCTTCCCGCTCTCGACGGCCTTCGCCACCTCGAGCGCCTTTGCCAGCTCGGTCGCCTGCTTCGCGACTTCAGCAGCCTTCGCCGCAGCCTCGACCGAGTGGCCGAGGTCCTGCGACTTCGCGAGCTCCGTGGCTTCCCTGGCCACTTCCGCGGCCTTGCCAGCGTCCGCGAGCTTCGCCGCTTCCGCCGCTTTGGCCATCTCGGTGGTGCGCGACGCCAGGTCGGTCATGCGCGCCTGCATCACCACCACCCGCGCCTCGTCCACCGCCTTGGCGAGCCCATCGACGCTCTTCGAGACCTCGAGTGCCTTCGCCGCCACTTCGGCATTCTTCGCCATCTCGCTCGAGTGTGAGAGCGCCTCGGCCTGCTTCGCGAGCGCGACGATCTTGTTGTCCAGCTCGACCGTCCTGCCCGCCTCCGCGGTCGTGCTGGTGCGCGCCGCCTCCGCCGCCGCCATGGCCGCCTCGGCCGCCTTCGCCAGTGTGGTCGCCGCGTGCGCGGCGTCCGCAAGCTTCGCAGTCTCGGCTGCCTTGGCGAGCGCCGTCGCGTCCCGCGACAACTCGCGCGCCGCCGCCTCGACCTGCGCGGTATGGCCGACCTCGGCGCCCGTGAGCGCCTTGTTCGCGGACAACTCGCCCGCCAGGCGCTGGAAGCCATCGTCGACGATGAGCTTGCCGAAGTCCGCGTTGGCGGTGAGTCCCACGAAGCCCGGGTCGGAAACGACGCGGCCCAGGGCGTCGCCCTGCTTCACCAGCTTGCCCAGGTCGCCGCTCGCGACGGCTTTCGCCAGCCCGGCCTCGACCGCCTTGCGGAACTCGGGGTTCACCTGCATCTTGTGGAACAGGTCGCTCTGCATGAACGCCTGCATCTGGGCGTCCGTGAGCTGCACGTCGCCACTGCTGATCTGGCCGTTCTGGTAGCGCTTGGCGGCGCCGATCGTTCCCGAGGTGTTCGGCGGTGCGCCGAAGTACCCCTTGAATGCAGCGACCGCGAGCGCCACGGCGACGACAACGGCTCCGATCACGACGGCATTGCGTTTGACGGCCATGGGGACCTCCGCGGTGGAAAGGGCGGGACGTGGCACGGGCTGCGTGCCTTGTCCCGTCTGTCGCCGTCACCCGGGGGGTGTGACCAGCTTCATGGAAATCTCGTGATCCGGGCCGTCTTCCGGGGAGGGAGAGCGCGGGCCCCCCGGTCTGGCCAGATTCCCGTCCGGTCAATCGTCGGTCATTGGATCCCGAGCAGCCTGTCGAGCCCAGCGTACACGAACACGTTCTTCACCCTGGGGGTCAGGTTCGCCAGAAGCAGGGCGTGCCCCGAAGTGCTCAGTCTCTTGTAGGTGTCCATGATCACGGCGATCCCGGCGCTCGAAATGTAGTCAAGGCCGGCGCAGTCCACCGTGACCGGGCCGTGGAGCTCACGAAAGACGGCAAGTGCGCGCTCCGATTCGGCGGCATCGAGCCGGCCGTGCACCTTCACCCGGCCACCGGTTTCCACCTGGATGTCGAACATCAGGAAGGGTTCCTCATCGTGACCGAGATCACTCCGACCCGGTCGTGGTGGCCGTACTCGAACGACCTGGTGAGCTGGCGGATGAAGTGCACCCCGAGTCCGCCGGGGCGGCGCTCCGAGATGGGGCGGTGGACGTCCACTTCCGGCAGTAGCGTTGGATCGAACGGGTCCGCGTCGAACTCGCGAAGTTCCGCGGTCACCCCCGAGGCTCCGCGCTCGAGCGAGATCTCCACATCACCCCGGGCGCCGCGGCCGTACTTGACCAGATTGGTGAACAACTCCTCCAGCACGAGGTCGATATCGTACGCCGCACGTTCGTCCAGGCCCTCGCGCGCGACGAACTCGCGCACAAAAGCTACGATCGCCTCGAGCGAGGCCATCTCGCGTGGGAAGGAGCGGCGCATCAAGGGGCGGAGTCTAGGCCCCCGCACCCGTGCATTCAATCACGAACATTCCGGCGGGGCCGTCGTGTCGGCCGGCTTGGTCGCCGGGAACGCAACCGGTCTCACGGCCGCTGCGTACGCCGTCCGGTCCTTCGACGTGGAGGTCGTGCACGCATGTCCGGTTCCATCCCACGTTCAGGCTTTCTTTCCGCGGCGCTCGTTCTCACGATCGCCGCGGCGAGCGCACGCGCGGCGGGGATGGATCCGGCCCAGTGGCGGGGGGACGTGCGGTTCCTCGTGAGTGCCGTGGACTCGCTCCATCCGCAGCCCTACCGCTGGCAGCGAAGAGCGGCCTGGGATTCGGCCGCGGCCGAACTCGAGCGGGGGCTTCCCAGCCTGCGTTACGACCAGGCGGTCGCCGGCTTCTCGCGGCTCCTCGCGATGCTCCGGGACGGGCACTCGCGACTCGACCAGCTCGCGCTGCCCTCGCACGGGCGACCCGCGCTCGCGCCGCTGCCCGGACCGGGCTTCGACATGAAATACCCGTTCGACTGCGAGGTGTTCGCGAACGGGCTCTGGATCACCGCCGCGGGCGCCTCGCACCACGACCTCCCGGGCTCCCGCGTCGTCGCCGTCGATGGCGTCCCGATGGCCGGCGTGCTCGCGGCGCTCGCGCCCATCATCCCGGCGGACAACTCCATGTGGACGCTCTACGTGCTGCCCGAGTTCCTGCGCTCGCCCGGATACGTGTGCGCGTCGGGGCTCGCGAAGGACCCGGCGGAGCCGCTCCAGCTCCTGCTCGCGGACGCGAAGGGCCATCGACGCGAGGTCCGGCTGCTCCCGGTCCGGCCGGATTCGAGCGCGCGCTGGATCCAGGCGGATGCCAACGTGCGGAGCCCGCTGCCGCTCACCCGCCGGCTGCCCGGCCCGTTCTCGTTCGCGGATCTGGGCGACAGCGCGCGCACGGTGTTCGCGCGTATCCGCGCGATCGTGGACGAACCCGGCGGAGAGCGCATGGCGGCGTTCGTGGCGCGACTGTTCGCGCACGTGGACTCGCTGGGGTCGCGCCGGCTCGTGCTCGACCTGCGCGGGAATGCCGGCGGGAACAACTACCTGAATCAGCCGCTCGTGCACGCCCTGATCCGGCGCCCGGAGCTGGATCGCACCGGACGTCTGTTCGTGATCGTGGACCGGGGCACGTTTTCGGCCGCCGTCTCGCTCGCCGCCGATCTCCAACGCGAGACGCACGCGCTGTTCGTGGGCGAGCCCACCGGGGCGGCGCCCAACTCGCCCGGCGACCCGGCGCACGTGATGCTCCCCGCGAGCGGTCTCGTCGTCCGCATTTCGACCGTGCTGTGGCAGGGTTCCGACCCGCGCGATCCGCGGGCGTTCATCGCGCCCGACCTGCCGGTGATGCCGACCTGGGCCGACTGGCTCGGGCACCGCGACCCGGCGCTCGCGGCGATCGAGGGCTATCGCCCGGCGGGGCGCCCTCTCGACACGCCGCCGAATACCCGCTGGGGCAGTCCCGAGCAGCTCAAGGCCGAGCTCCCGCGCATCTCCTGGTGACGCCCGCTCGGGTCGGGCCGGCGCCTCGAGGGAGCCTACGCGCTCGCGCCGCTCTCCTCCTTCATCTCGGAGGAGTGCCCGGGGAAGTACCGCGCCGACGGGTCCACCAGCATCTTCGCCGCACAGACCGCCATCGCGGCCTCGCCGAAGCCGGTGGCGATCAACTTCAACTTCCCGGGATAGCTCACGAGGTCCCCGGCGCCGAAGATGCCGGGCAGGTTGGTCTCCATCTTCTGGCTCACCTCGAGCGCGTTCGCCTTGATCGAGAGCCCCCAGGTCTTGATCGGACCGAGGTTTGCGACGAACCCGAAGTTCACCACGACGTCGTCCACCTCGAGCGTCGTCTCGGCCTTGGTGCGGTTGTCGTAGATGATCGCGCGCTCCACGCGCCCCCCGCCCTCGAGCGTCTTCAGTTCGTGAAACGGCACCACTTTGCACTGCGAGGCGTGCAGCTTCTGCACGCTGTCCTCGTGCGCGCGAAACTGGTCGCGGCGATGGATGAGCGTCAGCTCCGAGGCGAGCGGCTCCAGGTGGAGCGCCCAGTCCACGGCCGTATCGCCGCCGCCGAGGAGCAGGACGCGGCGGCCACGGAACACGTCGAGCCCGGGCAGCACGTAGTGGAGTCCGTGTCCTTCGTAACGCGCGAGCGAGGCGTCGGTGAGTTTCCGCGGCGCGAAGTAGCCGATGCCCGCCGTGAGCAGCACGGTCCGGCTGCGGTGTTCGCCTCCCCGGTCCGAGCCGATGACCCAGCCGCCGTTCACCGCGCGCAGCGTCGTCGCCTGTTCCCCGAGGCAGACGGTCGGCTGGTACTGCATCGCCTGTTCGACCAGTTGGTCCACGAGCGCCTTCGACTTGATCTTCGGAAACCCCGCGACATCGTAGATGTACTTGTCGGGATAGAGCGCCGCGAGCTGCCCGCCCGGCTCGGCCAGGCTGTCCACCAGCTTCACCGTCATCGTCCGCAGGCCCGCGTAGAACGCGGCGAACAGGCCGACCGGGCCCGCGCCGACGATGGTGAGGTCGAACTCGGCGTCGGCCGGGAGCGGGGCGCTCGGCGTGGCGGCGGTGTCGCTCATGTCGCGGTTTCCTCGCGTCGGACTCGGTCCGGTGTCCCGGCGGTGGACGGCAGGTCGTGGGGCGGCAGGCTCACTGGAGTTTCAGGACGTGCATCACGACCAGGATCGGCACGATGACGGCGATGATGGCTTCGCCGGCGATGAAGCCCGAGGCGAGCGCGGTCATCGTGCGATTCTCGCCCTCGCGCGAGGCAGCTTCGGACCTGGGCCAGAACGTGGCGACGATGGCGCCGAGGAACATCGTCACGATCGCGCTGCCCGGAACCAGCATGCCGATGCCGATGCCGGTCGGCGACGGGCAGAACTTCTTCCACCGGGTGCCCTCGACGATGGTGAACAGGATGCCGAGCACGACCGCGATGCCGAGCGCCGCGACCGCGCCCGGGGGCAGTGCCGACAACCCCTTCGAGAGCAGCGTCGCGAAGCCCGCCCACTTCTGCGAGATCGGCGACTGGAGCCCGTTCTCGCCGCCGATCCCGTAGGTGTCGCGCAGCAGCGGGTAGACCACCGCCACCGTGGCCGCCCCCACCGGCACCGCGAGGAGCTGGATGTAGGTGAGGTAGCGCGGCTTGCTGCCCATCATCTCGCCGGTGCGATAGACCTGCATCAAGCCCTCGGACTCGGAGGCGATCGTGCCGGTGACGCCGCTCGCCACCATGTTCGCCATGATGTGCCCGGGCGCGAGCAGCCCGAACACCGCCTGCATCATGTTCGACATGGCGCTGATCGGCCCCCAGTTCGTCTCGCCGAACACGCGCAGGCCGACGAGCATGAGCGGCAGCGACAGCACGATGGCGGCGACCGTCATCCACACCGGCATGCCGAGCGAGCGCTGCACCAGTACCACCAGCACGGAGCAGACGAGCGAGCCGATGAGCACCCAGTTCATGGGGAAGTCCCCGGCCTCGATCTCGGCTCCGGCCAGGTTCTTGAACGTCTTCACGAGCAGCGACCAGCGGAGGAAGAGCGCGGTGAGCCCGCCCGCCACCAGCATGCCGGTGGCCGGCCACATCACCCACAGCAGCACCTTCCGGCGTACCAGCTCGTCGATGACCCCGTTCTGGAGCAGCAGCGGCGGAGCGATCACCCATGAAATGAAGGCGCCCGCGAGCATGCTGGCATTGACGCGCAACCCCACCAGCATGCCGGCACCGAGCGAGAGCAGGCTCCAGCTGATCCCCATGTTCATCTTCGCGCCGATCGCGCCGAACGGCAGCAGCTCGGGGATGCGGTACCAGACGTTCGCGAGCACGCGCGTGTCCGCGCGCAGCGTCATCACGACGGCGGAGGCGAGCGAGCCGAGGCCCATGGCGCGCGTGGCCGTCTTGGACCCGTGTCCGCGCTCGTCCAGAACCAGGATGGTCTCGCCGGCGGCGATGCCGTCCGGGTAGGGGAGCTTCTCGTCGACGACGAAGTGGCGCCGCATCGGCACGGAGAGGAGGACGCCGAGCAGGCCCGCGGACGTGAGCCACAGGAACGTCTGGAGCGGCGTCAATCGGAACGAGAAGCCGAGGCTCGGATCCATCCGCAGCATGTCGAACGCCGCCATGATGACGCACAGGAACGCCGTCTGGCCGGCGGCGGTGCCGGCCGACTGGATGACGTTGTTCTCCCAGCGGCTGAAGTCGCGGAACACGATCCCGAGCGAGAGGAACCCGAGGAATGCCGCCACCACCGAGATGTTGGGGCCGAACCCAAGCTTCAACACGATGTAGGGGTAGGAGGCGCTGATCACCGCGGCGATGACCAGCGAGGCAACGACGGCGCGCGGCGTGAACTCCTTCCGCGGAGCGACGGAGGCGACGGGTGCGGCCTGAACGAGGGTGGCCATGCGGCGCAGGCTAGCAAGCGGATGCCCGATTGCACCAGCCGGAGGCGCAGGCGGCCCGGAATTGGATGCGCTCCACGTCACGATCCCGGCCTTCCTCGAGCGCGGGGATCGTTCGGCGGCGACCGTGCTGGAGAGCAGCGTTGCGCCGACTCAACGCGGGGGTGCCATCCCCGAGTTTTTCATTGCCCGGGTCCTGAGGTTCGGCCTACCGTGATCGGGTTCCCCCACAACCTTGCGGACGGGACTCTGACGGGGAAGTCGGGCTCTCGGCCGCGGAGGAGGACGTATGAAGCCGCTGCGCGTCCACCTGGCCGTGATCCTGATCCTCCTCTCGGTGAATCTCGCCTCTGCCGGGTCTGTCGCTCAGCGCGGAGACGGCGCGCGGCCGGCGCGGGCGAATATCCTGGATGAGAGCCAACGCATCGACGTGAACAACGTTTCAATGGTGGTCCAGAACACCGGCTCGTTCGCCTGGGACACGCAGACCGGCAACGCGGGGCTGGAGTTCCCCCGGGGAAGCGGACTGACCGCGGTGTTCGCTTCTGGGCTCTGGCTCGGGGCGCTCGTCAACGGCGGCGTGCGCGTCTCGGTCTCCGAGTACAGCAACGACTACCTGCCGGGTGCGGCCGTTGGCAGCGGCGCCGGCGCGGTCCCGGACGACTACACCAGGGCCGAGTACAAGGTCTACAAGCTGGACCGCGTCTACTCGAACGGGAGCGATGGGATCGATGCGGCGGCCCGCGACGCGGCGCTGGCGGACTACAACGCCGGCGCCGTGCCGCATGGCGCCCCGTCGGTGAACGTGCTGGGCGACGGCACACTGGACATCCCCGGCGACCAGATGCTGTGGAGCGTGTACAACGATCTCGGCAAGGGTGCGACTCACAACGGAACCAGCAGCCGGCTGCCGCTCGAGGTCGAGGTGCAGCAGACCACCTGGGCCTACGATCGGCCGGGGCCGATCGGCAACAGCGTGTTCACGCGGTTCAAGATCATCAACCGCGGGCCCCTGAACCTCACGGCGATGCGCGTGGCCTGCTGGGTGGACCCCGATCTCGGCGGCTTCACCGACGACCTCGTGGGCTGCGACAGCACGCGAAGCCTGGGCTACTGCTACAACGCCACGAACAACGACCTCCTGTACGGTTCGACACCCCCGGCGGTGGGTTTCGATCTCCTGCAGGGGCCCTTCAGCGCCGCGGCAAGTGGACGGCTGCATCTCACCGCATTTACTGCCTATATCAACGGCACGGACCCGCAGGACTCGCTCAAGGCCTTCGATTCCATGCAGGGGAACGACTTCTCGGGGAACCCGATCCTCGATCCGTCGGCGAATCCCACGCACTTCATGTACGCGGGCGACCCCGTCCTCGGCACCGGGTGGAACGATCCGATCGGCTCTGACAAGCGCATGCTCCTGAGCTCCGGCCCGATCACCATGGCACCGAACGACGTCCAGGAGGTGGTGCTGGCCGTTCTCCTGGCGCGCGGCACGGATCGGCTGAACAGCGTGAGCCTGTTGAAGAGCTACGACCAGATCGTCCAGACGGCGTTCGACACCAACACGCTCGACCTGCTCGACGTGCCCCGCGCCGGGCCCGCGCGTCTGTCACTCGAACGGCCTTGGCCGAACCCCGCACGCGGGGCATTCTCGGTGACGTTCTCGCTTCCCGCCGAAGGGGACGCGGTGCTGGAACTCGTCGACGTCGCGGGCCGGCGCGTGTTCACGCGCCCGCTCGGCACGCTCGCCGCGGGGGCGCATTCGATCACGCTGGACGCACTGCCGGCGCGGATACCGTCCGGCATCTACTTCTTGAGGCTCACGCACCAGCACGCGAGCGTCGCAAGCCGGATGGTGTTGCTGCAGTGACGGGCCGGCAGGATCCCCGCGAGCTCCCGCACAATTGACGAATCAGGCGGGTGGCCGGGCCCCGTGGGGCCCGGCCGACTCAGCGCCTCGAGCTCGATCTCTCGAGCGATGCGGTTCAGTTGACGCTATCCATCACCGCAACATGATCACGGACTTCGCGAACCTCCCCTGGGGGGTGATGAGCCGCACGAAGTAGAGCCCCGGCCGCACGGGCTGGCCGTTCGCGTCGCGGCCGTCCCAGATCGGCCGGTAGACGCCCGCAGCGTGCGGGCCGCTCGCGAGCGAGGCCACCCTGCGACCGTCGACCGAGTAGATCGCCAGCTCCACCGGCCCGTCCTTCGACAGGCTGAAGCTGAGCGTCGTCGCGCCGGCGAACGGGTTGGG
>CAYSWZ010000126.1:0-5100 GCA_964434945.1 uncultured bacterium | reverse complement strand
CGAGGCGGTCATGCTGGGCCAGCCGCTCTACATGCTCACGCCCCAGGTCGTGGGCTTCAGGCTCACCGGCCGGCTGCGCGACGGCGTCACGGCCACGGACCTCGTGCTCACGGTGACGCAGATGCTGCGCAAGAAGGGCGTTGTGGACAAGTTCGTGGAGTTCTTCGGGGCGGGTGTTTCGGGCATGTCGCTCCCGGATCGCGCCACCATCGCCAACATGGCGCCCGAGTACGGGGCCACGATCGGTTTCTTCCCGGTGGACGACGAGACGCTCCGCTACCTCGAGCGGACGAATCGCGCCGACGCGGCCCGGCTCACCGAGGCCTACTGCAAGGCGCAGAGGCTGTTCCGCACCGATGCCTCGCCCGAGCCCGGATTCACGGACACGCTCGAACTGGACCTCGGCTCGGTCGAGGCGAGCATGGCGGGTCCCAAGCGGCCGCAGGACCGCGTCGCACTCCGCGACGTGAAAGCGAGCTTCCACAAGGGCCTCACCGCGCCGGTGAAGGAACGCGGCTACGGGCTTCCCGAGGCCGAGGTCGGTCGCACCGCGCAGGTGCGGAGCAACGGGACCGCCGACACGCTCGGGCACGGGGCCGTCGTCATCGCGGCCATCACCTCGTGCACGAACACGTCAAACCCGTCGGTGATGATCGGCGCGGGCCTGCTCGCGCGGAAGGCGGTGGCGAAGGGACTGCGCGTCAAGTCCTACGTCAAGACCAGCCTCGCGCCGGGCTCCAAGGTGGTGACGGACTATCTCACCAAGTCGGGAACGCTCGCGGATCTGGAAGCATTGGGATTCAACGTCGTGGGCTACGGATGTACCAGTTGCATTGCGACCGGGACGCCTGTCCTCATGTCCGACGGTACGGCACGGCGTATCGAGGACCTTCCCGTGGACGGTGGCGCTCGGCTGTTCGGTCCCGGAGCCCGTGGGGGACTGATGCTGGCGGACCAGACCGAAAGGATCGCGCAGGGCGAGCGCGACTGCGTTTCGATCGTGCTCCAGGACGGCCGCACGCTGACCTGCACGCCGGACCATCAGCTCCTGACCTCAGATGGCCGCTGGCTGCGAGCCGACGAACTGAAGCTCGGCGAGGACCGCGTCATCGTGGGGCTCGAGGCGCCGATGGATTTGCCCGGAGCCGACGAGCGGGGGTACGAGATCTCGGCGGGCCTGATCTCGTTCACCATGCGGACGCCGGATGAGCGCCTGCGCACGCTGGCGTTTGCGAGACTGCTCGGTCACCTGCTCAGCGACGGGTCGATCAGCATCAATGGCCAGGGTCGGATGAACGTGGGCCAGGCGGTGGACCGCGAGGTCGTGCTTGATGACGTCGAACGCATCAGCCGCAAGCGGCCGGCAGGAACACGCTACGATGAGCGCAAGTGGAGCGTCGCGCTGCCCAGGGAACTGACGACCGCCATCAGCGCGTTGCCCGGTGTGCGAGTCGGCCAGCGTATCCACCAGCCGCCCACGCTTCCGACGTTCATCCTCGACCCCGGGTGTCCGGTTTCTGTCGTGCGTGAGTTCCTCGGTGGGATGTTCGGAGCAGACGGGTGGGCGCCGACGCTCCACCGTCAGGGCGATCGGAAGGAGAACTCAGGGCTCAAGCCGCCGGCGTTCTCGCAGACGGCAGAGCTCGAGCACGTCCCGCAGCTGCGCGATCTCATGTCACACTTGGTCCGCCTCATGAACCGCTGCGGGGTGCGGACGGAGGGCTACAAAGTCTACGAATACCCGACTCGCCGGGCCACCTCGAGCTACCCGAGCGCAGCGGATGGTTCGCCGCGCGTGGAAGTCAGGCTGGTGTTGGCCGACGGGCTCTCGTTCGTCGAGCGGGTCGGTTTCCGCTACTGCGCGGACAAGGCGCTTCGTGCCACCGCTGCCGCGGTCTACTGGCGAACGGTAAGCCGCGTTCATGAGCAGCGACTCTGGATGTCGCAGCGCATCGAGGCCCGTCACCGGGATTCTCGAAGCGAGAGTTTCAGCGCGGTCCGCCGGGCGGCCGCGACCGAGCTGCTGGAGCGCGAACCCGCGGTGTTCGCGCATTACTCTTTGCTCGCGGGCCATGACCGCTTCTCGCGGCTGCCCCGGGCGTCCGCTCGGAAGTTCCAACCACTGCATCGGGATTCGTGCGGATTCCCGTCGCCGCTCGAGCTCTTTCAGCAGATCGGCGCGCATGAGTGGTTTGCCGCTCTCGATCCCAGCGGCGTGAACACGGCGAAGCGCTATTGCCTTGCCAAGGAGTCCCTCACCGTACCAACGCTGGCACTACAGGTCCTGGACCGTCGGCCTGCAGGGAGGCACGAGGTATTCGACCTCTCGGTGAGCGATGTACATGCTTTTGTCGCCGGAACTGTCGCGGTGCACAACTGCATCGGGAATTCCGGCCCGCTTCCCGAGGCCGTCGCGCAGGCGGTCGAGAGCGGCAAGCTCGTCGCCGCCGCGGTGCTGTCGGGCAACCGCAACTTCGAGGGCCGCGTGAATCCGCTCACGCGTGCGAACTATCTCGCCTCGCCGCCGCTCGTCGTGGCATACGCCCTGGCGGGCAGCGTGGACGTGGACCTCGAGCGCGAGCCGTTGGGCACGGGACACGACGGCAAACCCGTGTTCCTGCGCGACGTATGGCCGACTCAGAAGGAGATCGCCGACGCGATCGCGGCGAGCCTCGAGCCGCGCATGTTCGCGAAGAACTACGGCAACGTGTTCGACGGCAATCCGCGCTGGAACGCGATCCCGGTCGCGGGCGGCGAGCGCTACGCGTGGGACGCGAAGAGCACGTACATCCACGAGCCGCCGTTCTTCCAGGGACTGGGCTCCGAGATCGCGCCGGTCCGGGACGTGCGCGGCGCGCGCTGCCTGGTCATGGTCGGCGACTCGGTGACCACCGACCACATCTCGCCGGCCGGCGACATCGCGCTCGCGAGTCCGGCCGGCAAGTGGCTCGCCGAGCGCGGCAGCGAGAAGAAGGACTTCAACAGCTACGGCTCGCGCCGCGGCCACGACCAGGTCATGGTGCGCGGCACGTTCGCGAACATCCGGCTGAAGAACCTGTTGGTGCCGGGCAGCGAAGGCAACGTCACCGTGCACTTCCCGAGCGGCGAGCAGATGCCGATCTTCGATGCCTCCGAGCGCTACCAGGCGGCTGGCACGCCGCTCGTCGTGCTCGCGGGCAAGGAGTACGGCAGCGGCAGCTCGCGCGACTGGGCCGCCAAGGGCACGCTCATGCTGGGCGTGCGCGCGGTGCTGTGCGAGAGCTTCGAACGCATCCACCGCAGCAACTTGGTCGGCATGGGCGTGCTGCCGATGGTGTACGAGCCGGGGCAGACCGCGGAGTCGCTCGGGCTCACCGGACGCGAGACGTACGACATCACCGGTCTCGGCGGCGAGTTGAAGCCGGGGCAGACCGTGAAGGTGCGGGCGACGCGCGAGGACGGCTCGGTGCTCGAGTTCAGCGCCACCGCGCGGCTGGATACGCCGGTGGACGTGGAGTACTACCGGAACGGCGGAATCCTACAAACGGTTCTTCGGAAGCTCGCCATGAGCTGAACCAGGCCTGCGCGGGAAACGAACGAGGCCCGGCTTGCGATCCCGCCGGGCCTCGATTCGTTCGGGAGCCGGTTCAGCGCATCACCGCCGCTTCCTCGCGCTGCTCCTTCTCCCACCAGAACGGGGCGCGCGGCCGCACGCGCGGCGCGATCTCGTCGAGCGTTGCGGCGTCGTAGAGCCGTCCGTTCTGCATGACCCGCGACACGCTCTCCGAGTTGCGGATGTCGGCGAGCGGGTCCTTGTCCATGATGACGAGGTCGGCGAGCTTGCCCGGCTCGAGCGAGCCCAGGTCGCCGTCGTAGCCCAGGTACTTCGCGCCGCCGAGCGTGGCGCAGCGCAGCGCCTCGTGCGGGCTCATGCCGCCCAGCACCATGCTCCAGATCTCCCAGTGCGCGCCCAGCCCCTCGCGCTGGCCGTGCGCGCCCAGCTGGATGCTCACGCCCGCCTGGTGCAGCTTGTTCGCCTCCTCCGCCACGGTGATGTGGTTCCACTCGTTGTCGGGCGCCGTCTGCGGCCGGCGGGCACGCGCGTCGAGCACGCGCCGCGGCACGAAGCGCTGCAGGCGCTCGTCGGCCCACACCGGCGTGTGCGCGTACCAGTAGTGCTCGCCGTCGAGACCGCCGTACGCGACGTTGAACGTCGGCGTGTAGCCGACCTTGGTCTGGCTCCAGAGCTGCACCACGTCGTCGTAGACGCGCGCGATCGGCAGCGCGTGCTCGAGACCGGTGTGGCCGTCGATGACCATGGTCATGTTGTGCGGGTAGAGCGCGCCGCCCTCCGGGACCACGTTCATGCCGAGCTCCCGCGCGGCCTCGAGCACCTGCTGGCGCTGGTCACGGCGCGGCTGGTTGTAGCTCTTCACGCTGTTCGCGCCGTAGGCCTTCATGCGGCGCATGTGCATGAGCGCGTCGCCGAGGCTGTCCACGTCGGCGTGGAAGTCGCCCTTCGCGCCGTACAGGATCGTGCCGGTGGAGAAGATGCGCGGCGCCGTGACCAGCCCGGCCCGCTGCATCTCGCTGTGGGTGAAGATCTCGTACGAGTCGTTGGACGGATCGTGCAGCGTGGTGACCCCGAACGCAAGCGAGGCGTGATCGATCCACGAACGCTGCGGGATCAGCTGCTCGCTGCCCATGCTGCCGTGCCAGTGGACGTCGATGATCCCGGGTACGATGGTCCTGCCTTTCTCGTCGAACACCTGCGCACCTCGCGGCACGGAGACCTGGGATCGCGGTCCGATCGCCGAGATCCGGTTGCCGCTCACCACGATCGTCCCGTCGTCGATGATCTCGTCGCCCTTCATGCTGATGATGCGGGCGCCGGTGAGCGCGATGACGCCGGCGGGCTTGTCGAGCGGGTACGTGAAGCCGATGTCCTGGTGCCGCGCCGGCGTGTTCGCCAGCGAGTCCGGGGCGCCGGCCGCGAACGTGAACAGCTCGCGCAACTCGCGCGTGTAGAGTTGCGGCCCGAGCGACCAGTGGAGCGAGCGCGAGTCGCCGGACCAGCCGAGCCAGTCACCGGCGTCGTTCGAAACCAGCTTCACCGGCAGG
>CAYSWZ010000125.1:0-23299 GCA_964434945.1 uncultured bacterium | reverse complement strand
GACGAGCGGGACGCGGTGCCGGTGATCACGGGCTTCACGAACGAGCCGCCCACCACCACCAGCAGCAGCGCGCCGATCACCGGCCAGAAGCCGTGGAAGCGGCCGAGCGAGGCGTAGCCGGCGGCCAACAGGGCGAACGCGAGCGAGAGCGAGCGCCGGAACCCGAGCCGGTCCGCCGCGGCGCCGGTGAAGAACGGGAACAGGTAGATCAGCGCTCCGAACAGCCCCGCCACGAAGCCCGCCTGCACGTCGTCGAGCCCGACGATTCGCAGCAGGTAGGTGCGGAGCGCGATGAACGTGCCGTAGTACGCGGCGCGCTCGCACAGCTCCGAAGCGTTCGCAAACCAGAACGCCCGCGGGTAGCTCCACGAGTCACTCCCGGCGGTGGCGAGGACCTGATCGGTGGCGGCCATGAGAATCCCATCTTCGCCTCCGGGTGAAACGCGGGCAAGGAGTTCTGGTTCGCGCCGGGCCTCCGCGATAGGCTCCGGAACATGCTTCCTCGTGCGCGTGCGCTCGCCGTGGCGGTGTCGATCGCGGTTGCCAGTCCGGGGCTGGCCCGGGCGCAGACCGACGAGATCCAGGTCTACGACGGCGGGCTCGCCGAGCCGGGAGTGCTCAATCTCACGCTCCACAACAATTACACGCCCCGGGGTCTCACCAGCCCCGCGTTTCCGGGAGCGGTCGTCGCCGACCAGTCGTGGAACGGCGTCCCCGAATGGGCGTACGGCGTGAACCGCTGGTTCGAGGCCGGGCTCTACCTGCCGCTCTACACGCTCGACCAGCACCAGGGTTGGGGGCTCAACGGCTTCAAGTTGCGGACGCTGTTCGCGGTGCCGGACGCCGATCACCGGAGCTTCGTGTACGGGAGCAATTTCGAGTTCAGCTTCAACGCGAAACGCTGGGACGCGACGCGCTTCACGTCGGAGATCCGCCCGATCTTCGGATGGCACTGGAGCCGGGTCGACTTCCTCATCAATCCCATCCTGGACACGGCGTACGACGGACTCGGCAACCTCGAGTTCGCCCCGTCCACGCGCCTCGCCTGCAAGGTCTCCGGGTCCTGGACGCTCGCCATCGAGGAGTACGCGGACCTGGGGCCGCTGAAGGAGTTCCTCCCGGCGGACGGGCAGGCGCACCAGCTCTTCGGTGTGGTGGATGGCCGCTGGAAGAGGGTCGACGTCGAGTTCGGCGCCGGCGCCGGGCTCACGAGCGCCTCCGACGACCTCACGTTCAAGCTGATCCTGTCGAGCGACCTCTACGGGACGAAGTGAGCCGGTAGCGTTCGCCCGACCCGCCGCGAATGGCCGGAGTCGAGCGATGATTGGCATTGCCATGGGCCCCGCGATCGCGCAGCGTTCAGGGCATGATGAGTCGCCTCACGTGCGGGGATCGCCCATGATTCCGGGGAGGCTCGGCCGGCTCCTGGGAATCGCGGTCGCGCTGTGCCATTTCTCCATCGCCGCCACGGCGGCATGGCCAGCGCAACCCTCGCAGCACTCCGCTCCATCGCCGGCCGCGGTGCGTTCGCCCGGCCTGGCCGGCCACTGGAGGGGCCAGTGGCTGCGCGACGGAGCGGCGCTCGACGTATGGCTCGACTTCACGCGCGCCGACTCGGGCTACTCCGGGAGCTTCGGCTCCGACGGGCTGCGCGTGCTCGACATCCCGTTTCGAGAAGTTCGCGTGGACTCCGGCGCCGTGCACTGGACGATCGTGGGCGACGCCACCACGTCGCGCTTCGACGGAAAGCTCGCCGGCGACCGACTGGGCGGCACGTTCCGGGATGGCGATGCCGCGGGCACGTTCGAAGTCCGACGCACCGGCGAGCCGACGACACCGCCCTACTCGATCGAGCCGGTGCGCTTCAACCATGGCGACGTGACGCTCGCCGGCTCGCTGCTCATGCCCGCGAGCGCGGGTCCGCATCCGGCCATCGTGTTCGTTCACGGCTCGGGCGCAGAGGGGCGCTACGCCTCGCGCTACCTGGCCGATCGCTTCGCGCGCGCCGGATTCGCCGCCCTCATCTACGACAAGCGCGGCGTGGGCGAGTCCAGCGGCGACTGGCGGCATTCCACGTTCGAGGATCTCGCCGGCGACGCGCTCGCGGCGATCCGCCTGCTCGCCGCCGACCGCCGCGTCCGCCCGGATGCGATCGGCCTCCACGGCCACAGCCAGGGCGGCACGATCGCCCCGTTGATTGCGTCGCAGTACCCCCGGCTTGCGTTCGTCATCGCGTCTGCGGCGGGAGGGGTGCCGCTGGCCGAGGCCGAACGCTACAGCTACCGGAACTTCCTCGGTGTTTCGCGCCTGCACGGTGAGGATTCGCTCCGCGCCACGGCCTACATCGCTCTCGTCGTGGAGGTCGCCTACTCCGGGCAGCCGTGGGAGCGCGCCGATTCGGCGGCGAAGGCGAACCGGGGGGAGAAGTGGTTCGCGGACATTCCAGGGCGCGACAATTCGTTCTGGTGGCTGGCCTCGCGCACGGCCGGATACGATCCCGCGAGGTACTGGCGGCGGGTCCAGGCGCCGGTGCTACTCGTGTTCGGCGAGCGGGACGAGCGCGTGCCGGTCGAACGGAGCCTGCTCAGCATCCGCGCGGCGCTGCGCGAGGCGGGGAACAGTGACGTGACCTGGAAGGTGTTCCCGGGGAGCGATCACACGTTTCGGATCACCGGCTCGGACGACGGCAGGTTCCATTGGCCGCGCACGCCCGGCGGCTATCCCGACACGCTGATTGCCTGGGCTGCGTCGAAGACTCGCCCGCGCTGACGCCGGGCGTGGCCACGCGTACCGGGGGCACGCCGCCGGCCGCCGAAGGTTGATGGGGCGGGCCCCGGTGGGTCTGAGGAAGCACGACGTGATTCAGCGCTCCCGCACGCAGCCGTGTGCGACGTGCTTCGATCGTGCGGGGTCCCGTCGTCGATCGGCTCGGACCGTCAATACTTCTCGGGGACGAACTTCCTTCCCTTCAGGCTCGCCTGGTCATCGTAGCGATTCTTGGTCCACCGCTTCGGCAGTTTCACCTTCTTGCGCGGAATATCCTTGTAGGGAATGAGCTTCAGGATATGGGCGATGCAGTTGAGGCGCGCGCGCTTCTTGTCGTCCGTGCGCAGGACGTGCCAGGGAGCGTGCTTCGTATCCGTGAGCTTCAGCATCCGGTCCCGGGCGAGTGAATACTCGTACCACCGCGGCCACGATTCGAGATCCATGGGCGAGAGCTTCCACTGTCGCAGCGGGTCGTCGATGCGGGCCGACATGCGGCGCTCCTGCTCCTCCTGTCCGACCTCCAGCCACAACTTGATGAGCTGGATGCCGCTGCCCACGATGAGCTCCTCGATGTAGGGACAGTTTTCGAGAAAGCCCTCGTATTGCTCCTTCGTGCAGAACTCCATCACGTGCTCGACGCCCGCGCGGTTGTACCAGCTGCGATCGAAGATCACGACCTCGCCGGCGGCGGGGAAGTGCTGGAAATAGCGTTGCACGTACATCTGTGACTTCTCCCGATCGGAGGGCGCGGGTAGTGCGATCACCCGGAACACGCGGGGGCTGACGCGCTCGGTCAGGGCGCGGATGGTTCCTCCCTTACCGGCCGTATCGCGTCCTTCGAACAGGATCATCACGCGCAGGCCCTTGAGCTTGACCCACTCCTGCAGCTTGCAGAGTTCCGCCTGCAGCTTGCGGAGTTCGCTCAGGTATTCCTTGTTCTTCAGCTTGGCCATGGCCACCCTCCCCCCGTTCACGCCCGGCGATGTCCGCCGCGATCGCGGAGGTTAGCACGGCTGTGGCCGCGACCCGGATGGTCCCCAGCGGGCGGCCCGCCGCGCGAAATTCGCCGCGCGCACGTCGGCGTGCGAACATGCGGAGCGACAAGAAGGACGAGGTCCGCGGACGACTCGAGACCTTGACCTGTCCATGCAATTGTCCGGGGACTCCGCGAATGATCGTCCCAGCGTTCGAGCGCCGCTGCCGCGGCATGATCGGGCGGTGCACCCGAGTGCTGCGATCGGTGCAGGCTCCGG
Organism: uncultured bacterium; assembly: GCA_964434945.1. Lineage (GTDB taxonomy): Bacteria > Eisenbacteria > RBG-16-71-46 > RBG-16-71-46 > RBG-16-71-46 > JAIOPA01. The sequence goes on along the minus strand of CAYSWZ010000125.1, from coordinate 19,280 downwards.
CGTGACCGTGCCCGAGGGTGGGCCGCCGCCGTCAGGGACGCCGGCATCCGGCCGGCGGATCGTGCGTCCGCGCGCGGAGGACGCCACCGGATGGCGGCGCTGGCTCCCGGGAGTGCGCGTGCTGGTCCGCTACGAGCGGAGCTGGCTCCGGCACGACCTCCTCGCCGGGCTCGTGCTGACCACGATGCTCGTGCCGGTGGGTATCGCGTACGCCGAGGCCTCCGGCGTGCCCGGCATCTACGGGCTCTACGCGACGATCGTTCCGCTCATCGCCTACGCACTCTTTGGCCCGAGCCGGATCCTGATCATGGGACCGGATTCCTCTCTCGCGGCCGTGATCCTCGCGGTCGTCCTGCCACTCTCCGCGGGAGACCCGCAGCGCGCCGTGGCGCTCGCCGGGGCGATGGCGGTCGTCTCCGGGGTGGTGTGCATCGCCGTCGGCCTCGCGCGAATGGGCTTCGTCGTCGAGCTCCTGTCGAAGCCGATCCGCTACGGTTACATGAACGGCATCGCGCTCACCGTGCTCTTGAGCCAGCTCCCGAAGATGTTCGGATTCTCCGTCTCGGAGCAGGGCCCGGTGAAGCGCATCTGGGCCATCGGACGCGCGGTGCTCGAGGGGAAGACGAACCTCGCGGCACTGGCCATCGGCGCGGGCGCACTGCTGCTGATCCTGCTCCTCAAGCGGGTGCCGCGCGTGCCGGCGATCCTCGTCGCCGTCGTTTCCGCCACGGTGGTCGTCGCGGTCTTCGACCTCGGTACCCGCGCCGGCGTCTCGGTGCTCGGTCCCCTGCCACGGGGGCTGCCGGTTCCGACGCTCCCGCTGATCGACCCGAAGTTCCTGATGCAGGTGGTGACCGGCGGCCTCGCGGTCGCCCTCGTCTCGTTCGCCGACACGAGCGTGTTGTCGCGGGTCTACGCGGGCCGGACAGGAACGCGAGTCGACCCGAACCAGGAGATCGTCGGACTCGGGGCGGCGAACCTCTTCGCCGGGTTCTTCCAGGGCTTTCCAATCAGCAGCAGTTCGTCCCGCACCCCGGTCGCCGAGGCGGCCGGCGCCCGGACCCAGCTCACCGGCATCGTGGGCGCGCTGGCCATCGCGCTCCTGCTGCTGCTGGCGCCGAATCTCCTCCAGCACCTTCCGAACGCCGCGCTCGCGGCGGTGGTCGTCAGCTCCGCGATCGGCCTCATCGAGGTTTCGGACCTGCGCCGCATCCACCGCATCCAGCGCTGGGAGTTCTGGCTGTCCATGGCCTGCTTCGCCGGCGTTGCGGTGTTCGGCGCGATTCCCGGCATCGCGCTGGCGATCGCGATCGCCGTCGTGGAGTTTCTCTGGGACGGCTGGCGACCGCATTCGGCGGTGCTCGGGCGCGTCGACCACGTCCAGGGCTTTCACGACATCACGCGCTACCCGCAGGCCCGCCGGATCCCCGGGCTCGTGCTGTTCCGCTGGGACGCTCCGCTGTTCTTCGCCAACGCCGAGCTGTTCCACGACCGGCTACTCGACGCTGTGGAGAGTTCGCCGACGCCGGTGCGCTGGTTCGTGGTGGCGGCCGAACCGGTCACGAGCGTGGACGTCACTGCCGCTGACGTCGTCGCCGAGCTGGACGAGACCCTGCACGGCGCGGGCATCGAACTGTGCTTCGCCGAGATGAAGGACCCGGTCAAGGACAAGCTCAAGCGCTTCGGGCTGTTCACGCGGCTCGGCGAAAGTGCGTTCTTCGCAACCGTCGACGAGGCGGTCGGACGCTACCTGGAGCAGCATCGCGTCGAGTGGGTGGACGGGCAGGGGCACGCGACGTAGCGAGAGCGTTCCGGTCAGGGATGGAGCGCGCCACTGACGGTCGGGTTGTCACGGCGCGAGTCGGAACGAGCCACCACGCGCCGGCCCTTCATCTCGAACACGTGGCACTGCCATGGCTGCAGATCCAGGTACAGGCCCCTGGAATGGAGGTCGCCGCCGTCGCGGTCGTAGGAGGTCCCGGCGAGAAGGTCCTCGAGCCGCCAGGGCTGTTCGGCGAGATCCGGAAACGGCAGCCGCAGGTAGCACTGGCTCTGCTGCGGAGCGTAGTTCACCACCACCACGAGCCGCTCGGGTCCCGGCCCCTGCCACGCGAAGCCGACGAAGGCATCCGACGTCCCGTTGCCATCCCATGCGGGCTGGCACTCGAGCAGCTGCCACGCGCCGTTTCGGACCACGGGACGCCGCAGCACGGCCAGCAGCCGCTGATAGAACCGGTGCAGGCCCTCGTCCACCGCTTCCCGCGGCGCGCGACACAGGTGAGGAGAGATCCGCTTCCGCCAGCCCTGGAACTGTCCATGATGAAAGAAGCGCATCCCCGGGGACAGGAAGGTGAGGAGGGCCGCTGCCTCGTGCATGCCGGGCGGGAACGTGGCCGCGGCCCGCGGCTCGTCGTGGTTCTCGAGGAAGCGCGCCAGCTTGTCCTGGTAGTCGAGCCCCGCCATGAAGTGCTCCCGCACCGGCCGGGCATGGCCCTCACGCAGGCGATCGTAGAGTCGCTTGTCGTAGGTGTAGTCGAATCCCTGCTGCTGCAGCGTCCATTCGAGGTCCCAGTAGACCTCCGCCATGAAGCGGAACTCCGGGAAGCGCTCCCGTATTCGCCGGGTCACGTTCGGCCAGAAGGGCTGGGCGCCGATCCCCCAGGTCCGCTGGAAAACGTCCGGGAGCACCAGCATGGCCATGTCGCAGCGGACGCCATCGCACACTTCCGAGATCGTCATCAGCTCATCGCTCATCGCCTGCTGAGTGGCCGGGTTGCCGTAGTTGAGCTGAAGCGTGTCCGGCCAGCCGGGGAAGTAGGGGTCGCGCCCGTGCGCCAGGAGGCGATTGCCATCGGCGAGCTCGACCCGGACGTAGTTCTGCGGGGCCCGAGCCAGATCGCTCTCGGTACCCTGGACGTAGTACTCGGGGTGCTCCGCGGTCCAGGGATGATCGAGCCCGGTATGGTTCGGCACGAAATCGAGCATCAGTCGCAGGCCACGCTTCCGGAGCCGCTCGCGCAGCCGGGCGAGCGCGTGGTCACCGCCCATGCCGGGGTCCACCGTGTAACCGGTGATCGCAAACCCGGACCCGGCGATGTCCTCCTCGGTCAGGTCGGGCAACGTCTCCTGGAACTCCTTCCGCCATTCCGGCTGCGTGCGGGAGACCAGCCGACCGGCTGCACCGGTCCGCCACACACTCAGCAGCCAGATCCAGTCGAATCCCATCGCCGCCAGCCGGTCCAGCTCGACGTCGATGATGTCATCCAGCGTCGCGGGACGGCCCAAGGTTCGTGACAGCGCGTTCAGGTGGACGCGGGTGTTGATCTGGTAGAGCGACGGGTAGTTCGAGTACTGCATGGCGACCTCCAGGGCGCACGGAATGCGTACGCATCCGACGGATCACCGGCTCTCCGACGGCCCGCGCGCGGGAATCCGCGGTCACGCAGGAGGTGGCCCAGCCTGCACCGATCCTCCCGGAAGATATCGCGACCTTCGTCCACGAGGAAGACTCCGTCCGTCGGCCAGCCGGTCTTTTCCGGCGGTGCGCTGGCGGGGGCAATCGGGGCCAGCGGCCAACGGGGCGGCCGGCGTCCGGGGCGGGCTTGAGCCGGCGTTCGCGGCGGCATGCGCTCTCCGCGACGCGGGATCAGTTCTTGAGCATCGTCAACGCCGCGAGCGTGTCCGCGGACGCCAGCGCGACGAGTGCGCGCTCGGCGAGCGCCCGCCCGGCCGAATCGCGGACCGCGAGCCGGTAGCACAGCACGTCGCGGACGGCTCCGTCGCGTTGCCCGCTCGCGGCCCGGGCCGACGCCCGCCACCGGTAGGCGTCCGCGTACCACGGCGCCACGAGCAGCACGTCGTCGAGCGCGTGCGCGTAGTCCTCGTTGTCCCCGCGGGCGATGTTCCGGAGCATGAGGTTGTGCATCGAGCGCGCGCGCTCCAGCGTCATGGCGGGCACCTCGGGCGGTATGGGCATGCGGGCCGCAACGTTCACGACGTGTTCGCGGATCGACCACTCGTTCTGGAGCGCGGGGTGCGTCCCGACACGCGCGAGCGTCCCGGTCCAGGCATCCAGCGCGTCGCGGAGATCTCCCCGCGTCTCGGCGTCGCGGGCGAGCCCGACCACGTCAGGCACCAGCGGATCGGCGTCGCGCGGCACGTGTACCGCGAGCGTCACCCGGATGCGCGCCGGCTCCGGTCGTCCGTGCAAACGCGCGGGGGCGAACACCCACCAGCGCGCCGCCTCGAGAGCCGGCTCGTCGAATGGCGGTGCCGGGCGCGAGACACCCGCCTCGCGCACCGTGCCGGTGGTGTCGACGAGCACGCACACCTCGACCGAATCGTCGCGGGGCGAGACGAGCATGGCGTTCGAGTAGTTGAGCCCGATGGGCGAGCGCAGGACGGGAAGCTCGTCGGGGGCGCCGCCGGGGAGCGGGTCACAACTCGCGGGGGTGCGCACGGCTGCGGCCTGCCCGGCAGCGGGCCCGCCCGCTCCCGGCGGTGTGCCGTGCCGCGCACTCGCGATCGCCGCGGGGAGCACCGCGAGCAGCATCGGCAGCAACGCGGCGAGAGCCGTGCGGCGGGCGGAGCGGGAACGAGGCATGGGACCTCCATCGTAGCCGTTCGAGCCCGGCCGTTGTCACGGCCGCGTGCAGGCTGCGTGGCGCGTCCGCACGCCGGAACGCCCCGGCGGGGCATCGCGGCAGCGGTATCCCCGGCGCCGCTACGCGGGCTTGTTGGCGCGCACCTTGACCGACGTCACGGCGGAGAACGCCTCGCGCTCGGGACTGCCCGCGGGCAGGTTCTGCATGCCGACCTCGTAGCGGAGTTCCTCGACCACCTGCACGTCGTGGAACCCGGCCTCGCGGATCAGCCGCAGGTATTCGTCCTTGAGCGATGCCCCCGCGACGCAGCCCACGTAGAGGTCCACGTCACGCCGGAGCGCGTCGCCGAGTTCCCGCGCCAGCACGAGATCGCTCACCACGAGCCGGCCGCCCGGCCTGAGGACGCGCAACGCCTCGCGGAACACCTGGGGCTTGTCCGGGGACAGGTTCACCACGCAGTTGGAGATGATCGCGTCGACGCTCGCATCCGCGACGGGCAGGTGCTCGATCTCGCCGAGCCGGAACTCGACGTTCGTGCTCGCGACCTTCGCCGCATTGCCGCGCGCGCGCTCGAGCATGGCCGGCGTCATGTCCACGCCGATCACGCGACCGCCGGCGCCCACCTCGCGTGCGGCGAGGAAGCAGTCGATGCCCGCGCCACTGCCCAGGTCGAGCACGGTCTCGCCCGGTTGGAGCCCCGCGTGCGCCAGCGGATTGCCGCAGCCGAGGCCGAGATCCGCGCCCTCGGGAATCGCGGCGCGCTGCTCGGCGCTGTAGCCGAGCGCCGCCAGCATGGCCTCGTCACCGGGCGTGGACTGGCAGCAGCCGCAGCCACACGTCCCGCCCTGCGCGACCGCGCCGTACTTCTCGCGCACGACCGCACGTGGGTCGGCGCCCGGGGCGAGCGACTCGGGCGTGCTCGCCGCGACCGCGGCGCCCGCGCCGGCCTTTTCGCCCCCGCAGCAGTCGTCACCGCAACAGCCGCCCGCGGCATTCTCGTCGACCAGCGGGATCGTCAGCTTCTCGGACATGACGGGTCTCCTTTCACTCGCGACGCCGGCAACGCAGCCACCAGCGACTGGAATCGTCTGAGCACTTCGGGATTTACGCAGTAGCACGTGCGCGGGCCATCCACTTCCCCCTGCACGAGCCCGGCTTCCTTGAGCACCTTCAAGTGCTGCGACACGGTGGCCTGGGCGAGCGGCAGCACGTCCACGATCTCGCCGCAGACGCAGGTGCCGCGGGTGGCCAGGTAGCGCACGATCGCCGCGCGTGCGGGGTGGGAGAGGGCGCGTGCGAGCCCGGCGAGTTCCTCGTCGAACCCGGTGACCGCGCTGCGGTGGACGGACTTCGTGAGCGGCATGCCGGTGCCCCTTTCCATCGTTAATCGTAGATATACGATAAGATGACCCCGGAGCGCAAGGGATTCCGGAAGAATGCGTGCCGGGGGCGTCCGCCCTACCTCATCCCCTTCGTGACCGCCTCCAGCGACTGGACGAGGTGGGTACGCCAATAGGTCCAGTCATGGCCGCGCGGGAACTCGGCGTAGGTATGCCGCACGCCGAGCGAGTCGAGGCGTGCGTGCAGGGCGCGGTTGTCGCCGATCGAGGAGTCGTCCTCGCCGCAATCGAGGTAGATCGTGACGCCGCGCAGGCGGTCCGCGGCCCGTGCCACCGTGAGGAGCGGGCTGTGCTCCTCGCGCAGCCGGGTCGCGCCCGGTTCGGGCCCGAAGATGCGCCCGCTCGACATGTCGCGGCGGATCAGGTAATCGCCGCTGTGCGCCCCGGCGGCCCCGAACACGCCCGGATGGAGGATCAGCAGGTTCATCGCGGCGGTGGCGCCATCACTCAGGCCGATCACGGCGCGGTCCCGGGGACTCTTGATCGTGCGGTACGCGCTGTCCGCCCACGCGAACAGGTCCTGGGTGAGGAACGTCTCGAGCTTGGCTCGACCATCCCAGCTGTCGAGCCACATCGAGCGGCCGAGGAGACCCGTGCCCACTCCTTCCGGGAAGAGTCCGATGACCTCCGGGATGCGACCCGCCGCGATCAGCTCGCCGAGCGTCTCGCCCGCGCGGCCCTGTCCCGGCCAGTTGCCCTGGGACCCGGGCCAGCCGTGCAGGAAAACGACCACCGGGAAGCGCTTGGTGACGGACTCGGGCAGGTCGTAGGAGGGCGGCAGCCACACGCGTGCCTCCCGCGTCCCCGTGCCGGACGCTCGCAGCGGCACGTTCGTCTGCACCCAGTGGCCGCCGCCGGCCGGCGCGGCGGCCCGCGCGCGTGGACCACCGAGCAGCATGAGCAGCGCGATCGTGACCGCGTTGCAGGCTGACGAAATGCGTTTCGACCTGCGTTGACGCTGGTTCCGGGGCACTCCTATACTCGCCGGCGCGTCACCACTCGCCTTCTCTGCGACCCGTCCGCCTGCCGCGCGCCGCACGCGGGCGCTGTCCCGGTCGCTGCCGCACCTCACCCGACTCAAGAGGGCCTCCGCCATGGAAACCACGCAGACCAAGCTGGTCGTCACCTCGGTCAAGAACGGGGTCATGACGTTGGAGCTGACGTTCGACCCGGGTAACTGCTACACGCACGAGATGATGCGGCAGATCGACGAAGCGATCCTCAAGGCTCGCTTCGATGACAAGGTACACGTCCTCGTGATCCGTGGCTCGGGCGACAAGTTCTTCTGCGCGGGCGCCGACATCAACATGCTGAAGACGGCGGATCCGACATTCAAGTACTACTTCTGCCTGCACGCGAACGAGACGCTCAACCGGCTCGAGCACACGCCCAAGCTCGTCATTGCGGCGCTGAACGGACACACGGTGGGCGGCGGCCTCGAGATCGCGATGGCGGCGGACATCCGCATCGGCATGAACAACACCTCCCTGCCCGCCGAGAAGCAGCCGAAGATGGGTCTCCCGGAGGTTTCGCTCGGTGTGCTGCCGGGCACGGGTGGCACGCAGCGGCTGGCCCGGCTGGTCAACAAGTCCACGGCCATCGAGCTGATGGTGGAGGGAAGCACGTTCGGCTTCAAGCGCGGCCAGGAACTGGGTCTCGTGAACCAGATCTGGGACGCGGCCAGCGCGGCCGAGTTCATGGGCAAGGTGCAGGCGTATGCCGAGCAGTTCTGCCCGCCCCACAAGGCGTCGCGCGCCGTGGGCCGGATCAAGCGCTCGGTGCAGTCGGGCGTGGAAGTCCCGTTCGAATCCGCGCTCGCGATCGAGCGCGAGCTGCAGCAACTGCTGTTCCAGGGCGAGGACGCGAAGGAAGGCATCACCGCCTACGTCGAGAAGCGCAAGGGCAACTTCACCGGCCGCTGAGCTGCAGGGTTCGGTGAACGCCGGTGGCGCTGCACCGCCGGCGAGGCCCGACGCGCGCGCCCCGTGGAGCCACGTGCTCCGCGGGGCGTCGTTCTTGACGCCCCCCGCGGGTCGCCCGGAAGATGCGCGCCATGGTCTCCGATCATCCGCCCGTTTCGGCCGCGGCCGGCTCACATCCGGAACGCCGGGCGTCCCCGCGCGGCAAGGTCGTGCTGGTGATGCCGGCCTACAACGCCGCCGACACGCTGCGCCAGACCTGGAGCGAGATCCCGGACGGCTACGTGGACGAGACGCTGCTCGTGGACGACGCGAGTCGCGACGACACGGTGCGCATCGCACGCGGGCTCGGCATCCGCGTGCTCGAACATGCGCGGAACCGGGGCTACGGCGGCAACCAGAAGACGTGTTACCGCGAGGCGCTCGAGTGCGGCGCCGACATCGTGATCATGCTCCACCCGGACTATCAGTACGACCCGCGCCTCGTCCCGATGATGATCCTGCCGCTGCAGCTCGGCATCCTCGACGTCATGCTGGGCTCGCGCGTGCGGACGCGCCAGGAGTGCCTCGAGTCCGGGATGCCGCTCTACAAGTACCTCGGCAACCGCTTCCTGACGTTCGTCGAGAACATCTGCCTGGGCCAGAACATGGGAGAGTTCCACAGCGGGTTCCGCGCCTATCGCCGCGCGGTGCTGGAACGTCTGCCGTTCGAGCGGTTCTCGGACGACTTCGTCTTCGACTCGCAGTTCCTGGTCTCGGCGGTCGACTCCGGGTTCCGCATCGGGGAGATCCCGGTGCCGGTGCGGTACATGCCGGAGGCTTCGTCGATCGGATTTCGGCGGAGCGTTCGGTACGGGCTAGGCACTTTGCGCGCGGTGGCCCAGTTCGTGGCCAAGCGGGTTGGACTGCCTGCCGCGCGCATCTTCGCGGCTGACGCAAAGCGCTGACATGCGAGTTCGTGAGCCTGCCGGGGCCCGCGGCCGGCCGGGAACGAATTGTTCGCGGGGACCCCACTTCGTGGCCCCACTCTCAAATCGTCCCCGGCCGGCCGCTTGACCTCGATGCGGTCCCCTGAACCCTCAACGACAATCGCTTCGTCGGGCGCGAACGTTGGCGACTCGCCGGTCGCGCGGCTGCGCGCGCTGCTGCTCGATCCACGCGCTCACGCGACACTGCTGCTCATCGGCGCTGCGCTGATCATCTTCGCGCGGGCGGGGGTGGGGGTGCTGGCGAACTTCGACGACGCCTACTACGCGGAGAAGGCGAAGCAGATGTTGCGGACGGGGGACTGGCTGACGCCGCACTTCGCCGGCATCCAGCGCCTCGACAATCCCCCACTGGTGCTGTGGCTGATGGCCGCGTCGTTCGCAGTGCTCGGGGTGACGAACTTCGCGGCGGTGCTGTGGAGCGCGCTGGCGGGAGTGGCGTGCGTCGTGGCCACGCACCGGCTGGCGCTGCGGCTCGGGCGGGAGCCGTTCGAGGCGTGGGCGGCCGGCATCGTGCTGCTCGGGACGGGTTACTTCCTCAAGTACGCGAACCACGCCATGTTCGACGTGGTCCTCACCTTGTTGTTCGTGGCGGCACTGCTCGCCTACCGGCGCGCGTGGGACGGGAGCACGGCCGCCTGGGTGGCGGTGGGGGCGCTCACCGGGCTCGGGGTGCTCACGAAGAGCGTGCTCGGGCTCTTCCCCCTCGGCGTGATCGCGCTGCACACGCTGTGGTGCGGGCGGGCGCTGCGCGCGCTGCGTTCGGGCGCCTGGCTGGCCCCGGTCGCGGCCACGCTCGTGATCCTGCCGTGGTACGGCTACCAGCTCGCGACGCATCACGACGCGTTCGTGCGCGAGCACATCGCCTGGCTGCTGGTGCAGCGCGGGCTCGGCACGGGCCAGGAGGCGGCTTCACCCTCGTCGCCCTTGGGCTACCTGCGCGAACTCGCGCTCACCTACTGGCCGTGGCTCCCGCTCGCGCTGGCCGGGCTGTGGCTCACGCTGCGGGAGGGATTCGCGCGCGAGGACCGTGCTGCGCCCGTGCGCGCGTTCCCGGACCGCGCGAGTGCGCGGCTGCTGCTGCTGTGGCCGGGGCTCGTCATCGGCGTGCTGTCGTTCGCGCACGAGAAGAAGCTCTGGTACGTCATGAGCGCATTCCCCGCGCTGGCGCTCCTCTCGGCTCACGCGCTCGCGGCGTGGGTCCGGAGCGGGCGGGCACGCGAGCGCATCACGCTCGGGGGCTTTGCGCTCATCGGTGCGGCGGGCGCGGTGCTGGCGCTCACGCCACTCGGCAGCGCGCCGCCGAGGCGGCCGGATCTCCAGCTCGTGGCGCGCGCCGCGCGCATGCTGGTCCCCGCGCAGGGCCGGATCGTGCTCGCGGACGGCAGCTTCTTCTCGGTCGCACACCAGTTCATCTTCTACAGCGATCGCTTGCTCGTGGACGGTACGGGCAATCCGGGGCGGGTGCGCGCCGCGCTCGACGCGGGGGACTGGGCGCTCGCCTCGCACGAGGGATACGTGCTCGTCGCGGGCGCCGACTCGCTCCGCTACCCCGCGGTGCTGTCCGCCGGCCAGTGGCGGCTCGTGCACGCGGCGCCGGCGCCGCCCGTCACGCTCGACCCGTCGCCGGCTTTCGAGTAGCCGCCGGCTTCACCCGGGCCGGCTGCGACGCCCTCGCGTGTGCGGGCGGGCCGGTGGGCGTGTGCCACGGCGAATGCCAGAGGGGACCTTCGTCCTCCGCCATGCGTCCACCCTCGCCGGCCCCGCGCTTCACGACCTGCAGCCGCACCCAGGCGGTCCCGTCGCGCTCGAACCCCAGCTTTTGAGCCGCGGCGCGCGACAAGTCGAGCACGCGGTTCCTCGCAAATGGCCCGCGGTCGTTGATGCGCACCACGACGTGCCGGCCGTTCGCGAGGTTGGTGACCTTGACGAGCGTGCCGAACGGGAGCGTCCGATGCGCGGCGGTGAGCTGGTTCGGATCGAACCGCTCGCCGCTCGCGGTGCGCCGTCCCTTGCACTCGTGCCCGTAGAACGACGCCATGCCGGTCTCGTTCCGCTTCTTCTCGTGGCGCTCGTGTGCGGACGGGTGGCTGCCCGCCTGCGCGTCCGACGGCCGAGCGGCGCCGGCCACGAGGAGTGCGAGCGCGAACAGCGGCGCGCACCGGCGCGCGCGGTCGCACATGGCGCGTCGGTGGGTTGCCGGGGTCGCCCCCGGCGCGGGAGGTATGGGCTCGGCCATCCCCCGGGGTATCGGCCACACGGTCGCGCATCGCGCGGCTCCGGCACCGTCAATCTTCGTGCCGGACGATTCCGCGATGCGAAATGCCTAATGCGGCACGGGCCGGATCCAGCTCGGTCGCTGGTACGCCGGGTGGAATCCCGCACGTGCGGCATTGCGCAACGAATCGCCGGGAAGGTCCGGCCAGTCGGGCGCCGTCTCCAGGGTGAGCCAGCGCGCGCCCTGTTGCAGCGCATCCTCGATGCGCCGTTCGAGCAGGGCGCCCTGCGCGCCCTGCCGGCGATGGCCCTCGAGCGTGGCCGCCGCCCCGAGCCACGCCGCGCCGCCCTGCACGTAGAGCGCCGCCACCGCCGCGGGCGTGTCGCCCGCGAACGCGATGTAGTGCGTCCAGCCCGGGCGGCCCACGCAGCGGGCCGCCCACGCGGCGTGCGCCGGCGGCGTGTGGAACACGCGCGACGCCAGCTCGCCCCAGGCCGTCGCCCGCGCCCGCGTCGCGGGCTCGATGCGCAGCGTGGTGGGCGCGGCCGGGGCGGGCTCGGTGCCACGCACCCATTTCAGGTGATGGAAGAAAGTGCCGAACCCGCGCTCCGCGAGCCGCTGCTCGACGCCGTCGGGCAGCGCGAACGGTGACAGGTTCACGGCGAAACCGTGCGGCTGGCCGCGATAGTGCGCGAGCAGCGCGTCGAGCACGGCGCCGGTCGCGGGCTCGAGGAGTCCCAGCCCCAGCACGCGGTTCTGCAGCAGCGAGTCGTGCCGGTCCATCGCCATCGCAAGCGCCCCTCCCACCTCGAGCATGCGCAGTCCCAGGGCAGCACGATCCTCCGCGGTGGCCACCGCGTGCATGTCACGCCAGGCCGCCGCCTCGATGCGTTCGAGCTCCATCGCGACGGCGCGGGGGACGCCCGTGTTCACGCTGCTTCCGTCCCCCGATCGGCCTTCGAGGCGTGCAGCTCCGGTGCGCTGCGCACGAACGACAGCAGCCCGCCCGGCGTCTGCGCGCGCACCAGCGCCAGTGCGATGCGCGGCAGCGTGAGCGGATCGGCGAACACCAGGAAGCGATCCTCGAACACGGGTGCGAACTTGCGCTTCCACCGGAACAATCCCTGGAAATCGTAGAAGCGCGACAGCCGTTCGATCAGGAATGCACGCGCCGGATCGCCCGAGGGCGAGCTGTCGGGATCCCCGGTGTCGGGATCCACCTTCACCAGCGCGGACAGCGACAGCGACATCAGGCTGTCGCCCTGCAGCCGGGCCTGCTCCACCGAGCGTGTCACCAGCAGCTCCATCACACCGGTGGGCGCATCGGGCCGACGGCGCACCAGATCGAGTGCCCAGCCCTGGCGCGCCCACACGGGCGTCCAGGTGCAGAACGCCTCGACGCGCCCGGTGGCGGGAACCCAGGCGATCGCGAGCCAGACCTCGTCCAGGCTGGCGGGGTCGAAGCGCCCCATGCAGAAGCCCTTCTCGCCGCCCTCGCGCCCGTGCAGCCACTGCGAGGAGATCTCGCGCAGCGACTCGAGCAGGCGCGCGTGGTCCGCCGCGCCGTGGAACGGGGTTCGGCCCGGGACGAAATGGCGCACCTGGAGACCCGCGCGGTCGAGCTTGCGAACCGCGCGGCGCACGGTGCCGACGGCGGCGCCCTCGAGCGAGAATCGGTCGGTCCACAGCACCGGGTCCTCGCCGATGTGGACCGCCCGCCAGCCGCGGGCGCGGTAGAGCGGCAGCCGCTCGGGGCGGGCCTGGTAGAACGCGAACGCCCAGTCGTGCTGCCGGCAGAACCGCTCGAACCCGTCGAGCAGCGACGGCATCTCCTCGGGCGGGCCGATCGGGTCGCCGATCACCAGCAGCACGTCGGAGACGTAGCGGTAGGCGATGACCGCACGCCCGTTGGCGCTGAAGAACCAGTCCACGTCGTCGTCCAGCGCGAACGCCGCCACGGTGTTGTCTCCGTGCACCCGCAGCAGCTCGCGGACGCGCAGCGCATCGGCGCGGTGCTGGCCGAGATGGCGCGCGGGCTTGAGCATGGCGGCGACGAAGATGACGAGCAGCGTGAGCCCGAGCACGCTGATGGAGCCCAGGTACCAGCGCACGGGGTGGTGCTCGCGCGCCACGGTGAGGGCGGGCTCGCCGATCCCGAACATCTGGTAGAGCGCCTCCTGCACCGCGCGCGCCCACGAGGCGTGGCCCGTGCCATACCCCCGCTCGACCAGCCAGCAGCCGCCCACGGCGTACACGCCGAATGCCAGCACCGTCGCGATGGCCGGGCCGCGCAGCGACCGCCACGACAACTCGCGGCTCTTGACCACGAACGCCTGCCCGTTCAGCCCGAGCAGGAACATGAGCGCCGCGGCGGTGGTGGCCTCCTCCAGGTCGCCGGCCTTGAGCAGGTTCACCGGCACGGAGAGCGCGCACAGGAACAGTGCGGTGACGAAGGCCCGGCGCTTGCCGCGCCGCAGGCCGTTGGCGGTGAGCAGCAGCAGCGCCCCGGCAAGCAACGTGAACGTGCGACTCGTGTCCAGCACGTCGGTCGGCACGAGGTGACGCAGCGCGAGCACGCGCTCGGGCGGGTGGGATAGGAGTGCGGACAACAGGTCCACGACCCCCATGGCGGCGACGGCGAGAGCCAGCACGGACCGGGCTGTGAAGCGGCGCATGGCGCCGACGCTAGCACACACGACGGCCGGGCCCGTCCAGACTTGGTCAGCGTGGAAACCGTCCCGACGGGCGCATGCTACTCTGGTCGACCGCATGACACTTCGCCCTCGGTCCCCGGGTCCGCTGGTCGCGGCCCGTGCCGCGTTCCTCGCGTGCACGCTGCTGGTGCCGTTCGCCGCACGGACCTCGGGCGCGGCCCTTGCACCGGCGCCCGCCGCGGACACGGGCGGCGTGTTCGAGTCGCCACCCGGCAAGCTGATCGTGCCACCTGCCACGGGCGGAACCCCGCCGGATGCGCGCGCGGGCGGCGCGGCGGGCACGGCACCGGCTCCCGAGGACACGGCGCTGGCCTCACGGCGCCGCAAGGCGCGAGAGGACTTCGGACGCGGGCTCATGCTCGAAGAGCAGCACGCCTACGCCGCCGCGATCATCTCCTACGCCAACGCCGCACGCCTCGATCCCACGCTGCACGGACCCGCCTACCGCATCGGCTTGCTGTACGCGGTCAAGCAGCAGTATGGCCCCGCGGCGCGCGCGTTCCGAGAGGAACTGAACCGCAATCCCAACGACCGCGCCGCCCGGATGGAGTACGCCCTCGCCCTCGCCGAACTGGGCGACACGACACGCCCGGTGCGCATGCTCGAGGAACTCACCCGGCGCGCACCCGGGGACGCCGGCGTGTGGCGTGCGCTGGGCTTCGTCTACGCGCGACTCGGGCGCTACGACGACGCGGAACGCGCGCTGCGTGGCGCGATCGGCCTCGATCCCAGGCTCGCACGCGCGTGGCGCGATCTCGGCGTGGTGCTCGCCGCGCGCGGCAGGGACGCGGAAGCGCGCGAGGCGTACGCGCGGGCGCTGGCGGTGGATCCACGGGACGAGACGGCGCTCATCAACCTCGGCAATCTCGAATCGCGTTCCGGAGACCACGCGGCGGCGCTCGCGCATTACCACGAGGCGGAGGTGCGCGATTCCTCGCAGGCGTGGGCGTATCGCGGTCAGATCCGCGAGCTGGTGCTGCTCGGCCGCGAGACCGACGCCGGCGCCGTATGGCGCCGCTGGCTGAAGGTGGCGCCGGGGGAGGCCGAGGTGCGCGAGGGTGCGGCACGTCACTACGTCCACGTGGGCCGTCCCGATGCCGCGCTCGAGATCGCGCGCGAGGGCGTGCGGCTTTCGCCGCATTCGGGCGAGGCCTGGTGGCTGCTCGGAGAGATGAACGCCACGGCGCTCGACCTGCGCGGCGCGCTCACGGCCTATCGCCGGGCCGTGACCGAGTTCCACACCCCGGCGGATCGCGCCCACGCCGAGGCCAGCATCGACACGCTCCGGGCCGCCGCGCCCGACTCGCTGCGGGCGCTGTTCACCGCCGACAGCGTCGCCGCCGCGGCTCGCGACACGACGAGCCGTCGCGGGCGCTGACGCGCACAGGCGCCGGGCGCGGCTGGCCCGCGTGTCGGCCATGCGCTAGCTTGAGCGCCCGCAGGAACACGGTCCGGCCACGCGCCGGCCGCCCTTTTCGAGGAAGGCCCGTCCGACCCATGCCCGCCCCGCCCCGCACCCTGTGGTTCGCCGCGCCGCGCGGCTTCTGCGCGGGGGTGGACCGCGCCATCGACATCGTGGACATGGCGCTCGAGATCTACGGGGCGCCCATCTACGTTCGGCACGAGATCGTGCACAACCGCCACGTGGTCGAGGACCTGCGCCGGAAGGGTGCGATCTTCACCGACGACCTGGGCGACGTGCCGCGCGGCTCGGTGGTCATCTTCTCCGCGCACGGGGTGTCGCCCGCGGTGCGCGCCGAGGCGAACGCGCGCGGCCTCCGCTCGCTGGATGCGACCTGTCCGCTGGTCACCAAGGTGCACCTGGAGGCGCTCCGCTACGCGCGGGCCGGCTACACCATCGTGCTCGTGGGCCATCGCGAGCACGTCGAGGTGATCGGCACGCTCGGGGAGGCTCCGGACGCGATCGTCGTGTGCGAGTCGGTGGACGAGGTGGAGAGGCTGCAGCTGCCCAATCCCGACAAGGTGGCCTACATCACGCAGACCACGCTGTCGCTGGACGACTGCGCCGCCATCGTCGGGGCACTCAAGCGCCGATACCCGAACGTCAAGGAGCCGGCGAAGGACGACATCTGCTACGCCACGCAGAACCGCCAGAATGCCGTGAAGGTGATGGCGCCCAAGTGCGGCACGATCCTAGTGGTGGGCGCCCCGGCGAGCAGCAACGCGAACCGCCTGGTCGAGGTGGCGGCAGCCCTCGGGGCACGCGCGTACCTGATCGAGGGGCCGGAGGACATCCGCGCCGAGTGGCTGGTGGGCGACGTCGGCCTCACCGCCGGCGCGTCCACGCCCGAGACCGTCGTCC
Source organism: uncultured bacterium (assembly GCA_964434945.1). Lineage (GTDB taxonomy): Bacteria > Eisenbacteria > RBG-16-71-46 > RBG-16-71-46 > RBG-16-71-46 > JAIOPA01. The sequence continues at coordinate 3,116 of CAYSWZ010000125.1, read as the reverse complement.
AGGCCTGCGTGCGGCGGGTGTGCGAACTGGGCGAGTTCACGGTCGAGCCATTCCGGTTGATCGAGGAGCGCATCATGTTCCCGCTCCCGAACGAGCTGCTCGTGGCCGCGCTGCAGAAGGGAATCGCCGTCGGCGCCGGCAACGAGCGCGCCACCGAGCGGGCGGCCGCCGAGTTCAAGATCCGGCATCATTGAAGGTTGCGGCCGGAGTGCCGGGCCGCGCAGGGCGCTGCTCCCGGGGACGGTGAAGCGAACCCCTTACTCGTTCCTCCGTGCCACCAGCTGCACGACGCTCGCGCCCCCGGTGTGGCACCGGCCTTCGACCACGTCACGGTCCAGCTCGCGTGCCAGCACCCATTCGAGCGCGCCGAGTTCCGGGCGCAGCCGGTCCAGGTCGAGCATGCGCTCGTCGTCCGGCGGCCCGCCGGTGCCGCGCCCGATCTGCTGCGGGCGGTACGCCTCGAGGAGCAGCACGCCGCCGGGGGCGAGACCCGTGAGCACGCCGGCGTGGACGCGCCGGCGGACATCGGCCGGGACGTGCGCGAAGATGCTCACGATGCCCTGCCACGCGCCGGGTTCGATCACGTAGGAGGCGAGGTCGGCGCACACCCTCGTGATGCGCACGCGGCGCTCGCGCGCGAGCCGCTTCGCCTTCTCGAGCCCCGCGCTCGAGGAATCCACGGCGGTCACCGCGTACCCCTGGCCCGCGAGCCACACCGCGTTCCGTCCCTCGCCCTCCGCCAGGCACAGCACGCGACCGGCCGGCAGGAGATGCGCATGCTCGCGCAGGAATTCGTTCGGCTCGGTCCCGAACGCCCAGCCGGGCTCGGAATATCGGGCATCCCAGTCGGTCATGGCGTCTCCTCCCGCGCACAGCATAGGGCACGGGGCGAATTGCCGCGGTTGACGCTCCGCCACCCCTGCGCCACCTTCGTCCGCCCATGCTCACGTCCCGTGCCCTGCTCCTGCCCAGCGTGCCCACCATGCTCATCGACGAGCAACGGGGCGACTTCACCGAGATGATCGAGGCCGTCACCGCGGCGGGGGAGCGGCTCGCGTCCGAGGGCCCCGAGATCATCGTGGCGCTGAGCGCGCGCTGGGTCAGCAGCGGCCCGTTCCACGCCGACGACGCACGCTCGCACAAGAGCGTCATCGACCTGCCGGACTTCGGCGTGCAACCGCGCTACGACTGCGCAGGCCACCCGGCTCTGGCCCGCGAGCTGGTCGAGGACGCCACCCGGGCGGGGCTGCGCGCGCAGTGCGCTCGGCATGGGGTCGACACCGGCGTGTCGGTGCCGCTCCACTTTCTCGCGCGCGACCGGCGGTGGCCGGTCGTGCCGCTGTCACTCTCCGACGGCACGCGCGAGGAGCACCGCGCGTGGGGCGAGTCCATCCGTCACACGCTCCACCGGCGGCGGGAGCGCATCGTGTTCGTGGCGGGCGGCGCGCTGGCGTTCAACCTGCACGCGTTCAATCTGCGCCGCGAGCTGGTCGAGGCGCAGGATCTCGACGAGCGCGTCCTGGACGCGGTCCGCCACGGGCGCTGGAGCGCGCTCGCCGAACTGGAGCCGGCCCTGCTCGAGAAGGCGCAACCCGAGGCGGCGCTCCACCACTTCGAGGTGCTGCGCGGATTCCTGCTCGGCGACCTGCCCGGGCGCGTGCTCGAGCACGAATCGTCACCGGGGCTCGGGACCGCGCTGGTGGAGTTCGCGCTCGACCCCGGCTCGGGCGGCTGAGCGGCACCATGCGCGTGCTGATGCTGAACGCGTTCCACTGGTTGAAGGGCGGCGTGGAGCGCACCCTGTTCGACGAGACGCGCTGGCTCGAGGCGGCCGGCCACGAGGTGGCGCACTTCGCCACGGCCGATGCGCGCAATCGCCCGAGCCCGTTCGCGCGGCACTTCGCGCCCGCCGCCGATTTCGGCGAGGACACGCCGGCGTGGCGGCAGCTGCCCCAGCTTCCGCGCGCGGTGTGGTCGGCGCCCGCGGCACGGGCGCTGGCGGGGCTGCTGGCCGAATGGCGCCCCGACGTGGCCCACGTGCACGCGCCGAGCCGGTATCTCACGCCGTCGGTGATCGCCGGGCTCGCGCGCGCCGGCATCCCCGCGGTGATGACGCTGCACGACTTCAAGCCGTGGTGCACGAACCGGGTGCTGTTCGCACGCGGCGCGCCGTGTGAACGCTGTCGCGGCGGGCAGCACTGGCATGCGGTGACGACGGGATGCGTGCAGCACTCCCGGCTGAAGAGCGCCGTGGGCGCGATCGAGGCCTACGAGCACGACCGCCGCGGCGCGTACCGGTCGATCCGCCGCTGGATCGCGCCGTCCGCATTCGTGCGCGACAAGGCGGCGGAGCTGGGCGCTGACGCGGCACGCATCCGGGTGCTTCCGCATGGCGTCGAGCGCACGGCGGCGGCCCCGGCCCCCGCGGGCGACCTGCCCGGGCGGTTCGTGCTCTACGCCGGGCGCTTGTCCGAGGAAAAGGGCGTGCGCGCTCTGCCCGCGCTCGCGTCGTCGATCCGGCCGATCCCGCTGCTGGTCGCCGGGGGCGGGCCGCTCGAGGACTGGCTCCGCCGCGCGGACGCCGGCAACCTGCGGCTGCTCGGGCACCTGTCGGAGGACGCGCTCGGGGCGATCCGGGAACGCGCGAGCGTGGTGGTCGTGCCGAGCCTTTTCCCGGAGACGTTCGGCTATGCGGTCGCGGAAGCCCAGCTCGAGGCGCGCCCGGTCGTGGCCTCGCGCATCGGCGCGCTCGGCGAACTCGTCACCCACGAAACCACCGGGCTGCTCGTGCCGCCCGGCGATGCCGCGGCGCTCGCCGGGGCCACGGCGCGCGCACTTGCCGACCCCGCCGCGAGCGGCTGGGGCGCGGCGGCACAGGCGCACGCGCGGACCGCGTTCGCGCCCGCCGCCCACGCGCACGGGCTGGTGCGCATCTACGAGGAGGCCACGCGAGCATGAACGTGTCGGGCATGAACTGGATGCAGGTCGAGGAATACCTGAAACGCGACGATCGCGCGGTGCTGCCGATCGGCTGCACCGAGCAGCACGCCTGGCTGAGCCTCGCCACCGACAGCATCCTCGCCGAACGGGTGGCGAGCGAAGCGGCGGCACCGCTC
>CAYSWZ010000124.1:0-6634 GCA_964434945.1 uncultured bacterium | reverse complement strand
TGATCCACCCCGCCTCGACCACGCACCAGCAGCTCGAGGAGGCGGAGCAGGCGAGCGCGGGCGTCACGCCGGACCTGATCCGGGTCTCGGTGGGGATCGAGCACCTGGACGACATCCGGGACGACTTCGCGCAGGCGTTCGAGACGGCGACCGCATCGCCGGCGGAGGCGCGGGACGGCAATGCTCCCAGGCAGCCCGGGGCGGCGAGCGCCGCCGAGGCACCCGTATGAGCGCCCCCTCGAGGTTCTCGCCGCGCGAGGCGTTCGCGACCGAGGCCGGCGCACTGCTGCCCGGCGCCGAGCTGACCTGGCGGAGCTGGGGACGCCTGTCCGCCACCGCGGACAACGCGGTCGTGGTGTGCCATGCGCTCACCGGCTCGTCCGACGTCGAGTCGTGGTGGCCGTCGTTGCTCGGGCCGGGTCGCGCGCTCGATCCCGATCGCGATTTCATCGTGTGCGTGGACGTGCTGGGTTCGTGCCACGGGAGCACGGGGCCCCTGTCGCTCGCGCCCGACGGCGCGGCGTGGGGCCGGCGGTTCCCGGGCGTGAGCGTCCGCGACCAGGTGCGGGCGCAGCAGCTCGTGCTCGACCATCTCGGCGTGCGCGGCGTGCGGCTCGTGCTGGGCGGTTCGCTCGGCGGGATGCTGGCGCTCGAGTGGGCGCTGATCGATCCACGCGTGGGTGCGGCGGTGATTGTCGGTGCGGGGGCGCGGCACGAGGCGTGGGCCATCGCCTGGAGCGCGGCGCAACGGCAGGCGCTCGCGGCCGACCCGGAGTGGGCCAGCGATCCCTCCCGGGCGCGCGCCGGCCTCGCCGCCGCGCGGGCGATCGCCATGCTGAGCTACCGCGCGCCGCGGAGCCTGGACGAGCGCTTCGCGCGCCGGCCGGGCGAACGCTCCGCGTTCGCGGTGACCGACTGGCTCGCGCATCACGGTGCCGCGCTGGTGCGGCGCTTCGATCCCATGAGCTACGCCATCCTGCTCGACACGATGGACTCGCACGATGTCGGCGCCGGGCGCGGCGGGGTCGCCCGCGCGCTCGCGGGATTGCGCGTGCCGCTGCTCGCGGTCGCCGTGGACAGCGACCAGCTCTACCCGCTCGACGTGGTGGAAGGGCTGGCGCGGGCGGTGCCGCGGGGCGAGCTGGAACAGTTGCGCTCGCCGCACGGGCACGACGCGTTCCTGATCGACCAGCGCGTGGTGGAGAGCATCGTGCGCCGGTTCCGCGAACGCGTCGCGCGGCGTGAGCGCGAGGGCGAACTGGCGGGGGCGCGGCCGCCGGCCGGACTGCGTGAGACCGTGGCCGCACCGGGCGTGCGGCGCGCGCTGCGCGCGGCTGGAGGTGCCGCGTGATCGCGATTCCGCCCGCGATTCCGCCCGCGATTTCGCCATGGATCGTCCTCAAGTTCGGCGGCACGTCGGTGGCCTCGCCGCGCGCATTGCGCCTCGCCGCGGAGACGGTGGCGCGCACGCGCCACGAAGGGCGCGTGGCGGTGGTGGTCTCGGCGCTCGCCGGGGTCACCACGGCACTCGACCAGGCCGCGTCGCGTGCGGCGCGCGGCGAAAGGCTGTCGCGGGAGGTGGTGGCGCGATTGCGCCGCCGCCACCGCCGGCTCCTCCACAAGGTTGCCCCGGGACGGGCGTCCGCGGCCCACGCACATCTCGAAGCCGAGCTTGCGGCGCTCGCCCTGCGTCTCGACCAAGCTGCGTTGCTCCACCGGCTGACGCCGTTGGAGCGCGCGGCGGTGCAGGCGAGCGGTGAACGGCTGGCGGTGCACGTGTTCGCGGGGATGCTGTGCGAGCGCGGACTCGATGCGACGCCCGTGGACGCCGTGGGGCTCCTCGTCGCGAGCGGCGAGCCGCTCGAGGCCGAGCCCGACGCCACCGGCACGCTGGCACGCGTTCGGCACTGGCTTCCGGACGCACCGCAGCTCCCGGTCGTGACCGGCTTCCTCGCCGGGGACGACGCCGGCCGCACGCTCCTCCTCGGGAGAGGCGGTTCCGATCTCTCCGCCACGCTCCTCGCGAGCGCGCTCGACGCCGTGCGCGTCGAGATCTGGACCGACACGCCTGGCGTGCTGTCCGCCGACCCGCGGCAGGAGCCGCGTGCGCGCCCCCACGCGACACTGGGGATCGCGCAGGCGTCGACGCTCGCCCGACTCGGGGCGCGCGTGCTGCACGCGCGGACTTTTGAGCCGCTCTGTCCGCGAGGCATTCCGCTCCTCGTCCGTAACTCGTTCCGGCCCGCTGCCATGGGAACGCGTGTCACGCGCGCCGGGCGTGCGCGGCTGGCCACCGTGGTGAGCGGCCCGACGCTCGTTCGCGTTGCGGCGGGCTCTGGCGTGCCGGCCGCGGCGGTGGCGAGGCAACTTTGGTCTCAGTCGGTGCCGGCGATCCTTTCCCCGCTCGACGATTCGCTGCTCGTGCCGGCGAGCGCTGTTGCGTGCGCGCGCGCGAGCGGAATCCCGGAGTTGCGTTTCACGCCCGGCCCGCACGACGCCAGACTGGTGGCGCTGGTCTCCCCGGGCCGCGCCTGGTCGCAGGAAGCGGTCGGTCGCGCCCTCGCCTCCGGGGGCGTCTTCCCGCTCGTGCCGCCGGCCGTGGCGCTGCCCGGCGTCACCGCCGTGGTGGTGGCCAGGGAGGATGTCGCACCAGCAACGCGTGCCCTCCACGCGATGGCGGTTCTCGCGGTAGGCCCTCATGAGAAAAGTGTCGATGTCGTGCTCGCCGGCGCACGCGGCCGGGTCGGCCGCGGCTTCCTCGCGAGGCTGGTGCGGGCGGGACGCGGGCGCGGCCCCGGGTTCCGGCTCGTGGCCGCGTTCGACACGAGCGGCCACGTCGAGGACGCGCGCGGTCTCGATCCCGCGCACGTGCCGCGGCTGCTCGAAGACGGCCCGCCGCGACCGCTGGCGGAGTCGCTCGCGCGGCTCGGAAGCGGCAGCGACTCGCCGCTCGTGTTCGTGGACTGCACCGGCAGCGAGGCGGTCGCTGCCCGGCATGCGTCGCTTCTCTCGCGCGGCATCGGCGTGGTGACCGCGAACAAGCACGGTCTCGCGGCGCGCGGGCACCAGTGGCGAGCGTTGCGCGCAGCGGCTCGCCACGCGCCGCTCCGGGCCTCCACCACGGTCGGCGCCGGGCTTCCCGTGCTCGCCGCCGTGCGCACGCTCCGCCGCCAGGGGGACGCGCTCGTTTCGCTGCGCGCGACGTTGTCCGGCACGCTGGCACATGTCCTCGCGGCGACCGAGGCGGGAGTGCCGCTCTCGCGTGCGGTTGCGGAGGCGCACGCGCGCGGCCTCACCGAACCCCACCCGGCGGCCGACCTCTCGGGCGCGGACGTGGCACGGAAGCTCGTGATCATCCTACGGGCTGCCGGCCTGACACTCGAGCCCGGCGACGTGACCGTCGAGCCGCTCGTGCCTGCGGGGGCGCTCGCCGCGCCGGACGCCGGGTCACTGTTCGAACAGCTCGCCGCGCACGACGAGGCGTTCGCCCGGCGCGTCGCGACCGTGATCGCTGCCGGCCGGCGGCTCGTGTACGCCGCGACCTGGGACGGGCACCGTGCGCGCGCGGGGCTCCTCGAGGTGGAGTCGCGCGACGCGCTCGCGCTCGCGCGCCCGGGCGAGAACGTGGTGCGACTCCGCACCGCGCTCCGCGATCGCGTGCCTCTGCTGATCGCGGGCCCGGGTGCGGGGGTGGCGGTGACCGCCGCCGGCCTGCACGGTGACTTGATCTCCGCGGCCCGAGCGTTGCTCGCACGCGATCGGCGCGCAGGTCACGGCGCACGGCGGGACGAGAGCGCGCCCGCTCTTCGCGGAGGCGTGCCGCGACATCACCCGGCCTGGGCCTGAGGCGGCGCGTCAACGCGCGCGAGGCCGCGCGCTGGTGGGCCGCCATGCGGGGCGCTACCGTCCGAGCGTGACCTCCGAGCCGAAGACCACCCGCGCCGTCGCCGACCGGGAGCCGCGCGGGCGGCATTTCTCGCCCCTCGAGTACCGCGATCCCGCGCCGGCCGCGTGGCTCATCCACGCACTTGGCGTGGTGAACCGTCACGCCGTCCTGGGCGGGCTCATGAAGCTCCATGGCTTCGACCTGCCGGCAGCGGACCTGGCGCGGCTCCGCGCCGCCGTCCACCCGGGAACGGTGGCATTTCTCGGACCCAACCACCCCGAGTTCCTCACCGACTGGATGGTGGACAAGGAACTCTCGCGCCGTGTCTCACCACTCATGGCGCACTGGGCGAGCTACGAGATCGTGAACGCCTCGCCCGCGGCGCGCGCGTTCTGGCTCGCGAACAACCTCATCGCCAATGTCCCGGGCGGCGGCGGGAAGGCCTACTCGGTGGCGTGGGCGTCGCGCGGCCACGGCGTGCTGCTGCACCCCGAGGGCACCGCGACGTGGCAGGGCGAGCGCGTCTCCACGCTGCTGCCGGGGATCGTCGACATGGCCTGGGAAGCCGCGACGGCTCTCCGCGTCCGCGGGGACTCCCGGCCGGTGTGGCTCGTACCGATCGCCTGGCGGCTCACGTTCGTGGGCGACGCGGGGCGCGGGCTGGCCCGCGAGATCTCGCTCATCGAGCGCGGGCTCGCGCTCCCGTCGAGTGCGGGACAGCTCGCGGGGCGGTTCGCTTCGCTCATGTGCCGCCTGCTCGAGCGCCAGTGCGACCGGCTCGGGCTCGCCGCCCCGGAGTTCCCGGCCACCGCCGCCGGACGCGGCTACTTCCTCGCCCAGGCCGCCGTGCTCGAGCAACTGCGAGCCCTGCTCTCCGCGCGCTATGGCACGCTCGACCCGGACCTCACGCGGGCGCAGTTCCAGCTCCGGAAGGCCATGCGCGAGCGCGCCGCTTCCGACCCCGAGGGGGTGCGCCGCGACCGCGGCTGGTTCGTGGAGCTGCAACGGCTGTGGGGTTTCGATCGTGCGCTCTACGACCGTCCGCGACTCGCGCAGGAGCGCGTGGCCGAGGTCCTGAAGCGGACGCGTTCGAGCCTCCTCACACGCGGATTCCGGAATGCGCTCGCCAACACCGTCCCGGTCGCAGTGGCGCCGCGGATCGTGCACGTTCGCGTGCCCGAGCCGATCGCGGTGCACACGGCGCTCGCGGCGAGCGGCCCCGAGACCGCGGCGGCGGCCCGCGCCGCGCTCCTCGCGGAACACGGCGGGAGGCTCCAGGGGGCACTCGACCTCCTCGGCCGTGAGTGGACGGCCGCCGGCGAGCGCCACGCCGTGGAAAACGCGCTCTGGAGCGGCTCGGCGAAGGCCTGAAGCCCCTCGCTCGAGCGGCCGATACCCCCTTCGCAGGGATGACCGTGAGGGACGGATCACGGTGCGCCGGCTCCATCGCCGGCGCCCGGGGTGGGTCGTACGCCCGCGCGGTCCGGCCACCCGATCAAGGAGGATTCGCGCGTGAAGAAGTCGTTCTTCGCCATCGCCGTGGCCGCCGCGGTGATCGTGTCGTTCGGGAGCACGTCGGCCCGCGCGGCCGACGAGAACACGGGGGGCGTCGGTTTCCACGTCGGCAGTTCGCCGTTCGCGGGCATCGCGCTCAGCCCCGGGCCCACGGCCACGCCGACGCTCGGCATCCGCCAGTGGTTCAGCAAGGTGGCGGGCCTCGATCTCGGCTTCGGGTTCAACGTCTTCAACTCGATCGAGGGCACGCAGAAGGAGACCTGGACCGGATTCGCGATCGACGCGGGAGTGCCGCTCGTCGCGAAGGAGTGGCAGCGCGTCAACTTCATCGTCCGGCCGGGCGCCCAGTTCGCCCGGCTCCGCGACGAGGACAAGACCGTGCCGCCCCCGGTGACGACCGACTGGAAGGTGTTCGGGCTCAGTGCAGAGCTCGAGGTCGAGTGGATGGTGGCCGACCGCGTGAGCATATCCGCATCGCAGGGGATCGGCTGGCGCACGTTGAAGAGCGAATCGGCGACGTCGCCGGAGCAGAAGTTCACCTCCGTCGGCACGACGGGCAGCAACTTCACCGAGTTGGGATTCCACGTCTACCTCTGGTAGCGGTCCGCCGTCCGGCCCGATCTCCGGACGACGAGCGCGCACGAAGCCCCGGCGCCACGCGCCGGGGCTTTCCTGCGCCTGGGGCGCCACTCTCAGACCGACCGCTGCACAGGTGCGCAGCGGCCCGGGTTGACCCCACCCGGGGACCGTCTAGTCTGCCGGGCGGATTCGTGAGCCGGGAAGGTCCGGCTCCGGCGAAGCCCGCGCGCTGGGAGATCTCGGTGGGCCGCTCCGTGGGAGAGGATTCTCATGGGCGAGCCTGGCGACCCGGCCGCGTGACGGTTCCCCGCAGGTGGCGTCCCCACCTCAACCAAGGAGATCAGCCTTGAAGAAGCTCATTACGACACTGGCCGCTGGATTGCTGCTCGTGGCTGCCGGCTCGGCCCAGGCGGCGAAGGAAGGCACGATGGGTGGTATCGGGTTCCGGACGCTGGATGGTCCTACGGAAGCCCTGAAGAACTCGGGAGTTCAATTCTCCGCCTCGCCCGCCCTCGGGATTCGCCACTGGTTCTCGGAGAAGGCGGGTGTGGACCTGGCCGTCGGTTTCTCGACGCTGAAGGTCGAGGCAAGCCCCCCCACGACCACACTGGACGAAGGCAGCGGCTTCGTGTTCGACGCCGGGATCCCGTGGGC
>CAYSWZ010000123.1:0-20573 GCA_964434945.1 uncultured bacterium | reverse complement strand
TGAGTTGTCCCAGTCCCACATCGCGTTCGTTGCGACGTTCACGCCCGGCAGATACGTACCGGTATGAATGTTCCAATAGTTGTCGGGGGCCGTGAAGTTGGTGGCGGACTTCCCGACGTACACCGTGTCGGGATCCGGGCCGGCGGACACGCTCAAGCGAGCGGCGCGCGAGCCCAGGAGTTCCTTCACCATCTTGGCGTTCTGAAGCTTCAGACCGTTGTCCGAGGCCTCCTGTGCGAACGCGCTGCTGGCCACCATCGCGGCTGCTCCAACCATGAGCAGTAGCGCGACGAACGGCTTCTTCATGTGACTACCTCCATCGTCGCAATGCATGGGCAATGCGAAGTCTTCCGAGTACGGATTGCGAGCGAGGTGTCGCTAGACAGATCGCCGGCGGACGCTCGACATTTGGAGAGCATTCCGCGGCAGAGCTGCACCAACCGGTTCCCTATCCCCCCTTTCCGCTGTCCGGCCCGCTCTTTAGGCAGTTCAGAGCGAAGCGGACCCATGGTGTGCGTTATCTCGTCTTGGATGCTTCGTGCGAGCGACCGCTGCCAGCCGACACGCGAGACGAAGCACCGCGGAACTCCGAGGTGCGATGAGGGGCGGAGGGAACGATCCCCGGACCCCAGCACGAATGAAAGGCTAGGCTTGCATCACGACTCTGTCAATCCGTTTTTTCCCCGTTGACAACTCTCGGGGTGGCTTGCAAGGCCTGAATTGACAACGGACTGCCGCGCTCATGCTGGCGCTCCGGAGGACCGCGCGAGCCTACCTGGAGGCGTCCTGGAAAGCCTGCACCGCCGCCGCCGAGACGGCGTGCACGCTCGCCCCGGACCGGGTCGCGACCTCGAGGACCGACTCGAACTCCGGCATCACCCGCTCGGTCCCCTCCGGGAGAACGGCAGCCTTGACCCGCACGGCGCCGAACCGGGTCTGGACCTCCAAGATGCGCCTTTGCAACTCGATGCGACGCTCCTCCCGGACCCGCACGCCGAGCGTGGACGTGTGCCGCAGGACCTCCTCCGCCAGCCTGCGGGCGTCCGAAGGCTCGCACACCACCACGAGCCAGAGGCCGCTCCGGCCCTTCTTCATCGTGACCGGCGCCACCATGGCGTCGAGCGCCCCGAGTGCGAGCAGGCGCTGGAGCGCGGCCGCCACGAACTGGGGATTGTCGTCGTCGAGGGCGGTCTCCAGCACCGCAACGGACCGGTCGGTCGTCGTGCCCGTGCCGGTCTTCTCTTGCGCGCCGGACCCGACCTCGATCCGCGAGCCGATGAGAAGGCGCAGGATGTTCGGGTGGCCGGGGAACTCGCGCGTGCCGGCACCCGTTCCCACCGCCTCCAGCCTGAGAGCGGGCGGAGGACCCCACGCGGGCGCCAGCGACATGAGGAGCGCCGCGCCCGTGGGAGTGACCAGCTCGGCCTCGACCGGCCCTCCCCGGACGGGAGCGCCGCGGAGCAGAAGTGCGGTGGCCGGCGCCGGCACCGGGATGCGGCCGTGCTCGGAGTCCACCGAGCCGCCGCCGAGCGGCAGGGCGGAGGCGCTCACCGTGCGCACGCCGAGCGCGTCGAGCCCGAGCAGCGCCCCGGTGACGTCCACGATGGCATCGACCGCCCCCACCTCTTGGAAGTGCACCTTCTCGACGCTGCTGCCGTGCACCTCGGCCTCCGCCTCGGCGAGCTTCCGGAACACGCCCTTCCCGCGGTCGCGGACGCTCGCCGGCAGGTCCGCCTTCTCGAGGATCGCCTCGATGTGGTGCAGGTGGCGGTGCGGCTGCTTCCCGGCGACGCGGACGTTCACGTGCGTGGCGGCGAACGGCCCGCGCCGGGTCTGCGATACCACGATCCCGACACCCTCGAGGCCGAGTCGCGCGGGCAGCGCCTGGAGAGCCGCTTCGGGCCAGCCGGCCGAGAGGAGCGCCGCCAGCGTCATGTCGCCGGCGATGCCCGAGACGCAATCGAAGTGTGCGTGCTTCATCCGCGTGCACCTGCCCCGCTATTGATGAGGTGGGCGGCGTAGCCGGCCCCGAAGCCGTTGTCCACGTTCACCACCGTCACGCCCGCGGCGCACGAGTTGAGCATGGCCAGGAGCGGCGCGAGCCCGCGCAGGTGCGAACCGTAGCCGATGCTGGTCGGCACCGCGATGAGCGGCCGGTCCGTGAGCCCGCCGACGACGCTCGGCAGCGCGCCCTCGAGCCCCGCCACCACCACGAGCACGCGCGCTCCCCGGAGGCGCCGGCGGTGCGCGAGAAGCCGGTGGAGGCCGGCCACGCCGACGTCCGCGATGAGCTCGGCGCGGCTCCCCATCGTCCGCGCGGTGACGAGCGCCTCCTCCGCCACCGGCAGGTCGGCGGTCCCGGCGCAGAGGACGAGCACGCGGCCCCGCAGCCGCGGCGCGCGCCGGCGCAGCACGACGCAGCGCGCCCGTTCGTGGACGGTGGCTCGCGGGAACTCGGCTGCCAGGGCGGCGCGCCCGGCGTCGTCCACCCGCGTGGCGAGCACCAGGCCGTGGCGCGCGTAGAGCCGCCGCACCACCGCCACCAGCTGGTCCGGAGTCTTCCCGAGCCCGAGCACGACCTCCGGAAAGCCGGTCCGGAGCGCGCGCTGGTGGTCGAGCGCGGCGCCTTCCAGCGTTTCCAGCGGCCCCTCCGCGATCCGGCGTGCGGCGCGCGCCGGTGTCACGCCGCCGCGCCGGACCTGGCGCAGCAGCGACGCCAGTTCAGCCGGACGCACGCGACGTCTCCACCGGCACCGCCGGCGGATCCGGCCTGAACGCCTCGAGTCCGCGCGCGGCGAGGTCGCCGAGATAGTCGTGGAGGAGCGTCGTCATCTCGAGGGCCGTGCGCGTGTGGTTCACCTGTTCGCGCACGCGCGCGCTGTTCGGCAGCCCCTTGATGTACCAGGCCACGTGCTTCCGCATCTCGCGCGCGGCGTGCTCGGGGCCGACGGACTCGACCAGCATCGCCAGGTGCCGTACCCCCGCCTCGAGCCGCATTTCAGCGGTCGGCGCCGGAAGCGCCTCCCCGTGGTCCACGAGCGCGCGGATGCGACGGAACACCCACGGGTCGCCGAACGCCGCGCGCCCGAGCATGACGCCGTCGCAGCCGGTCTGCCGCAGCATGCGGACCGCGTCCTCCGCCGTGCGCACGTCGCCGTTGCCGATCACCGGGATGCCCACCGCGCGCTTCGCCTCGCCGATCATGTCCCAGTGCGCCTCGCCCTCGAACCGCTCGGCCCGCGTGCGCGCGTGGATCGCCACCGCGCTCGCGCCCGCGCGCTCGAGCGTCCGGCACACCTCGACCACGTTCCGGGAGTCGCCGTCCCAGCCGAGCCGCACCTTGGCCGTCACGGGCAGCGGGGTCGCCGCCGCCATGCGCTCGACGATCTCGGCGATGCGCGGCACGTCCTGCAGCAGCGCGGCGCCGGCGGAGCGGTTCACCACCTTCCGCACCGGGCAGCCCATGTTGATGTCGATCAGGTCCGGGCGCTGCGCTCCGGGGAGCTGCGACAGGACCCGTGCGGCGTCCGCCATGGTGGCCGGGTCAGAGCCGAAGAGCTGGATCCCGATCGGGCGCTCGCTGGGGTCGAACGCGCAGTACTCGAACGTGGCCTGGCTGCCGCGCACGAGGCCCTCGGAGGAGACCATCTCGGTGTAGACGGCCGACGCGCCCTGCTCGCGCGCGAGCCGCCGGAACGGCGAGTCCGACACGCCCGCGAGCGGCGCGAGCACGAACGGCGAGTCCACGACGACGGGTCCGATCCGGAACGGCCGCGGCGCGGGCGCCTCCGGGGGCCCGCCCGGACCGCGCGCCGTCTCCGGCGCCCACGTGGCCGGCGCCCCGCTCACGACTTCCCTCCCCGGCCGCCGCGCGTGGTCAACTGCTCCTGGTGGCGCGCGTACTCGGCGACGTCGCCGAAGTCCCCGAACGCGCGGTGCGGCACGCCCTCGGCGCGACACCACTCGAGCAGCGAGCCGCGCGCGAGCACGGCGTCCGCCGCCAGCGCGCCGTGGCGGTCGCTCGTGCCGTCGCCCACCAGCACCGCGTGGTAGCCCCGGCTCCGGTAGCGCCGCACGTGCTGGGCCTTGCAGTTGCCGCACTCGGCGCAGGCGGGGTCCGCGAACGGAAACTCCGGCTCCACGCCGCCGTCCTCACGGAACGACAGCCGGTTCGCGGCCCACGGCAACTCGCCCAGCCCTTCGCGCTCCAGGTGGTCCCGCACGTAGAAGTCGAACCCTTCGCTCACGACCATCACCGCGTCGCCGCGGCCGAGCGCCTCGCGGGCGAATGGCGCGAATCGCGGATCGAGCCGGAAGCCGCGGGTGAACTCCAGCGCCTCGGACGCGCGGGCCTTCACCTGCGCGCACTGGGCGCGGGTCAGCTCGCGATGGCCGAGCCGGCCGGCCTGCCACGCCGCCAGCTCCGGCACGCGCGCCGCGGCGCCGCCGGGCGAGAACCGCGCGGCGAACGCGGCTCCGATGTCGCGCGGCGAAACGGTGCCGTCGAAGTCGCACAGGTACGCGATCGGCATCTCTAGCGCCGCGCGCCTGCCGCGGCCGGCAGCTTGATGCCCGCTGCGGCGAACACGCCCCGCGCATCCTTCGCGCGCTTGAGAACGTCCAGGGCCCGCTGGAACACGGGGTCGAGCGCGAGCGCCTCGCGCGCCGCTCCGGCGGCCCCGCCCGGGTGGTGCGGGCTCATGCGCAGGTGCGTGGCCGTGCTGTCGGCCTGGACGCGCACATCGGGGGCGAGCCCGGCCCCGCCGCGCACGATGCGCCCGGCATCGGTGCGCCAGATCTTGTCCGGCTGGGCCTTGGCGCTGTCGGCGGACGGGGTGTCGGTGTCGTCCTCGGAGTCGTCGGCGGCGGTGAGCCGCTCGCGGTGGATCGAGCGCCCGCTCGGAGTGAGGTAGTGCGAGACCGTGAGCTGCAGCGCGCCGGCCGCGCCGCGCAGCGGGTAGATCTGCTGCGCCACCCCCTTGCCGAACGTCGTGTCTCCCACGAGCACGGCGCGGTCGTGGTCCTGCAGCGCGCCCGCCAGGATCTCGGACGCCGAGGCGCTGCCGCCGTCCACGAGAACGGCGATCGGCCAGGCGAGCTCCGGGTGCGGCCGCGTCGCGTCGTACTGCTGGTTGACACCGCTCGCGCGGCCCACGGTGCTCGTCACGCGCGAGCCCTGCGGCAGGAACTGCGCGGCGATCGACACCGCCTCGTCGATGGTGCCGCCGGGATTCCCGCGCAGGTCGAGCACGAGCGAACGCGCACCGCCCGCGCGCAGCGTGTCGCAGGCGGCGGCGACGTCGGCGCTGGCATGCGCGGAGAAGTGGGCGAGCCGCACGTAACCCACGCCCGGTGCCGCGACGAACGCGTACGGCACGTTCTTCACGGTCACCCGGCGGCGGAGGAGCTTCAGGTCCCGCTCGTTTTCGCCGCGCGCCACGGTGATCGTGACCTGGGTGCCGGCCACGCCGCGCAGCCGCGAGCTCATCTCGTCGGGCGAGAGCCCGAACGTGGAGTGCCCGTCCACCTTGGTGATGACGTCGCCCGGCTCGAGCCCCGCGTCCCACGCCGGCGAGCCTTCGATGGGCGCGATCACCACCGGCCAGCCGTCGTGCTCGTCCACCGAGGCGCCGATGCCGTCGAACGAGCCCTGGATCACGCCGCGGAGCGCCTGGAACTCCTCGGGGTCGAGGTAGCGCGACCATGGGTCCAGTCCGTGCGCCACGCCACGCATCGCGCCGGTGACGAGCTTGCCCGTGTCCACCGGATCGACGTAGTTCGCCTGCACCGTCTGCATCACCTCGATGAAGAGATCGAGGCCCGAATAGAGCCCGCTCGCGGCGTGGCTCCCGCCGGCCCACCAGCCGAGCGCGAACAGCACGCCGAGCACGCCACCCAGCAGCACTCGACGACGCATGACGCTCCTCCGGAGGGATCGCGAGCGCGCGGCGGTGCGCCCGGGGATGGTTCAAGGGAATGGCGAAACGACTATATCACGAGGCCCGGCGACGCTAGCCGTGTGCGGGTGCGGCCGGCAGGCGGGCCGAAACCGCGGTCCAGACCTTCGCCTCGAGCACGTCGGGCGCGAGCGATGCGTCCAGCACCACGAAGCGGGCGGGCTCCGCGCGCGCCAGTTCGAGGTAACGCTCGCGGACGCGAGTGTGGAACGCCTCCGACTCGAGGTCGAGCCGATTCGGCCGGCCGGCGGCGCGGCCGCGCCTGGCGAGCCCGAGCTCGGGTGGCACGTCGAAGAGCAACGTGAGGTCGGGGACGAGCCCTCCGGTGCCGAAGCGGTTCCAGGCCGCGAGCGTCGCCGCATCGAGCCCGCGGCCCGCGCCCTGGTAGGCGAGCGTGGAGTCGCCGTAGCGATCGCACAGCACCACGCGCCCGTCGGCGAGCGCCGGGCGGAGCACCGTGCTCACCAGGTCGCTTCGCGCCGCGATCATGAGCAGCGCCTCGGCGGTCGCCCCCGGCGAACGCGAGGGGTCGAGCAGCAGCCCGCGGATCGCCTCCGCCAGCGGCGTCCCGCCCGGCTCCCGCGTCACCAGCGGCTCGACGCCACCGGAGCGCAGGCGCGAGGCGAGTCGCGTGATCTGCGTGCTCTTGCCCGAGCCTTCGCCGCCCTCGAACGTGACGAACAGCCCGGGCACGTCGGGTTCAGCGCGCCTTGGCCGGCGAGCGCCGCGACGGCCTGGCCGCCTTCGCGGCCGGCTTCCTGCCCCTTGCCGGCACGACCTCGGCGGCGACCGCCGCCGCGTGACCGTTGCCGTTCGGGTGACCGTTCGTGGCCGTCTCCCCGGGCGCCCCCTTGCCCGCCGCGGCGGGCTTGCGTGCGACCGGCGTCGTGGCCTTCTGGAGCTTGGCCGCGCCCGGGGCGCGCGCGAGCTTCCCGGCGGGCGGCAACTCGCGCTTCAGGATGGGCGGCGCGGTGCGCATCTGCCGCTCGACCCCCTTCGGGTCCTTGATATACCGCTCGACGAGCTCGCGGGCGGTGTCGTCCGGGATCTGGACGGGCGGGGACTTCTTGAAATACGACGACGGCGCGATGAGCGCGCCCTTCAGCCCGTGGTCGAGCGCCAGCTTCGCGCAGCGGACCGCATCGATGACGATGCCGGCCGAGTTCGGCGAATCCCACACCTCGAGCTTCATCTCCAGGTTCAGCGGCACGTCGCCGAACGTCGTGCCCTCCATCCGGATGTGGCACCACTTGCGGTCCTTGAGCCACGGCACGTAGTCCGAGGGACCGACGTGCACGTTCTCCGGCGGCAGGTCGTACGGGATGTTGCTCGTGACCGCGGACGTCTTGCTGATCTTCTTCGATTCCAGCCGCTCGCGCTCGAGCATGTTCATGAAATCGGTGTTGCCGCCGAAGTTGAGCTGGTAGGTGCGGTCGATGCGCACGCCGCGATCCACGAACAGGTTCGCGAGCACGCGGTGCGTGATCGTGGCGCCGACCTGCGACTTGATGTCGTCGCCGATCACCGGCAGGCCCTTCTTCTCGAAACGCTGCTGCCAGTACTTCTCGCGGGCGATGAACACCGGGATGCAGTTCACGAACGCGCAACCCGCCTCGAGCACCTGCTCGACGTACCACTTGGTGGCCTCCTCCGAGCCCACCGGCAGGTAGTTCACGACCACGTCCGTCTTCGTGTCCTTGAGCAGCTTGACGATGTCCACCGTGGAGCCCGGCGCCTTCTTGATGATCTGCGACAGGTACTTGCCCAGGCCGTCGTGCGTCATGCCGCGCTGCACGGTGACGCCCAGGTTCGGCACCTTGGCGAACACCACCGTGTTGTTCGGCCAGGTCACGATGGCCTCGGACACGTCCTTGCCGACCTTCTGCGCGTCGATGTCGATCGCCGCCACGACCTCGACATCCGAGATGTGATAGCCGCCGAGGTTCACGTGCATCAGGCCCGGGACGCGGTCCCCCGCCTTGGCGTTGCGGTAGTAGTGCAGACCCTGCACGAACGACGAGGCGCAGTTGCCCACGCCGATGATGGCGACTCTCACTTTCGAGCCCATGACGCTCAGACCTCCTCGGATCCCGAACCGGGGGACCGGGTGATTTTATGGACGTGCGCCATCCGCTGGATCGCGGTGGCGAATGTGAACACGACGAGCACGATCAGGGTGCCGGGGATGACCGGGCCCAGACCGAACAACCCCGCGACGATGAGGAGCACCATCCGCTCCGGTCGCTCGAACCAGCCGACCTTGCACTCCAGGCCCAATCCCTCTGCGCGGGCACGGGTGTACGACACCATGAACGATCCGACCATGGCCAGGACGGCCATGGTGGCGATGACCAGGAACGTGACCGGCTCGAGTCCGCGCTCGAGGTTCGCGATCACGCGCGGCGGGTTGGCCGCCATGTCCACCAGCTGCGCCGTGTAATACCACGCCAGGCCGACGAACAGCGCCGCCTCGGCGATACGGTCGAGCGTCGAGTCTAGGAACGCGCCAAAGCGCGTCACGCTTCCGGACATCCGCGCCACCTGCCCGTCCAGGATGTCGCACAGCCCGGCGGCGGCGGTGAGCCCCGCGGCGATGCGGAAGCGGCCCGTGGCGAACTCGAGCGCCGCGGCCAGGCTGAGGATGAACCCGAACGCCGTCAGGTGGTCGGCCTTGAGGCCGATGCCGACGAGCGCGCGCACCAGCGGATCGACCGCGCCGTGCGCGAACTTCTTGAGCACGGACTTGTAGTCGCTCCAGCCGCCCTCGTGAGCCTTGGCCATCGCGTCCGGCGCGCTCACGCGTCCGCCCCGCTCGCCGCCTCTCGCTCGCGGCCGCGTTCGGCGCGCGTACGCCCTCCCAGCACCAGCACCATCTCGCCTCGTTTCCACTCGGCGCGCAGCGCCGCGCGCACCTCGCGCGCGCTGCCGCGCAACACCTGCTCGTGCAGCTTGGTCAGCTCGCGCACCAGCGCGATCGGACGCCCTGCCCACACCACCTCGAGGTCGGCCAGGCAGGCCTCGATGCGATGCGGCGACTCGAACACCACCACCGTCTCCCGCTGGAGCGCCAGCTCCTCGAGCCGCCGCCTCCGCGCCGCCCCGCGAGGAGGCAGGAATCCTGCGAACAAGAACGCGTCGGTCGGGAGCCCGGAGACCTGGAGCGCGGCGATCACCGCGCTGGGACCCGGGATGCTCTCCACCCGCACGCCGCCGGCCACCGCTGCCCGCACCACGGGATACCCCGGATCGGCGATCCCGGGTGAGCCCGCATCCGTCACCAGCGCCACGTTCTCCCCCGCCAGCACGCGCTCGACGAGCGACCCCGCGCGGGCCCGCTCGTTGTGCTCGTGCAAGCTCACGACCTGCGCCGCGATCCCGAAGTGCGCGAGGAGCCGCCGCGTGTGCCGCGTGTCCTCGGCCGCCACGAGATCGGCCTCGCGCAGCACGCGCAGCGCTCGCGTCGAGACGTCCTCGAGATTGCCGATGGGAGTGGCCACCAGGAACAAGGTGCCGGGGCGCCCATCCAGCGGATGGGTCCGCCCGGAGGGTCGCTCATGGGTCACGCCTGATCCTTGGTACGAGGCGGGAAACGGGTACCGGAAAAGCGGGATGGAAGTTAGCACTTGGCTCGGGGAGCGTCTACCGCCTCAGTTGCGGTTTCCACGGGGGTGGATTCGAGGCGTCAGACGGCCGGGGCGCGCGGGGGGTGGGGCGAATTTTGTGAGCGGGGACCCCACTTCGTGGCCCCGCTCACAAAATTCGCCCCATCCCCCCGCTTGGCCACGGAGTGGAGCCCGGGAACATCACCGGGAGACCGGGGCGGGCGTCGCGATCACCTCGCGGAAGGCGGAGATGGCGCGCTCGATTCCCGCGTCGTCCACGTCAAGATGCGCGATGGCGCGCACACGGCGGGGGCCGTAGGCGCTCATGCGGATGCCGCGCTCGGCGAGACGCGCAACCATGGTCTTCGCGTCCGGGGCGGGGGGCGCGAGGTCGACGAACACGATGTTCGTGTCGGGGGCGATCACCTTCCCGCCCGGCGCCCCGGCGAATCCCTCGGCGAGGCGCTTCGCGCGGCGATGGTCGTCGGCGAGGCGCGCCACGTGGTGGTCGAGTGCATGCAGGCACGCCGCGGCGAGGATCCCGACCTGGCGCATGCCGCCGCCCCAGCGCTTGCGCACGCGGCGCGCGGCGCGCACGTGCTCGGCCGAGCCGGTGAGGATGGAGCCGACCGGCGCGCCGAGGCCCTTCGAGAAGCACATCATGACGGTGTCGGCGCAGGCCGCGTAGTCGGCGATCGGAACGCCGGTCACGACGTGCGCGTTCCACAGGCGCGCGCCGTCGAGGTGGACGCGCAGCTTCCGCTCGCGTGCGAGCGCCGCCAGCTCGCGGAGCCTGGGGAGCGGGACCACGGCGCCGCCGTGGCGATTGTGGGTGTTCTCCGCGCACACGAGCGAGACGCGTGCGACGTGGTCGTCGCCGGAATCGCGCAGCGCCGCGAGCAGCGTGTCGAGCGGCAGCACGCCGTGCTCGCCGCGCACCGGGTGCGCGAGACAACCGGAGTTCGCGGCCATGCCGCCCTGCTCGTAGAAGTAGATGTGCGATTCGGCCTCGAGCAGCACCTCGTCGGCGGGCTTCGTGAGCACGTGGACCGCGAGCTGGTTCCCCATCGTGCCGCTCGGCACGAACAGCGCCGCTTCCTTGCCCGCGAGCGCGGCGATGCGGCGCTCGAGCGCCAGCACGGTGGGGTCGTCGCCGAACACGTCGTCGCCGACCTCGGCCTCCGCCATGGCGCGGCGCATCGCCGGGGTCGGCCGGGTGACGGTGTCGCTTCGGAGGTCGACGTCGGGCGGGTTCATGGGGCGGGCTCCGGGCCGGGAACGGCGGTTTCCGCGGGGAATATACGCCATCGGCCCGCCCGGCGAGAGGTCCGGTCTTGCAGGGAACGGACATCTCCGCGCATGCTCAGGCGTCCAATATCGTCGACGCGGCTGCCGATCCGGCCGCGCGGCCGGACGTCCTTCCGCGGAGAGTGAGGCTCATGTTCTTCCCCTTTGGCTTTGGTTTCGACCGCACGATGGTGCTGATGCTGCCCGCGCTGGCGTTCGCGATGTGGGCGCAGTGGAAGGTGAGGAGCACGTTCGCGAAGTATGCGCGCGTGCGCGCCGCGAACGGGCTGACCGGCCGCGACATGGCGCGCCAGATCATGCAGCGGAACGGGATCACCGATGTCGACGTCGAGGCGGTCGGAGGGGAACTCTCCGACCACTACGACCCGGCGGCTCGAAAAGTCCGGCTGTCGGAGTCCAACTACGCCGGCGATTCCATCTCGTCCATCGCGGTGGCGGCGCACGAGGTGGGGCACGTGCTTCAGCACGCCCGCGGCTACGTCCCGCTGCAGCTGCGCTCCTCCATGGCGCCGTCCGTGGGCTTCGCCAGCACCGCGGCATGGCCGTTGTTCATCATCGGCCTCCTGATCGGGCCGCGCATGCCGATCGCGGGGCTCCTCATGGACCTCGGCATCGCGTTCTTCGCGGGCGCCGTGCTGTTCCACATCGTCACGCTGCCGGTCGAGTTCGACGCCTCGCGGCGCGCGCTCGCACAGCTGACCGAGACCGGGGCGGTGCTGCCCGAGGAGGTCGCCGGCGCGCGCAAGGTGCTGAATGCGGCCGCGCTGACGTACGTGGCGGCCGCGGCCATGGCGGCGCTGCAGCTCCTGCGCCTGATCGTGCTGCGCAACGACCGGCGCTGATGGCGCGCGCGAAGCGTCCCGGACCCATCCCTCGGATGGGCACCCCGGCCGCAGCGGGCGCTTCGCAAACCTCCTCCTCGCGAGCCGCGGACGGGCGATCACCCGCCGCGGCTCGCACGTTGAGCGTCGCGGTTCCGGCGCTGCTCGCGCTCCGCGTCGTCGCGATGTTCGTGCCGGGTCGCTGGCTCTGGGGACTGGACCTCGGGCGCGATCTCGCGCCGGCGGCGTTCGGGGTGCCGCTCTGCCTGGCACTCGCACTTTGCTTTCCGGCCGTGAGCGGCGCGCTGGCGGGCCTGCTGCCGCGCGACGGGCGCGCGCTCTCGACGCTCGCGGTCGCGCTGGCGCTCGCGCTCGCCGCGTTCACCTGGGCGCATCCGGACCGGGCGCTCTACACGGGTGACGCGAGTCTCCGTCATGCCGCGTTCAGCGTGGTGGAGCACCCGGAGAAGTTCGCCGAGCAGGCGATGCGCGGCGACCTGTTGCTGCACCACACCGTGCCGCGCTGGGTGGCCGCGCACTCGCCGTGGACGGCGGAGCAGGTCGGGCGCGCGCAGGGCGCGCTGCTCGCGCTCGTGACCGCGCTCGCGGGCTGGCGGCTGGCGCGCACGCTCGGCTCAAGCGGCGCGGTCGCGCTCGGCGTGCTGGCGGTGGCCGCGTGCACGGGCGCGCTGGCGCTCGACAACGGCTACGGGAAGGCGAGTGTCGAGGTGGCGTGCCTCACGACCCTCGCCGCGATCGGCGTGGCGCGCGTCGCGCGTGAGGGCCGGGGCGTGGGCACGGTGGGCGTCGCGGTCGGGCTCGCGCTCCTCCTCCACCGCTCGGCGCTCATGCTGCTTCCCGTGTGGGTCGTGTGCGCCGTGCTCGCGGTGCGCGCGGGGACGTGGCGCGCGGGGCGCGCGGAACGCGGCGAACTCCTCGCCGGGCTCGCCGCGCCGCCGATCTCGCTCGCGCTCGTCGGCCCGCGACTCCTCCACGTGCTCGGTTCGTTCGATGCGCAGAAGCACGTTCAGCCCGGCGGCGTGGGCGCGACGCTCGCGTTCGCGCTCTCGCCCGCACACCTCCTCGACGTCTGCCACACGCTCTGCCTCCTCGTTCCCATCGCGCCGCTCCTGCCGCTCCTCGCCGGGCTCGGCCCGCGGGTCCCGCGCCGAGAGAACGCCGCCTGGCTCTCGCTCGTGCTGCCGCCGCTCGCGCTGCTGCTGGTCGTCAACCCGCAGCACGGCCTGCCGCGCGACTGGGACGTGTTCGCGTTCGCCGGTTCCGCGCTCGCGGCGCTCGTGGCGTGGCACATCGCCCGCGTGCTCGGCGCGCTGCCGCGCGCCACGCACGGGCTGGCGCTCGCACTCGCATTCGTGGCGGCGGTGCCGGCGCTCCAGTGGGCCGCGCTCCAGTCGGACCCGGAACGCGCCTGGTCGCGCGCCGAGGCGATCCTGCTCGGTCCGCCCGCGCGACCGGCGAGCGAGCGCGCCGACGGCCTGGGAACGATCGGCATGATGCGCTTCGGCCGCGGACAGTACGCGCCCGCCGCGAAGCTCTTCGAGCGCTCGGCCGAGGCCGCGCCCAACCCGCGCACGTTCGTGGAGTGGGGCATGGCCGAGAGCATGCTCGGCCACCATCCCGAGGCCATGGCGCACTACACCCACGCCGCGTCGCTCAACCCCGACCTGCCCACCGCCTGGCGCGGCGTGGCCGCCGCCGCGAGCGCGCTCGGCGACCGCGCGAGCATGGAGACGGCGCTCCACAATCTCGAGCGGCTCGAACCCGCCAGCCAGACGGTGCGCGAGGCGCGCGCGTGGCTCGAGGCGAACCCAGCGAAGCCGGAACGCTGATCGACTGCCGCGGTCCGCAGTCAGGCAAGTAGCTAGTGAGCCGGCGCCGCGCGTTTCCCCGGCACCCGCGAATAGAGCCGCGGATAGTGGTCCATGAACTCGACCACCGCGCTCATCTCGGGTCCGCTGTCGCTCCACGCCTGGACCGTCGAGCCCGCGCGTCGCGCGACCGAGGTGTCCCCCGCGAGGCTCGCGCTCATCCACAGGCCGTACCAGCCGAGGGGATCCGTCGCCGACCCCGCGAGAAGCTGGCTGAACGCGTGCTCGGCCTCGTGCGTCTCCCCCACGATCAGCGCCGAGGCACCCCAGAGTTTGAGCGCATGAGGAATGGGCGTCTCGCCGCAGAGCTCGCGAAACGCCTCGTGAGCGACGTCGTAGCGCTCCTCGGCGAGCGCCCTCAGGCCCACCCAATCGAGCAGGCTCGCCCGCTGGGTCGCCGATCGTCGGGGCGGACCTTCGGCGAGCGCGAGCGCGCGCGCGAAGCCGCGATCCAGGTCGGAGAGCGAGAAGAGCATGAGCAGGAACGGGATCACGACCGAGGCGGCGAGTGCGACGGCGAGTGCGCGCGGCCGCCGGTCCCCGGCCTCGCTCAGCAGGCGTGCGACCGCCCACGCCGAGGCCAAGGCGAGGCTCGCGCCGGCGCCGCCCAGCGAGTCGTAGTCGCGGAACGGGCCGAGCGGCAGGAACACGAACAGGAGGATCGGCAGGAACGCGGCCACGAGGACGAGCAGGAACGCTCCCTCGCGACTCCGCCACGCTCCCACCATCGCGACGATTGCCAGCGGCGCGAGCGGAGCGTGCAGCAGCAGCGCGTTCAGGTCGTCGAGAAGCCGAAGCGGCGAGAACGCGGCCCGCCACATGCCTCCCTGCATGCGCACCTCGGAGGGAGCGAAGTTCACCGGGAGGTCGAAGCCCCGGATCACGCTCGACAACTTCGGCGCCTCCCACGCCAGCACCGCGAACGGCAGCAGCAGCATGACGATGCGCCGGAGGCGAGCGTGCGGCGCGGAGCCCGCCTGGCCCGTGCCCGCGAGCAGATACGCGGCGAGGAACGGGACGATCAGGGGAAGCCCGCCGCGATGGATGGCGATGCCGAACGCGGTCGCGAGCGACAGCCCGAGTCCCCCCGTACCATGCGTGACCCACTCCCAGCCGAGCGTCCCGACCGCGATCGTGCACAGGATGACCTGCGTCGTGGGCTTGGAGTAGCCCGAGTAGAGCGTCGCGTATCCGCCGAAGCAAAGGACGGTAGCAACAAGAAACGCGTCGCGCTCCGTGGCGGCGACCCGGCGGCCGAAGCGGACGGAGAGCGCCGCCAGCACCGCCGCCTCGACGAGGCCCAGTCCGCGGAGCACGTTTCCCGGCGCCAGGTGGAGAAGCTGCCCGAGGGCGATCGGCAGCAGGTGGTTCAAGGCGCGGTCCAGCGGCAGCGCCTGCGGGAAGATCCGCTCGAATCCGTTCCGGCTCTCGAGGATGCCGAACCGGATCACGAAGTCGCCGACGAACTGCTGCCGGTCCGGCACGAACGCGAGGAGCGCCACGAGTGTGAGGCCGAGAAGCCACGGCCACGCACGCGGCCACGCGGATCCGGGGCGGGCCGAAGGCCGCGCGGCGCGCGGCGTCCACAGGCTCGCCAGCACGGCCGCGACGAGCGCCAGCATCAGCGGCCACGCGAGGGCCGGCGAAACGTCGCGGGCAAAGTTCACGCCCCAGGCGTAGCCCGTCGGAACGAAGCACGCGCTCACGCGCAGGGCGGCGAGCGCAATCAGAGTCCAGGCAACGAGGTGCACGGGCGCCACGCGGCCGCCTGCAGAATGCGCTCGGTTCATCCGACGAGGATTCGCTCCGCACGGCAGTTTGCGCAAGCCTCGAGCCCGGGCCGCTGCAGCGCGGCAGAAGCCCGCGGCGGGCAACGTGTTTGCAGATGCGAAACGGCCGGGCTCATCGGGAGCCCGGCCGCGCCGGAAGATGGTCGTGAAACGTTCAGCCCCGCCAGCGTCGCGAATGCGCGCGCGCCGGGAGCGTTACTGCTGCGACACCATGTCCTTGAGCTCTTTCGACACCTTGAACACGGGCACGCGCCGCGGTGGCACGGGGACGGCCTCTCCCGTGCGCGGGTTGCGCGCGATGCGGGACTTGCGGTCCTTGACCCGGAACGTGCCGAAGCCGCGGATCTCGATGTGGTGGCCATCCGCAAGTGCCTTCGCCACCGCATTCAAGAAGCAGTCGACCGTTTCGGCGACGTCCTTCTTGGTGAGCCCCGTGCGCTCGGAGATCTGGTCGACGATATCGGCCTTGGTCATCAGTTCCTCCTGGGGACATCCCGTCTCGGGCAGCCGCGGATGAACGGCCGAGAGAGTCAGGACGCAGGTACCGTAACCACAGCCCCGTTGCGCTGTCAATCGCCTAATGGACAAGGGGTTACTTCGATTCCATCTTTCTTCCGGGCGGGTCACCGGAAAGCTCCGGGCCCGCGGGACCCCCGAGCGCCCGGCGCCGGCCGCTCTCGATCGGGTCGGCATCACCTTCGGTCAGCAGCCGCTCGAGCATGGGTCGGCCCGCGGCCACCTCGGCCAGCCACTCGCGCGCGAACTCGCCGCTCCGGATCTCGCTCAGCATCGCGCGCAGCGCGGCGCGCGAGGCCTCGTTCACCACGCGCGGGCCGCGCGTGAGGTCGCCGTAGAGCGCGGTGCCGGAGATGCCACGCCGGAGCCCCGCCACGCCGCGCGCGTGCAGCAGGTCCGCCAGGTACTTCAACTGGTGCACGCACTCGAGGTAGGCGATCTCGGGCGTGTAGCCTGCTTCCACGAGCGTGTTGTAAGCCGCCGAGACGAGCGCGTTCATGCCGCCGCAGAGCACCGCCTGCTCGCCGAACAGGTCCACCTCGGTCTCCTCGCGCACCGTCGTGCGCAGCAGGCGGGCGCGGGCAGAGCCGAGTGCCGTCGCGTAGTGCGTCGCGATCGCCCACGCGTCGTGCGCGCCGGCCTGGTGCACCGCGAGATAGGCGGGCAGTCCCTCGCCGCGCTCGTAGAG
Source organism: uncultured bacterium (assembly GCA_964434945.1). Classification (GTDB taxonomy): domain Bacteria; phylum Eisenbacteria; class RBG-16-71-46; order RBG-16-71-46; family RBG-16-71-46; genus JAIOPA01. Next base: position 4,002 of record CAYSWZ010000123.1, on the reverse strand, counting down.
CTCGCGCAGCACGCGCCCGGGCCCGGTGGGCGAGACGAGCACCACGCTCGCGCTCTCCGGAAACGCGAGCGCGCCATAGAGGAGGTTGAAGCCGTGCGCGAAGACGATTGCACCGACGCTGCCCGCTGACGCGGCCAGCTCGGCCCAGGCCGCAGCCGCGACTTCGTCGGGCAGCAGCATCGCCAGTGTGTCGGCGTCGCGCAGCGCCTCGACAGGGGCCGCGACCTCGAACCCGTGCGCGCGCGCACGTGCCTCGGCGCCGCGTCCCGGGCGCGCGGCCACGCGCACCCGCTCGCCCGCATCGCGCAGGTTGCGGGCGTGCGCCTCGCCCTGGTTGCCGTAGCCGAGCACCACGACGGTGCCGAGCGGCGAGGCGGGCCGGCGAGGTCGCTCACCGTTGCCCGGCCTGCGGGCGGGCCTGCCGGGCGACTTGCGAGGCTTTTCGCTATCGCTCATCGCAAGCCGCCCTCGAAGGTCGCCGCGTGTGCGCCGCTACTTCTTTCCGCCGCCGCCGGTGCCCGACCAGTCCGACTTCTGCACCAGCGTCATGCCGGCGCCCGAGTCGAACGTGTAGCCCAGCTTCTTGGCGGTGTACATCCAGGTCTGGAGCTTCCGGCCGTCGGACTCCCACTCGTAGACCGCCTCCGGCGCGCCCATGGAGGACAGCGTGCTGGCGGCCGCCGACCCCGCCTTGGCCGTCTTCGCCGCCGCCCCGGCATCGGCGCTGGCCTTGCCGGTGTTCATGGCCATGTAGACCATGAGCATCTCGGTCGACTTGGCGTTGTTGCCCGCCTTGCTGTAGACGGCGCCGAGCTGGCGGAAATACGTCTTGTTGTCGGGCTTCAGGTTGACGGCCCGCTGCAGCACCTGCACCGCCTCGTCGAACTTCTGCATGTCGGCGAGCGTCGATCCGAGGCTCGACAGCGCCTCGGGATCGTCCGGGGTCTGCTTCAGCACCAGGCGCCATTGCGCCTCCGAGGAGGCCAGCTCGCCGGCGTACTGGTACGCGAGCGCGGCATTGAACCCGAGGTCGGTGCTGGTGGGCTTCAGCGAGAACGCCTTCGCGTACGCGTCGGCCGCGCTCTTGAAGTCCGCGCGCCGGGCGGCGTCCTGCTTGGTCTGCGCGCGATTGAAGAACGCACTTCCCAGGCCCATGAACGCGTCCACGTTGGCCGGCTCCTGCTTGCACTGGTCCTGGTAGGCCGCAATCGCCCCGTCGTAGTTCTTCGCATCGAGGTACGCGGCGGCCTGGTTGGCGCGCAGGATCCGGAGCGCGTCGGAGAGCCCGTGCACCGCGGTGTCCTTCGCCGCCTCGACCATGCCGTTCTTGAGCACCGCCTCGGCGTCGTCGAGCCGGCCCATGAGCGCATAGGCGGTGCCGAGGTTGCGGATGGTGAGCGCGTGCCCGGGCTTCAGCAGCTTCGCGCGGGTGAGGCTCAGGATGGCGCCCTCGTAGGACTTGGTCGCCTCGTCCTTCAGCGCCTTCTCGTCGGCGGAGGGCGTCTTCGTGTACTCCGGCCAGGCGGCCTGCGCGGCGCTGATCTTCGTGATGCCGTCGTTGTAGGCGCGCGCCCAGTACGACTCGCGATTCTGGGTCCACAGCGTGGCCTTCTTCGTGTCACCCTTGGCGGTGAGCCCGTCGATGGACTTCTGGAACGCGACACCCGCGGGCCCGGCGCTGTCGAGCTCGGCATAGGCCCAGCCCAGGTAGCCCAGCGCCTCGAGGTCGTTGGGGTCCTCGGTGGCGCACTGGTTCAACTGGTCCACCGCCTTGTTCATCTCGCGCGAGTAGTCCTCGTGATTGCCCGCATCCTTGTCCTTGAGTCCCTGGACCACGTACTGGATGCCGCCCGCGCAGTGCATGTTGCGCGCGGACGCGGCCGCCGCGACCAGCAGCAGGGCCGCCGCCGAGGCGGTGGCGACGATCGTACGCTTGTTCAAAGCACTCCTCCTTGGACGAGCCGATGCGCCGTCAGACCAGCCGGTTCCCGTTCACCATCATCCCGAACGTGGCTCCCAGGTGCATGGCGGCCTTGCGAGACGCGAGCATCCGCGTCATGAAGATCTCGAAATACTCCATCATGTGCGACGTGGACGAGTCGATGGTCAGCTCGAGCGTGATGTGCTTCTGGTCCTCGTCCACGTTGAGGAAGCTCTTTTCGACTGCATAATTGACACGGTCGTGGATGTCGAACTTGATCGTGTCCGGGTTGCGGACGCGGGTGCGGTGCACGTCGCTCTTGTCGGCCAGGATGAGCGCCGCCGCGAGGTCGTTGACCGGGTCCCCGTCGTTCTCGTGGTGATTTCCGATGGCGGCGATGACCGGCAGGATCTCGTCGTCCGGCATGCCGAACTCCTTGAGCAGCAGCATGGCCATGACCCCGCCGGTCTGGGCGTGGTGGTCGCGGTTCACGGCGTTGCCGATGTCGTGCAGGTAGCCCGCGATGGCGGCCAGCTCGCACTGGCGCTCGGGCCGCCCCATCCGCTTCAGGACGTTGAACGCGATGCGCGAGACCAGGCCCACGTGCCGCTCGCCGTGCTCCGTGTAGCCGATCGACTCGAGCGCCGCGTCGGCCATCCGCACGTACAGCCGCACGCGCGGATGGTCGCGGACGAACTCGAACGTGATGGGGGCGGCGGAGCCGCCGGCGTGGGCAGGCTCGGTGACGGTGCGGGTCTCACGCTGGGTCATGTGGGCTGAGCCTCTGCGGGAAAGATGCCAATCGGCCGTTGGGCCTGAGCTGTTGACTCGGACACGCGACACTAGGGTCGCAAGTTGAACAGCGTCAAGGCGTGCGAGCGTTGCGTTGCAATGGGCTGACGTGGGTCCATATTCGTTCACTGTGACGCGCTTGCGCACTGTGTGCGATGGGGTTGCGACAGTCGGCTCGGTCGGTCGTTCCTGGCCGGACGTGGAGCCGCGGGCTGTCACAGCACTTCGATTGGATCGACGTCGGCCATGACTCGGACGGATCGGTGGCCGGGCTGGTCGGCCTGGGAGAGGGCGTCGGCGGCGATCTGGCGGAGCGCGGCGCCACCTGCTCCCTTCAAGAGGACGTGCCAGCGGTACCGGCCACGCAGCCTGGTGAGCGCCTGGGGGGCGGGGCCGAGGACCTGGATGTCGTCCCCTTCGCCTCCGAGCTCGCGGGCCCGGGTGGCCATGGCGGTGGCGGCGGCTTCCACGGCCCGCTCGTCGGGGCCGTCGGCCCTGAGCGTGACGAGGCGCGTGAACGGCGGGTAGAGGGCGTCGCGGCGTTCGTCGAGTTCGCGCTTGCGGAAGATGCGCTCGGCTTCCGCGGGCTCCGCCGCGGCGACGGCGGCGATCGCGGGGTGCTCCGGCGTGCAGGTCTGGATCAGCACCTCGCCGTGCACTTTGCCGCGGCCGGAGCGCCCGGAGACCTGCGTGAGGAGCTGGAACGTGCGCTCGGCGGCGCGGAAGTCGGGGAAGTGGAGCGCCACGTCGGCGTCGAGCACGCCCACGAGCGTGACGCGCGGGAAGTCGAGGCCCTTGGCGATCATCTGCGTGCCGAGCAGGATGTCGGCCTCGCCGCGTGCGAACCGCGCGAGCACGTCGCCCGAGCCGCCGCCCCTTCGGGCCACGTCGAGGTCGAGGCGCAACACGCGCGCGGCGGGGAACGCGCCCGCCAGTTCGCGCTCGGCGCGCTGCGTGCCCGCGCCCGCGTAGCGCAGGAGCGCCGCATGGCACTTGGGGCAGGCGTCCGGCGCGGGCTCGCGGTGGTCGCAGTAGTGGCAGCGGAGCGACCTGGGCTCACCGGCCGCCATGTGGAGCGTGAGCGCGATGTCGCAGCGCGGGCACTCCGGCGTGTGGCCGCAGCCGCGACACTGGATATGGTGCGAGTGTCCGCGCCGGTTGAGCCACAGGAGCACGTGCTCCTGTCTTTCGAGCCGGGCGGTGATGGCGGCGCGCAGGGGTGTCGACAGCAGCCCGGGGCCGCTGCCCTCGCGGCGAAGGTCGACGACGCGGACGACCGGGAGCTGTCG
>CAYSWZ010000122.1:0-21238 GCA_964434945.1 uncultured bacterium | reverse complement strand
GCCGGGATTCGAGCGTCGAAGCGTCCACCTCCGTCAGCGGCACGCCTCCGGCGGTGACCTCCGCCTTTTCGTAGCCGAGCGTCCCGGTCACGCCGATGTCGCGCTCCACGAGCCCGCGCAGCATTGCCGCGCGCCGCTCGCGGGGGATCTGCGACATCGCGGCACCGCCGAGCCCGCTCTCCGTCGTGAGCAGGTCCGCGATGCGCTCGGGTAATCGCTCGGCGAGCCACGTGCGCACGCCGCGTCGCGGGTTGGCGGCGGCATAGTCCACCCACGTCCGCTCGAGCTGCTCGTACGATTCCCCGGGCGCGAAGCTGAGCGTGACGCGGCGCGGCTTCCCCTCGGAGCGGTGCCAGCGCCGCGACAGGTCGAGTGCCGCTGGGCCCGTCACGCCGAAGTGCGCGAACAACAGTGAGCCGCGCACCCGGGACTCCACGCGCCCCTCGACCCACAGCGCCAGCTCGCCCTCCAGCGTCACGCCCTGCGCGGAGTGACACATGGGATCCACGGCCACGAGTGGCGTCAACGCCGGAACGGTGGGCACCAGCGAGTGACCGAGCGCCACGGCCAGCGCGTACCCGGTGCCGTCGCTGCCGGTGCGCGGGAACGACAGCCCGCCGGTCGCGAGAATCACGGCATCGGCGCCTTCCCATTCTTCCACCTCCACATCGGGCAGTGGGAATGCCGTCGCGCCGGCCGGCGCCACGCCTTCACCGAACACGGCACTACCGCTCACGTGCTGGAGGCCTGCGCGCCACGCCACACCCGCGCGCTCCAACCGCACGACCCTCTCGCCCGCCCGCAGCACGACGCCGGCGTGTGAGGCTGCTTCGAGCAACGCGTCGAGCACCGTCTGCGCATCATCGCTCTTCGGAAAGTACTTGCCGGTCTCCTCCAGCTTGAGCGGTACGCCGAGATCCCGTTCGAACCACTCGACCGTTCGCGCGACCGGAAATGCGCGCAGCACGCGTCGGATCACGTTGGGCGATCCGCCGTGGAAGTCGCGCTCGCTCACCGTGGCATGCGTCACGTTGCAGCGTGTCCCGCCGCTCATCAGGATCTTCAAGCCGACGCGCGGATGGGCGTTCAGCAGCGTGACGCGGGCACCGCCCCGAGCAGCGTTGATGGCCGCGGTGAGGCCGGCCGCGCCGGCGCCGGCGACGAGGACGTGGCGGGAGGGCATGTCGCGAGCGTAAGGCGGGCGGAGCACTCACGCGAATCACCCGCACCCGCGCGGCCGGGCGTAATTCCGTGCTTGACCATTTCGGCGGGCTCCAGCAATACTCGCCGCAAGGGGTTTCTGCGCGAGTACCTCGTGAGGCGACAGCTAAAACATCGCGTCCTCTAGCCATCCCATCCACAGGAGGACGTATGCCGTCTCCCACTGAAATCGCTGTCTCCCAGCTCGGCCGCCTGGTCGGGCTCCCCGATGCCCCCGTGCTGCTCGACGTCCGGAGCGACGAGCACTTCGCGAGCGATCCGCGGTTCATCCCCGGCTCGCGCCGCCGCGACCACCGCACGGTCGAGACGTGGGCCGAGTCGTTCAAGGGTCAGCACGTGGTGGTGTACTGCCAGCACGGACACAAGAGTTCCCAGGGCGTTGCGGCGTGGCTTCGCCAGGAGGGCGCGGACGCCGAATCGCTCGAGGGCGGATTCGACGCGTGGATGCAGGCGGGCGGCCTGCTCGTGGACTCGCGAAAGCTGCCACGTCGTGACGCGCACGAGCGCACGGTGTGGGTCACGCGCGCGCGGCCCAAGGTGGACCGCATCGCGTGCCCGTGGTTGATCCGTCGCTTCGTGGACCCGCACGCGGTGTTCCTGTTCGTGGCGCCCAACGAGGTGGCGGGTGTGGCCGAGCGCTTCGCGGCCACGCCGTTCGACGTCGAGGGCGTGTTCTGGACCCACCGCGACGGGAACTGCACGTTCGACACCATGCTCGACGAGTTCGGTCTCGACTCGCCGCCGCTCCGCCAGCTGGCGAACATCGTGCGTGGGGCCGACACGGCCCGCTACGACCTGGCGCCGGAGGCGCCGGGACTGCTCGCGGCGTCGGTGGGATTCTCGCGCATGTACAAGGACGACCTGGCACAGCTCGACGCGGCGAGCGTGATGTACGACGCGTTCTATCGCCGCTGCCGGGACGCGTTCGACGAGACGCACAACTGGCCGGCGGCGAAACCGGCGGCGGAAGCACAGCGCCGATGACGGGAGGCGGGCCCGCGCCGGCGCCGCCAGGCGCCGCGCGGGCGCCCGCGTTCGCGGAAGCGGCGCGCGTGTGGTGGCGGATCGGCTGGCTGTCGTTCGGGGGGCCGACGGCGCAGATCGCGCTCCTGCACCGCACGGTCGTCGACGAGCACGCGTGGCTCACGGAAGCGCAGTTCCTCGACGCGCTCGGCTTCTGCATGCTGCTACCGGGCCCGGAGGCCACGCAGCTCGCCACGTACGCGGGTTGGCGGCTGCACGGCACGCGCGGCGGCCTGGTCGCGGGCCTGTGCTTCGTGCTGCCGGGCGCGCTGGTGGTGCTGGCGCTGGCCGCGACCTACGCGGCGTTCGGTCATGTGCCGCTGGTGCTGGCGGCATTTCGCGGCATCAAGGCCTCGGTGCTCGTGCTCGTGGTCGAAGCACTGCTGCGGATCGCCCGCCGGGCGCTCACCGGTGCGCGGCAATGGAGCGTGGCGATCGCCTCGTTCGTGGCGATATTCGTATTCGCCACACCCTTCCCGCTCATCGTGCTGGCGGCGGGACTGCTCGGGCTCGCATGGTCCGCCCCGGCCGAGGCGCGGACCGCGCCTCCGCTCCGCGGCGTCGCGTGGATGGGCACGCTGCGAACGATCGCGGTGTGGAGCTTCGTCTGGGCCGCTCCGCTCCTCCTCGTGGTCGCGATCTTCGGCCCCGCACACATCCTGTCGCAGCTCGCATGGTTCTTCTCCAAGCTCGCCGTGGTCACGTTCGGGGGCGCTTACGCCGTGCTCGCGTACATGAGCCAGGACGTGGTCACGCGCCACGGCTGGCTCACCGCGGGCCAGATGCTCGATGGGCTGGGACTCGCCGAGACCACACCCGGGCCGCTCATCCTTGTCACCGAGTTCGTGGGCTTCCTCGCGGCGGCGCACGCGAATCCGGCCGCACCTTTCGTGTACGGCGTGCTCGGGGCCGGGGTGGCGCTGTGGGCCACGTTCGCGCCGTGCTACCTGTGGGTGTTCACCGGCGCGCCGTACATCGCGTGGCTCGGGGAGCGTCCGCGACTCCAGTCGGGCCTCTCGGCGATCACCGCCGCGGTGCTGGGCGTGATCCTGAACCTCGCGCTCTGGTTCGCCATCCATGTGCTGTTCGCCCACGTCGGATCGTGGCAGGCGGGGCCGGTGCGGCTGCCCGTTCCAGAACTCCGCACGCTCGACCCGCTCATGCTCGCGCTGTCGCTCGCGAGTGGCGTGCTCCTGCTGCGGCTGCGATGGAGCGTGCATCGCACGCTCGCCGCGACGGCGGCGCTCTCGCTTCTGCTCGAACTTCTCCATCGCTAGCCGCGGGCGCCACAACGAGCTAGCGCCACTCTCCGATCCGCCTGCAACGCCCGCACCCGCCAGTACGTATCCTTTCACCGGCGCCCGCCATATCCGCCGGCCGGGTTCGCCAGCGCGGAACCGGAGCAGCGGTTGCCCCGCTCCCTGAGCGGAGTATCCTCGCGGTCCCCCGATCCTTGGAGGTCCCATGCTCTGGCTGCCGCTGTTCATGCTCGCCATCCCGCTCGTCATCGTCCTGTTCGGCGCGGGCATCTACAACTCGCTCGTCACGCTGCGCAATCGGTTCAGGAACGCGTTCGCGCAGATCGACGTGCAGCTCACGCGCCGCCACGACCTGATCCCCAACCTGGTCGAGACGGCGAAGGGCTACCTGGGGCACGAGCGCGAGACGCTCGAGTCGGTGGTGCGCGCGCGCGCCGCCGCGGTGTCCGGGCTCCAGGCGGCGAAGGCCAACCCGGGCGACGCCGCCACGATCCAGGCGCTCGGCGGCGCCGAGGGCGCGCTCACGGGCGCGCTCGGCCGGCTGCTCGCGGTGGCGGAGGCCTATCCGGACCTGAAGGCCAACCAGACCATGATGCAGCTCTCCGAGGAGCTCACCGCCACCGAGAACAAGGTGGCGTTCACGCGACAGGCATACAACGACGCGGTGATGAGCTACAACAATGCCTGCGAGGTGTTCCCCAACAACCTCATGGCGGGCGTGTTCGGGTTCCGGCCCGCCGAGGCGCTGCAGATCACCGAGCCGACCGTGCGCGAGGCTCCCAAGGTCTCGTTCAAGTAGGCATGGACTTCTTCGCGCGGCAGGACCGCGCGCGCGCTCAGACCGGGCAATTGCTCGGTCTGTTCGCGCTTGCGGTGACGGTGGTGGTGGCGGTCATCACGACGGTGCTGGTGCTGATCGTGAGCAGCGCGGTTCACAACTCCGATCTCCCGTTCGGGAGTTCCGACTGGTGGCTCGCGAACGCCCAGGCGATCTCGCTGTGTGCCGCGGGCGTGCTGTGCGTGGTGCTGGCCGGCACGGTGTTCCGGCTGCTCACCCTCCAGGGTGGCGGCGCGGTGGTGGCGCGCTCGATGGGTGGGGACCTCGTGGACACGAGCACGACGGACCCGTTGCAGAAGCGCCTTCTGAACGTGGTCGAGGAGATGGCCATGGCCTCGGGCGTGCCCGTGCCCGCCGTGTACGTGCTCAACCGGGAGTCCGGCATCAACGCGTTCGCGGCCGGGCACACCCCGGCCGACTCGGTGGTGACGGTGACGCGCGGCGCGCTCGAGCAACTGGACCGCGCCGAGCTGCAGGGCGTCGTCGCGCACGAGTTCAGCCACATCCTGAACGGGGACATGCGGCTCAACATGCGGCTCCTGGGCTGCGTGGCCGGGCTCTTCGCGCTCGCCACCGTCGGGCGCATCCTGATGCGCGCGCGCGGCCGCCGGGCGGGTGGGATCGTGCTCGCGGGATTCGCGGTGTTCGCGCTGGGGTGGATCGGCGTGTTGCTCGGCCGCATGATCCAGGCGGCGATCTCGCGCCAGCGGGAGTTCCTGGCCGACGCCTCGGCCGTCCAGTTCACCCGCGACCCGGACGGCTTGAAACAGGCGCTCATCAAGATCGGCGCCGCCGGAGCGGGCTCGCGGCTCGTCTCGCACGAGACCGGCGACGTCGCGCACATGCTGTTCGCCTCGGGGATCGACGGGCTCTTCGCGACCCACCCACCGCTCGTGGAGCGCATCCGCGCGCTGGATCCCTCGTTCACGCCGGACGTGATCGAGCGCGAGCGGGAACGCCTGGCGCGCGAGCCGCGCGTCGCACCCGCCGCGGGCGGCGCGCCGAGCCTCCCGCCGACGCTGTCACGGCTCGTCGCCCGCCCCGGGCTCGAGCACCTGGAGTTCACCGGGCAGCTCCGAGACGCATTGCCGCTCCCGCTCCTTGCCGACGCCGGCGACCCGCAGCGAGCCGCGCAGGCGTTGTGGGCGCTCCTTCTCTCCCGCGACGAGACGGCGCGCACCTGCGAACTGGAGGAGCTGGCGAGCGCCTACCCGCCCGAGCTCCTCGCGGGCGTGCGCGAACGGCGTGAGGTGCTGGCGGCGCTCCCGGAAGCGCTCCGCATGCCGCTCCTCCTCCGGCTCTTCCCCGCGCTCGGCCGGCGGCCGGTCCAGGAGCGCCAGCGCATGCTCGAGCTGGTGGACCAGGTGATCGCTGCGGACGGCTCGATCAGCGTCTCGGAGTACGCGTTCGCACGGCTCGCGCGCCAGCACCTCGCCGAGCAGGTCGCGCCGCCGGGCCCGGTGCCGCGGCTCCCCGCCGACCAGCTCGAGCGCGAGCTCCAGACGGTGTTCTCCGTGCTCGCGCGTGCGGGGAACGCCGACCGCGAGTCCGCGGCCACGGCGTTCAATCGCGGAATGGCGCACGTGCTCGGCACCACGACCGCGCAGTACGATCCACCCGCGGACTGGGTGCCCGCCATGGACCGCGCGCTCGCGCGGCTCGACCAGATCCGCTTGAACGAGAAGGGGCGGCTGGTGGACGGACTCGCCGCGTGCGTCGCGCAGGACGGCAAGGTCGAGGTGGCCGAGGCCGAGCTGCTGCGTGCCATTTGCGGCACGCTCCACTGTCCGCTGCCGCCACTTCTCAACGCCGGAGCCGAGGTGAGTCCGACCGCATGAACCCGACCACACCTGTCCCGCGCCTCGCGCGTCGCGCGTGGCTCGCCGGTCTGCTGCTCGTTGTCGCGCTCGCCCCGGTCGTACACGCGGCGTCCGCGGCCGCACCGGCCTCCGCGACCGGCGGCACGGTGCGGCCGGGGCCGGTGAAAGGTGGGCGCGTGCGGCTGCCGAACGGCTGGTACCTCTCGCCCACGGGGCACCAGGTCCAGGTCGGCGACTTCCCGATGGGGCTCGCGGTGAGCCCGGACGAGCGCGTCGCCGCCGTCACGTTCAGCGGCTGGCACGCGAAGGGCATCGACTTGATCGACCTCGCGACCGGGAAGCGCACGCAGAGCATCCCGCTCGAAGAGACATGGCTCGGCGTGGCGTTCTTCGACGGGGGCCGCTCGCTGGCGGTCTCGGCGGGCCACACGAACCGCGTGCTCCTCTACCGCGTGCAGGACGGGCGCGCGACGTTCACCGACAGCATCGTCGTGGGCCCGCGCTGGTCCGCGGGCGGGCAGTACCCGCAGGGGAAGGTGATCGACTACGGCCCGGGCGCCCTGTGGACCACGGGCCTCGCCGCGGACGACGGGCGCGAGCGGCTCTATGTCGTCACGCGGCTCGACTCCGCGCTCAACGTGCTCGGCGTGCGGGATCGAAGCCGGATCGCGCGCGTCCCGCTCGGCGCCGTGCCCTACACCTGTCTCGTCTCGCACGACGGCGCCCGCATCTACGTCTCGCTCTGGAGCAGCGCCGGTGTCGCGGTGGTGGACGCCGCGACGCTCGCCGTCACCCGCGTGGTGCACGTGGGCGACCATCCGACCGACTTGGTCGAGACCGCCGACGGGGCGCGGCTGTTCGTCGCGAACGCGAACGAGAACACGGTCGCCGTGGTGGACGTGGCCGCGGGCCGCGTCGCCGAGACGCTGCGCACGTCACGCACGCCCGACGAACCAGCGGGTGACACGCCGAACGGCCTCGCGCTCGATGCCGGAGCGCAGCGGCTGTACGTCGCGGATGCCGGCGCGAACCACGTCACGGTGTTCGACATCGCTCGGCCCGGGCGGTCGCGCGCCACCGGCTTCGTGCCGGTGGGCTGGTATCCCACCGCGGTGCGCGTGCTGCCCGGCTCGGGCACCGTGCTGGTCGCGAACGGCAAGGGGGCCGGCTCGGCGCCGAGCGTGGGCGGCGACCAGGACACGAGCGCCTGGTGCCGCTACGTCTCCTACTCGCCGAACGCGCGCGGCACGCTGTCGTTGATCCAACGCCCCTCGCCCGCCACGCTCGACCGGCTGACGCAGCAGGTGTTCGCCGACACGCCGCCGCTCCACGCCCCGGGGCGCCGCGCCACGAACCCGCACATCGAGCACGTGTTCTACATACTCAAAGAGAATCGTTCGTACGATCAGGTGCTGGGCGACCTGCCGCGCGGGAACGGCGATTCGTCGCTGTGCCTTTTCGGCGAGCGCGTCTCGCCCAATCACCATGCGCTCGCCCGCGAGTGGGTGCTGCTGGACAACACCTACTGCGATTCGGACGGGAGCGCCGACGGCCACAACTGGGGCATGGGCGCCTACGCGACCGACTACGTCATCAAGGGCGAGCCGAACAACCAGATTTACGATTTCGAGGGCGGCAACCCGCTCGCCTACCCGAGTGCCGGCTACCTGTGGGACCTGTGCCAACGACATGGCATCAGTTACCGGAGCTACGGCGAGTTCGTGTTCAACGGCGCGACGTTCGGCGACACCGTGCGGGCGGGCGTGCCCGCACTGGAAGGCCATACCGCGCCGCAGTACCTGGGCTTCGACATGCACTATTCGGACCTCGATCGCGAGCGCGCATGGCTCGAGGAGTTCGACCGGTACGACCGCGACGGCGGCCTGCCGCAACTGTCGATCATCCGGCTTCCGAACGACCACAGCGAGGGCTCGTGCAGCGGCCGGCCGACGCCGCGCGCGCACATGGCCGAGAACGATCTCGCGCTTGGGCTCATGGTGGAGCGCATCAGTCACAGCCGGTACTGGGGCAGTTCGCTCATCCTCGTCATCGAGGACGATGCCGCGAACGGGCAGGACCACGTGGATGGCCACCGCACGGTGGCGCTGGCGGCCGGGCCCTGGGTGAGGCGTGGCGCGGTGGATCACACGCTCTACACCGGGTGCAGCGTGCTGCGCTGCATCGAGGACGTATTTGGCCTGCCACCGCTGTCGCAATTCGACGCGCGTGCCAACGGCTTCGAGGGTATCTTCGCCCGGAAGGCCGACCTGAAGCCCTACCTCCACCGTGCGGCTCAGACCAACGTCAACGAGACGAACCTCGCGGGCGCATTCGGGCAGGCGGAGAGCGACGCCATGAACTTCAAGGTCGCGGATGCCGTGCCCTACGACGTTCTGAATCGCATCCTCTGGCATTCGGTGCGCGGCGCCGGGGCCCCGCCCCCGCCGCCGGTACGTAGCGGGCTCGCGCTCCGGCTGCGGCGAGGCGCGCACGGCGGTGACGATGACGACTGACGCGCGCGCTCCGCGCTTCCCTGCCCGGCGTCGCGAGTCTCCCTGTGGCCCGGCTCGGCCGGCGCCCCCGGGTCGCGCGCTGCGCGCGGTGCTGGGGTTGCTCCCGTTCCTTGCGGTTCGCGCGCTCGCCCAGGCTCCAGCCGTTGCCACGCCGCCCCCCGCCCGACCGACGCTCGTCGAAGTGCGCGGCGCGATGGCGCTGCCGTCAGCCGGCGACACCCGCGGCCGCCAGGACTCGCTCGGCTACGCGCTTCATGCTTCTCAGATGGCCAAGGTGTGGGAGTACTCCGCGGCGCCTCCCGCGCCCGACTCGCTCGGCGCGAGCCCGCCGCCGGGCGTGGCCGGCATCATCTGTCCGCACGATGATTTCAGCTTCGCGGGCCGCGTCTACCGCCGCGTCATCCCGCTCGTCACCGCACGCACCGTTCTCCTCGTGGGCGTGTTCCACCGCTATGCGCGCTTCGGCGAGCACGACCGGCTCGTGTTCGACCCTTACGCCCGCTGGACCGCGCCCGACGGCGAGGTGCCCGTGTCGTCGCTCCGGAACGCGCTGCTCGCACGATTGCCGCGGGAAGACTGGACGCAGGACACGACCGCACACGACCTCGAGCACTCGCTCGAGCCGCTCGTGTGCTGGCTCAGGCACGTGAACCCCGACGTCGAGATCGTGCCGGTCATCGTTCCCGCGGCTCGCTTCGAACGGCTCCAGGCCCTGGCCGACCACCTGGCGGCCGCGCTGGCGGCCGAGATGCGGGCGCGCCACTGGACTCTCGGTCGCGATCTCGCCATTGCCATCTCCGCCGACGCCATTCACTACGGCCCCGACTTCCACCAGGAGACGTTCGGCGCGGGCGGCCAGGTTGCCTACACGCAGGCGGTGGCGCGCGACCACGCGCTCCTCACCGGTCCGCTCTCGGGCCCGCTCGAAGATGCCGGCATTCGGAAGCTCTACGAGACGTTTGTCGACCCGGAGCATCCCGACACCTACCGATGGACCTGGTGCGGGCGCTTCTCGGTGCCGCTCGGGCTCCTGACGCTCGAGCGCCTCGCGCGCGGGCTCGGCGGCGCCATCGGCCACCCGGTGGCCTACAGCACCTCGATCGCCGGACCGGAGCTGCCGCTGCGCGAGCTCGGCATGTCGCCCACCGCGCCTTCCAACCTTTACCACTTCGTGGGCTATCCCGGCGTGGCCTTCACGCTCGGCCGGGCTCCGTGAGTTGTCCGCGTCGGCGCGCCGCGCGCCGCTGCGGACAAATGCCCGCTGTGGCAGACTCCCGCGCATGATCGACCGGCTGGCCTCAGTCACCATCGATCCCGACATCCGCCGCGCGCGCACGCTGCCGGCGTGGCTGTACTCGGACCCGGCGGTGCACGCGCTCCAGCGCGAGCGCGTGTTCGCGCGGAGCTGGCAGTGGGCCGGCGACGCCGACCGCGTCAAGGTGCCGGGCGCGGTGTGCCCGGTCACGCTGCTCGAGGGCGGGCTCGACGAACCGCTGGTGCTGGCGCGCGACCGCGACGACTCGCTGCATTGCTATTCCAACGTGTGCACGCACCGCGGGACGCTGGTGTGCGAGACCGAGGGTGTCGAGAGCCTCCTCCGCTGCCGCTACCACGGGCGCCGCTTCGCGCTCGACGGGAGGATGCTCTCGATGCCGGAGTTCGAGGGCGTTGAAGGCTTCCCGAGCGCGTCGGACGACCTGCCGAAAGTGCCGTTCGGGCAGCTCGGGAAGCTGCTGTTCGCCTCGCTCTCGCCGTCGTGCCCGTTCGACGACCTGGTGGCCGACGTGCGCGCGCGCTGCGGCTTCCTGCCGTGGGACCGCGCCGTCTTCGACGCGTCGCGCTCGCGCGAATACCTCGTCCAGGCGAACTGGGCACTCTACTGCGACAACTATCTCGAGGGCTTCCACATCCCGTACGTGCACGCCGGGCTGGCGCAGGCGATCGACTACTCGAGCTACCGTTGCGAAGTATTCCGCTGGAGCACCCTGCAGCTCGGGGTCACGCAGCCGGGTGTCGACGCGTTCGCGCTGCCCGCCGGCCACCCGGACGCGGGCACGCGCGTGGGGGCTTTCTACTGGTGGCTCTACCCCAACACCATGCTCAACCTCTACCCGTGGGGCGTGTCGCTCAACGTCGTCCGCCCGCTCGCCGTGGATCGAATGAAGGTCGCGTTCCTGTCGTTCGTGTGGGACCCGGACAAGCTCGACCGCGGCGCCGGCATGGGGCTCGACCGCGTCGAGCGCGAGGACGAGGTCATCGTCGAGAGCGTTCAGCGGGGCACGCGCGCCCGGCTCTACGAGCGCGGCCGCTACTCGCCGGCACGCGAGACCGGCGTGCACCGGTTCCACCAGCTACTGGTGGAGTCGCTGCGCGGAGCCTAGAAATCGAACTCCTGCACGTGGCGCTCGGGCGCGTCGCCCACGCGCAGCGCGCCCGGCTCCGACGCGGTGAGGAGGACGGCGCCGCACGACAGGCACACGCGCGCGCCCGCCGGGCTCGAGTGACGCTCGTCCACGACCAGGCGCAGAGCCTCGGCGCCGGCGAACGTGGCGTCCACGAGGTCGGTGCCCTTGCAGCGGATACAGGCGGTTGGCTGTGACATGACGACCTCGTTTGATGCGCTCGCGGGGCTCGCGCCGGATCGCGCTTCCAGGTCTAGATCGCGTCGCTCGGCTTGCCGCGGAGCTTGTTCCACAACAGTCGCAGGAAATCGTAGTGCCGGTCCACCACCCGCTCCTTGAGCGGGATGATCGCGTTGTCGGTGATGTGGATCTCCTCCGGGCACACCTCCGTGCAGCACTTGGTGATGTTGCAGAGGCCCAAGCCGGCCTGTTCCTTCAGGAACCGCGTCCGGTCCTCGCCATCGATCGGGTGCATCTCCAGCGCGGCGATGCGCACGAAGAACCGCGGGCCCGCGAACTTGTGCTTGAGTTCATGCGCTCGCAGCACGTGGCACACGTCCTGGCACAGGAAACACTCGATGCACTTGCGGAACTCCTGCACGCGGTCCACGTCGGACTGCTGCCACTTCCACTCCGCGCCCTCGCGCGGCTTGAACGGCGCGATGCGCTTGTTGACCTCGAAGTTCCACGACACGTCGGTGACCAGGTCCTTGATGAGCGGGAACGTCTTCATCGGCCGCACGCTCACGGTCTGGTCCGCGGCGAAATGGTCCATGCGCGTCTTGCACATGAGCGACGGCTTGCCGTTCACCTCGGCGCTGCACGAGCCGCACTTCGCCGCCTTGCAGTTCCAGCGCACCGCGAGATCGGGCGCCCGGTGCGCCTGGATCCAGTGAATCGCGTCGAGCACGACCATGCCGGGCTCGATCGGCACGCGGTATTCCACTTCCTGCCCGCCGCCCTTGTCGCCGCGGAACACGCGCACGACGGCTTCGCGGGCGCCCGACGCCTCCATGCTCATCGGACCACTTCCTGCTTCGGCTTGGCGGCATCGAACAACTGCTTGAGTTCCGCGGGCATCTGCGGCAACGGCGTCGCGACGACGCGCATGCCGTCGGGGCCGCGCGAGACACAGTGGTTCACCTGGCCGAGCGCGGGATCGAGCCCGGTGTGGTCGAGCCGCGAGTGCGCGCCGCGGCTCTCCTTCCGGAGCAGCGCCGAGCGCGCGATGGCCTCCGAGACGAGGATCATGTTCCGGAGGTCGCGGGCGAGATGCCAGCCGGGGTTGAACATCCGCGTGCCCTCCACGCGCACGGCGGCCGCGCGGGCCTTGAGCTTCTGCAGCTCGCCGATCGCCTGCTCGAGATCGGCCTGGACGCGGTAGATCCCCACCAGGCGGTCCATGCAATCCTGAAGCGCCCGGTGCACCTCGTACGGGCTTTCGCCTGCGCTCCGATCGAACGGCGCCAGCACGCTGCGCGTCTCGGCCTCGATCTCCACATCGCTCGGTCGCGGCTGCGTCGCAAGCCCCTTCGCGTAGGCCGCGGCACCGGCGCCCGCGCGGCGGCCGAACACGAGCAGGTCGGAGAGCGAGTTGCCGCCGAGGCGATTCGCGCCGTGGAGGCCGGCCGCGGCCTCGCCGGCGGCGTAGAGGCCCGGCACGGTCGCGGCCGCGGTGTCCGGGTCCACGCGCACGCCGCCCATCATGTAATGCGTCGTCGGCCCCACCTCCATCGGCTGCTTCGTGATGTCCACGTCGGCCAGCTCGAGGAACTGGTGATACATCGAGGGGAGCTTTCGCTTCACGCGCTCGGCGGGCAGGTAGCTGATATCCAGGAACGCGCCGCCATGCGGCGTTCCGCGGCCTTCCTTCACTTCGGTGTAGATCGCACGCGCGACGTTGTCCCGGGTCGACAACTCCGGGGGGCGGCGCGCCTTCGACTGCCGGCCCGCGACCGTGTCCTCGGTCCACTGCCGCGCTTCGGCGTCGTTCTCCGCGTATTCGTGCCGGCGGGCCTCCGGCAGGTACTTCCACATGAACCGCTCACCCTTGCTGTTGCGCAGGATGCCGCCCTCGCCGCGCACGCCTTCGGTGACGAGCAGGCCCATCACGCCCGGCGGCCACACCATGCCGGTCGGGTGGAATTGCAGGAACTCCATGTCAATAAGCTCAGCTCCGGCTTCATAGGCAAGCGCCTGGCCGTCACCGGTGTATTCCCACGAGTTGGACGTGACGCGATACGCCTTCCCCACGCCGCCGGTGGCGAGGACCACCGCCTTCGCGCGGAACACGACGAAGCGCCCGGACTCGCGCCAGTAGGCGAGCGCGCCGGCAATCCGGTCGCCGTCCTTCAGGAGCTTCGTGATCGTGCACTCCATGTAGACGTCAAGCCCGCTGTGAACACCGCGGTCCTGGAGCGTGCGGATCATTTCCAGCCCCGTCCTGTCTCCCACGTGCGCCAGCCGCTTCCAGGTGTGGCCTCCGAACGCGCGCTGGAGGATCCGGCCGTCCGGCGTGCGATCGAACAGCGCCCCCCACTGCTCCAGCTCGCGCACGCGATCGGGTGACTCCTGCGCGTGGAGCTGCGCCATGCGCCAGTGGTTCAGGAACGAGCCGCCCTTCATGGTGTCCATGAAGTGCGTCTGCCAGTTGTCCTGCGGGTCCAGGTGTCCCATCGCGGCGGCCACGCCGCCCTCGGCCATCACCGTGTGGGCCTTCCCGAGCAGCGACTTGCAGACGAGGCCCACCTTGACGCCCGCCGCCGACGCCTCGATCGCCGCGCGCAGGCCGGCGCCGCCGGCGCCGATCACGATCACGTCGAAATCGTGCGTCTCGAGATTCCCGCTCACAGGAGCCTCGGGTCGTGGAGGACGCCCAGCGAGCACAGGCGCACGTAGAGGTCGGCCGAGCAGACCGCGAACAGGCTCCACCACGCCCATGCCATGTGGTGGGAGTTCAACCAGCTCGACGTGCGCCACACGTTCCGGCGCGGACCGCCCGCGGCCACGCACGAGAAGCAATCCACGCGCCCTCCGACCAGGTGGCGGATCGAGTGGCACGAGAACGTGTACATCGTGAGCAGCGTGTTGCTCGCGAGCAGCACGAGCGAGCCCACGCCGATGCCGAAGTGGCCGTCGAACGTGAAGCCGCGCACGATGTCCCACCACAGGAAGAACAGGATCGGGATGGCGAGGTAGATCAAGTAGCGGTGGATGTTCTGCAGCACGAACGGGAAGCTGGCCTCGCCCGCGTAACCGCTGCCCCGCGGCTCGCCCACGGCGCACGCCATGGGATCGGCGAAGAACGCGCGGTAGTAGGCCTTGCGGTAGTAGTAGCAGGTGCCGCGGAAACCGAGCGGCGCGCCGAGCACCAGCAGCGCCGGCGACAGCGGCCACCACTTGGGTTTCATGAGCGGTGAATAGAACGGCGACAGGTAATTGCCCGCCTCGTAGTGGTTCCCCTGGAACGCCGCCCAGGTGGCGTACGCCCCGAGCACGAGCAGCGCCAGGCCCTGGACGACGGGTTGCAGCCACCAGGCGTCGGTGCGCTCGGTGGCGCCGAACGGCTCACCCAGCCCGCGGCCGCGATCGCCACCTGGCGGAGCGCCGAGGCCGCGTTTCGGCGCCGCCACCGCCGTCGCGCCCATCGAGCCATGCGCTTCCGTATGCCGCGTCCTACGGTCATCCATGGACCAAGTCCCCCGCGATTCGACGGATTCATGCGGCACGTGCAACGGACGTGAAGGGCCAGCAGGTCGCAGAACCTATCATCGCGCGTGGGTGGCGCGGAAGCCATTCCTGCCCGCGACACGCGCGACCGCGTGCCGGGGTCACGGGGAGCGGATGGCCGCCTGGGTCGCCACGATCCGCGCGCGCAGGTCCCTCGCCGAGGGCTGCCCGGGGTCGATCCTCAGCAGGTGATCCACCTGGACGAGGGCCTCGTCCAGCTGTCCGGTCGCGGCGAGCGCGGACGCGAGCGTCAGGAGCCCGTTCCGGTCGAGGGGATCGAGCGAGAGCGCACGGCGGCTCTCCGCCATGGCGTCGGACGTGCGGCCCATCTGCAGCCAGGCGAACGCACGGTAGCCCGCGTTGTTGCCGTGGAACACGACGTAGCGCGGATCGGGCATGAGCGAGTCGGCGCGATCCACCGCCGCGACGCTCGCGAGCCAGCGATGGGCGCGGAGCGCGCGGTACGCCTTGTCCTGGGCGCGCATGGCCGCCGGGGAGAGCAGCACGACCTGCGAGGATCCGGACGGCTGATATTGCACGCCCGCCAGTGTCAGGAGCGTGGAATCGTCCGCCAGGGCGCTGAAGTTCGCCATCTTGAGTGTGCTGTCCCGGTACCAGACCTGGACTGCGCGGTCGCCACCCAGCGCGTAGATGAGCCCGTGCGGCAGGTTCATCTCGACGAGCGTTGCATGGGGCGGGGCCGTGGGGTAGCTGGCGCGCAACGCGCGGCGAGTCTCGGCCATGAATCGCTGGAGGCGGGTGAGCTGGAGAAAGTCCATGAACGCACCCGTCTTCGCGGGCTCCGAGCTGATGTTGCCGGCCGGTGCGGGCGCGAGCGCGAGGAGGACGATGCGTCCGAGGACGAGAGCGCCCGAGAGCGCGGGGTGCACCGCCTCGCACGCCACGGCAACGCTGACGCCGAGCCCGGCGCTCCCGAAGTGACTGCGGTTGGGCTGCCAGAGCGGGAAGATCGTCGCGAGTGTCGCGGTGGCGGCGAGGAACCACGCAAGACCCCACGCGAGCCACGTGCGGCGCGCGAGGAACCGTGCCCGCACGGCAGGCCGGAGCGCGATCGCGATGCCCACGGCGAGCAGCAGCCCGATCCCGAGCGCACGCGCCAGCACGTCGTTCAAGCCGGGCGCGAGCGGAAGGCTCGCGACCGCGCGCAGGCTCCCGCGGAGGGCCCACGCGAACCGCGCGGGGATCGGCGTCCCGAGCAGCGCCGGGTCCTGCTCGAGGTGGTGCGGGAGCGAGAGATGCGCGGCGTGCCGCACGGCGAGATAGGCGCCGCCCCATGCGAGCAGCAAGGCTCCAAACGCCGCCGCCCAACGGGTGCGCTCGCGCACTGGGCGGGCATCCGGGAACCAGGGCAGGAGCACGACCGCGACGACGGCCACTTCCTTGCAGAGGAGCGCGAGCAACGAGGCCGCGAGCGCGGTCGGGAGCCGGCGGCGGCTGGTCTCGTGGAGCGACAACGCGGTGAAGAAGTAGAGGCCCACGTCCACGAACTGGCTCGGCCAGCCGACGAGCGTCCGCGTCGACTCGGCGAAGCACGGAAAGCTCGCGGCCACGCACGCCGCCACGCCGCCGAGCGAGGGGCGGAGCGCGCGGTAGACGAGCAGCGCTCCCGCGGCGAGCAGCAGCGCGTGCAGCGAGGCGATCCAGCGCGGATGGCCGAGGACGAGCGGACCCAGCGCCGTGTAGTAGACCTGGTGCGGGATCGGGCGCCAGAACGCGGTGGAGCCGCCACCGTCGAAGAGCGAGCCGAGCCCGTGAAAGAGCGCACGCCGGAGGAAGTCGAAGTCCTCGGCCACGGGTTCGCCGAGTGCTGCGCCGGCGCAGCGGACGAGCAGCGGCAGGATCGCGAGCAGGCTCGCCCAGGCCCACGGATCGCGCACGAGCGGAGGTGCGGGAGGCACCGGCCGCGGCGGACCCGCCGGGCCGCGCACGCGAGCGCCGGGACGTGCGGGATGCGCGGACTTCGACACCGGGGCGCGCGGTGCGCTCGCCGCAGGCGCGGCGCGCGTGGGCTTGCGGCTCATCCCGGCTCGCCGGTGTGGCCCACCCGCGTGCCGGCTGCGTTCCAGACGAGTGGTGGCATCACGGCCTCCCGCGAGCGTTCATCGGACCTGCGCCAGCAGTACCACTGCCAACAGTGCCAGCGCCACACCCCAGCGCTGTGTCACGCCGAGCCGCTCGCGGAGGACCCACTGCGCCAGCACCACGGTCGTGGCGGGCGCCAGCGAGACGAGCGTGGCCATGAGGCTCAACGGGCCGCGCTGCACGGCGAGGAGGTAGAGCACGTTGGCGGTCACGTCGGTGACGGCGGCACCGAGGATGGGGGCGAACGTCGCCGCCGGCGGCCGGACCGGTGTGCGGCCGGCGAGGAGCATGGCGAACAACACCACCGTCGCGGTGCCGCGCCCCGCGACGAGCGGCCAGCCGCTCGCTCCCGGCTTCACGCGGGCGAGGCATACGAGGAACACGCCGATCAGCACACCGCTCGCGAGCGCGGGCGCGAGCACGGCGAATCGCCCGCGACGGGCGCCCGATGGCGGAGCGGCATCGCCGTGCGCGCTGATCAGCGTCACGGCGACGCAACCCAGCGCCACGCCGAGGAGCGGCAGGACGCCGGGTCGCTCGCCGCTCGCGAGCCCGACGGCGACGGGCACCGAGAGAGCGACCATCGAGATGAGCGGCGCGGCGGTGCTCACCGTGCCACCCGCGAGCGCGCCATAGAGGAGCAGCACACCCACACCGCCCGATGCGCCGGATGCCGCGCCCCACAGGAGATCCGTGGACCGCGTGACGCCCGGCGCGACGAGCGCGTAGCCCACCAGGATCACGAGCCCGGTCACCTGGAACCACGCCGTCACGGTCACGGCCGGGCCGCGGCGCGAGCCGATACCGCCGAGGAAATCGGCGGTCCCGTAGAGAATCGACGAAAGGAGCGCCATCACGAACGGCATGCCGTGTACCTCCGCACTCCGTGTTCGGGAGCCCGCCTACCGTGCCGCCGCGCGCCAGCCCTCGCCCGTTCGCAGCGCACGTCCCTCGTGCGCGAGCTTTTCGAGGTGCGCGAGCAGCGATCTCTCGGCCCAGCCCCACAACTCGCGTGGCGTGTCGGCGTAGACGAGCGGCACGAGGTCGGGGAGCGTGCGCGCATGACCGTCGAGCGCACCGAGCACCTGGGCCTCGCGCTCGAGGCGGTGCCGGATCAACGCGCGGATGCGGCGCACCGCGGCGCCGGACGGGCTGCCGTGCGCCGGGAACAGTATCTTCGGCTCGAGCGCCGCGCAGCGTTCGAGCGAGGCGAGGTAGTCGGCCATGTCGCCGCTCGGCGGGTCGATCACCACGCTGCCCGCGCCGCCGGGCAGCAGGTCCCCGCAGAAGAGCGCGCCGCGCTTCTCGTGCCAGAGCGAGATCGAGTCGCGGCTGTGCCCCGGCGTCTCGAGGACGCGGAGTGTCCAGTCGTCGAGACCGGGGAGCAGCGGGAGAACGTCTCCCTCCTTCACCACCACGTCGAGCGGCACGTGCGGCGCCAGCTCGCGGTGCCCGACCACGCGCGCGCCAAATCGCTCGCGGCACGCGGCCACGCCGCCGATGTGGTCCGCATGGTGGTGCGTCACCACGACCATCGTCACCTTGCGGCCCTCGCTCGCCAGGTGGTCGGTGAGCGCGAACAGCTCGCGCAGGGGTTCGGGTTCGCCGCTGCCCGGATCGAGCAGCGCCATCTCACGCTCGCCGATCAGGTACGCGTTCGTGTAGAGCGCGGGCGGAAGCGGCTTGGTGGGCATGGCGTGCAGGACGACGCCCCACTGGAGCTCCACCCGCCGCACCGGAGTGGCGGCGCGCGCGGGTCCCTCCGCGATGCGCTCGGCGAGCCCGGGCTCGCCCTCGGCGAGCGCGATGAGCGTCCACAGGATGGGCGCTGCGAACGTGAGCTGGCCGTGGCGGTAGCGCTCCAGCGCCGCGAGCGGCTTCACCCACTCGCCGCTCGCCAGCTCCCCGGGGATCACGCTCGGCGCCTGCCCGGGGGGCACACGGGCGAGAAAAAAGAGCGTGTCGAATCGCATCGGCGCGAAGACCGGCGTCTGCCAGCGGCCCGCGAACGTCAGGGACTCGGGCGCGATGCGCCAGCCGTGCTCGCGCACGACGTCCGCGAGCGTGGCGCGCCCGGCGAGCAGCGCGTCGCGCGCGGCGGCGAGCGAGGCCGGCGCCACCTCACCCTGCGCGCCGACCAGCACGCCGGTCTCTTCCAGCGCCTCGCGCACGGCGCACACGCGCGCCGCGCGTTCGAAATCGTCGCTCACTCCGGGCACCGGGAGCTCGCCGTCGGCCGCGTCGACCTTTCCGCCGGGGAACGCCATGAACCCGGGCTGGAACGGCACGGCGTCGCTGCGGCGCACCCAGTACACCTCGAGCTCGGAGCCCGCCCCGCGCACGAGCACGACGCACGCGGCGTCGCGGAATGTCTTCGGAGGTGCGTTCACGGAGCCCCGGGTTGCGCCAGCTCTGCCGGATCCACGTGGGTGGCGAGTCGCACGGCGCTCGCAGGCCGCGGGCTCATGAAGGGTTCAGGCTAGGCGCTCTTGGCCTGCGACTGTGCCATGGCCCGGGTGAGGATTTCCAGCGCCTCGTCGATCTCTGCCCGCGTGATGTCGAGCGGCGGACGGAAGCGCAGCGACCGGTGGCCGCAACCGAGGATGACGAGCCCGAGATCGTACGCCTTGTCCGCGACGCGATTGCGCGTGTCGGTGTCGGGGAGATCGATCGCGCACATGAGGCCGCGCCCGCGGGCGTTCGACAGCACATCGGGCATGGTGGCCTGCATCGCGTGGAGCTTCGCGAGCAGGTGCGCGCCGACGGTGGCAGCGCTCCGCACCAGGCCCTCCTCCTCGATGATCTCGAGATAGCGCATGGACCGCACCATGTCCACGAGGTTCCCGCCCCAGGTGGAGTTGATGCGGCTCGACACCTTGAACACGTTGTCCGGCTCCTCCTCGAGCCGGCCGCCGCCCAGCATGCCGCACACCTGCATCTTCTTGCCGAACGCGAGCAGGTCGGGCTCCACGCCGAGCGCCTCGTGCGCCCAGAACGTCCCGGTGAGCCCGACGCCGGTCTGCACCTCGTCGAAGATGAGCAGAGCGTCGTTCTCATGGGCCACGACTTTCAGCGCCGCGAGAAACTCGGGCCGGAAGTGATGGTCGCCGCCCTCGGCCTGGATCGGCTCGAGCAGGACGGCGGCGATGTCGTCCTTCCGCTCGGCGAAGGCCTTGCGGATCTCGGCGAGCGTCGCGACCTCGGCCTTCTGCACGCGCGCCAGCTCGGCGTCGGTCACCGGGAACACGAGGTGCGGGTTCGACACGCGCGGCCAGTCGAACTTCGCGAAGTACTCGTACTTCCGGGGATCGGCGGTGTTCGTCATCGACAATGCGTAGCCCGAGCGGCCGTGGAACGACTCGCGGAAGTGCAGGATCTGGTGACCTTTCTCCTGCTTCATTCCGTTGCGGAAGTTCCGGCGCACCTTCCAGTCCATGGCCGCCTTGAGCGCGTTCTCCACGCCCAGCGAACCGCCGGCCACGAAGAACGCGTGCGGCAGGTACGGCCGCATGGCGACCCGCCCGAACACCTCCACGAATTCCGCGAACTCGGTGGAGTAGATGTCGGAGTTGGTCGGATTCACCAGGGCCGCACGCGTGAGCCTGGCGAGAAACTCGGGGTCCTTCATCTTCGGGTGGTTGAGCCCGATCGGCATCGTGGCGAAGAACGAGAACAGGTCGAGGTAATCGCGCCCGCTCCGCGAATCGTGCAGGCGGCGGCCCTGGCTCTTCTCCATGTCGAGCACCATGTCGTAGCCGTCCGCCAGCATGTGGCGGGCGAGCGTGGCGTGCACCGCGGCGGGTGCGACGTGCGGAGTCTTCACGATTCCTCCCCCTTCGCCGTGGTGTCGACGAACGTGTCTTCCTTCACCGTGGACAGCACCATCACGGTGCGCGTCTGGCGCACCCCTTCGTGCCCCGAGAGTTGTTCCAGCAGCAGCGCCTGCAATGCAGGCATATCGGCCACGCGCACCTTGAGGAGCAGCGAGAACTCGCCGGTGATGTGATGGCACTCCTGCACCGGGTCCAGCTTCTTCACGCGCTCGATGAAGCCCTTCTCGAATCGCGGATGCTCGAAGAAGACCTCGATGAACGCGGTCACCTGCGCACCGACGGCGGCGGGATCCACGACGGCCGTCCAGTGCCGGATCACGCCGGCGGCTTCCAGTTTCTTGAGGCGCTCGTGCACCGCGGCGGTGGACAGGCCCACCCTTCTCGCGATCTCGGACTGGGCGAGCGAAGCGTCCCGCTGCACGAGCGCCAGGATGCGGCGGTCGATGCGGTCCAGAGCGCGCGTATTGATCATCCTCTCCAGCATGCCACCAGCATAT
>CAYSWZ010000121.1:0-5944 GCA_964434945.1 uncultured bacterium | reverse complement strand
CACACGTTCCAGCTGGCGGCCGAGGACTACGGCGTCCAGAACGACGGTGCGTATGCGGCCAACGCGGTGACGGTGGAGGCGCTGTTGCCCGGCGCCGGCACGAACTTCAAGAACCCGTTCGACAAGTCGACGGGCGCCGGTGGCTCGTGGGCGGATCAGGCGACCTGGACGCGTCCCCTGGCGACGGGCTCCACGCTGCCTGGCATCACGGTGTATGGCGACTCGGCGGACGCGCAGCTGCAGTACCAGGTGTGTGGCCGTGGCAAGTCGGCCGACCTGGCGCTCGTGCTCACCAGCGGCCAGTAGTTCGATTGCGGGCGGGGACGCCACGGCGTCCCCGCCTGCGCTCACCCTCGGCTTCGACTCTCGGAGAAGGACGCGAGCCAGATGACCTCGGCACCGGCTGACAGAAGCGCGATGCGCCAGCAGGGCTTCACGCTGATCGAGCTGATGATTGTCGTCGTCATCATCGGGATCCTGGCGGCGATCGCCATCCCGAACTACATCTCGATGACGGCCCGCGCGAAGGAAGGCAGCACCAAGGCGAACATGCACACCGTGCAACTCGCGGCCGAGGACTTCAGTGTCCAGAACGACGGCAAGTACGCCGCCACGGCCACGCAGGTCTTGAATCTGATCCCCAGCTATGGCGGTGGAATCGTCAATCCGTTCGATCACTCGACCGGGGTGACGAGCGCGTGGGTGGATCAGGCCACGTGGACCAAACCACTTGCCACCGGCAGCACGAAGCCCGGCGTAGTCGCCTATGGCGATTCGCTGACGCTGGAGTTCCAGGTCGCGGGGCGTGGCGAACACGGCGACCTGCCCCTCATTCTCAACTCGGGCAACCAGTAGCCGCGCACCGGGTTCGACGTGGAGCGGGGCCCCCGCGTGGGGCCCCGCTCCGCGTCCGGCCCGGCAGCGCACCAGCGGCACGCGCATTGCAGTCGGGTCGTGCGGGGTCCGGATCGAAGCCGGACCGATCTCGCCAAGAAACTCGGATCAAACGAGATAGCCGAAGGGGAACCTCGGGATGAACGCCACCACAAGCTCGAGACTGGCCGTCGAGGCTCCGCAGCGGCCGGAGTCTGGCCGGTCCGCACTGCGGGACGCACGGCCAGCCGCCGGGACGGCGGTGTGCGCGCGCGGGCTGACGAAGAGCTACCGCCACCCGTGGACGATGCAGGTCACCCCCGGGTTGAGCGACGTGAGCTTCGACGTCCAGCCGGGCGAGATCTTCGGCTACCTGGGCCCGAACGGCGCCGGCAAGACCACGACGATCAAGCTGCTCACCGGGCTCCTGAAGCCGAGCGGGGGCAGGGCCTGGCTCCTGGGCCAGCCGATCGAGCAGGTGGTGAGCCGCAGGCGCCTCGGCTTCCTGCCGGAGCAACCCTACTTCTACGACTACCTGAACGGCCTCGAGTACCTGGAGTTCGTCGCCCGGCTCTCCGCGATCCCGGCGCGGGACGCCCGTCTCGCGGCGCGGCACTGGCTCGGCCGGGTCGGCCTCGGCGAGCGCGAGCGCCTGGTGCTGCGCAAGTACTCGAAAGGCATGCTCCAGCGCCTCGGTCTCGCGGCGGCGATGGTGCACGCGCCCGACCTGCTCATCCTCGACGAGCCGATGAGCGGGCTCGACCCGTTCGGACGCCGCGACGTGCGCGACCTGATCCTCGAGCAACGCGACCGCGGCACGACGGTGATGCTCTCGAGCCACATCCTGCCGGACGTCGAAGCGCTCTGTGACCGCGTCGCGATCGTGCTCAAGGGCAGGATCGAGCGCATCGCCACCGTCGGCGAGCTGGTGCAGGGCGGGGCGCCGCGCATCGAGATCCGCGTCGCCGGGACCCCGCTCCTCGAACTCCCGGCCGAGCTCGCCGCGGCCATGGTGCGGCGGCCCTCCGGCGGCGACACCGTGTTCACGCTGCACGAACAGGACCTGCTGCAATCCGTCCTCGCCTGGCTGGTGCAGGCCCGGGCGGAGGTGCGCTCGGTGACCCCGCTCCGCGACACGCTCGAGGACCTGTTCATGGCGACGGCCGAGAGCGCCGCGCTCCAGGCGTCGGGCGAACGGAGGACCGCGTGATCGCCCTGCTCATCGCCCACAACACGTTTCGCGAGGCGGTGCGGGACCGCGTGCTCACCGGCATCCTCGCCGGAGGGCTGCTGCTGATCGGGCTCACCCGGGTCGCGAGCCCGCTCGCCATGGGCGAGGACCTGCGGCTCACCGTGGACTTCAGCCTCACAGCGATCACCGGGCTCGGCATGGTGGTGATCCTCATGGTCGGATCGAGCCTGGTCGCGAAGGAGATCGATCGCCGCACCATCTTCAACCTGCTGTCGCGTCCGCTCCCGCGGCCGCTCTACCTGCTCGGCAAGTGGGTCGGCCTGACCGGCGCGCTGTGCGCCGTGGCGGGCGTGCTCGGCCTGGCGCTCGTCCTGCTGCTCGCGGCGCTCGGGCACGCGGGCTTCACCCCGGCGATCGCGGAGGCGGTCTACCTGTCGTGCCTCGAGCTCGCGGTGATCACGTCCATCGCGGTCATGTTCTCCGCGCTCTCGACCCCGATCCTGTCGGCGCTCTACACGCTCGGCCTGTTCCTCGCGGGCCAGTGGTGCGACGACCTGCGCGGCTTTGCGGTGCACGCGCCGGGCACGTTGAAGCCCGTACTCGAGACGGTCGCGAACCTGCTGCCGAACCTGCCCTTGTTCAACATGCGGACGCTGGCCTCGGGCGGCGACATGACCAGCGTGACGCACCTCGCGCTCGCGACCCTGTATGCGGCGCTCTATTGCGGTTGTGTGCTCATGCTCGGGGCTGCGGCGTTCGAGTCGAGGGACTTCAAGTGACCGTCGCCCTGCCTGCGCTCGCGCCGGTACGCCGCCGCATGCTCGCCGCATGGGCGGCGGCGCTGCTGTTCGGCGCGTGCGCCTTCCGCCTCGCGGACTACTGCACGCACGCGCTGCCGCACCGTGCGCCGTTCGAGGAGCTGGCCTACTACCCGTCCGGACACGCGCTGCGACCGGCGACGCTCGGGCAGGCGGAGACCGCGGCCGACCTGGCGTGGCTGCGCGCGGTCCAGTACTACGGCGGCCACCGCGAGACCGACCTCCGCTTCATGCGGCTCGAGCACGTGTTCGACATCCTCACCTCGCTCGCGCCCGGCTTCGAGAGTCCGTACATCTTCGGCGCATTCTCCATGGCCCAGGAGGGCCGCGACTTCGCGGCCGCCGAGCGGCTCATGTTGAAGGGGATCGAGCACAACCCCAGAAGCGGCCGGCTCGCGTTCGAGCTGGGATTCCTCTACTACGTCCGCCCCGGCGGCCGCGACCTGTCGCGCGCGGGCGAGTTCTTCGAGCGCGCGGCCCGGCTCCCGGGCGGGCCCCCGAATGCCAGCCGGTTCGCGGCCTTCGCCCGCCAGCACGCCGGGGAGCTCGCGGTCGCGCTCCAGCTCTGGAGCCAGGTCCGCGAGACCACGGACAACCGCTATCTCAAGGAGATGGCGGAGCGGGAGATCGATCGCATCCGGCAGGCGCTGGCCACGGGCCGGCCCGACGTGGCGGTCAAGCGCCTCACCACGCCGTCCGTGATCCTGAAGCCGTCGTGAAATCCGCCCGGGGAGGACAGGTCAGCGTGAAGAATGCACTTCAGAACTCGTTTCCAGCGGCCGATGACGCCTCCGTCAGTCGGCGTGTACCCGGGGCGACCCGCTGCTCGCCCGGTGGCGGATGGCAACTGCGGCCGGTCCGGCAGCGCGCCCTTCGTACCCGACCCGCACCACCTTCAGGGAGTGAAATCCATGTTCTTCGGTAAGAAGCAGTCGCTCGTGGGCCTGGACATCGGCAGCCACAGCGTCAAGGTGGTGGAGCTCGAAGCCCTGGCGAACAAGCAGCATCGCCTCGTCAACTGGGGCGTGTCGCAGCCGCTCGCGGAAGCGATCGTGGACGGCGAGATCATGGATCGGCAGCTGGTCACGGATGCGATCTCCAACCTGCTCGAGTCGCGCGGGATCAAGACCCGCAGCGTGGTCGCGGCGGTGAGCGGCCGCGCCGTGATCGTGAAGAAGATCACCATGAACAAGCTCTCGCCGGAAGAGGCCCAGCAGGCCATCTACTGGGAGGCCGAGCAGCACGTTCCCTACGATATCAACGACGTGTCGCTCGACTTCGAGATCCTTGGCGCCGCCCCGAACGACCCGCAGCAGATGCAGGTTCTGCTCGTGGCCGCGAAGAAGGACATGGTGGTCTCGTTCAGCGACCTGATCCGCGAGGCCGGGCTCACGCCCACGATCGTGGACGTGGACTCGTTCGCGGCGCAGAACGCGATCGAGGCGAACTACGACCTGGCGCCCGACGAGGTCGTCGCGATCCTCAACGTGGGATCGGAGATGACGAACATCAACATCGTCCAGGCGGGCGTGCCCTACTTCACCAAGGACCTCCAGGTCGGCGGCAGCACGTTCACCGAGGCCGTCCAGCGCAAGTACAACCTCAGCCAGTCGGAGGCCGCCGCCGCGGTGCGCGGCGAGTCGGGCCCCGGGCTCGAGGTGACGCCGGTGCTCGAGCAGGCCTGCGAAGGCATCGCGACCGCTCTCGACCGCGCGCAGGCCTACCTGCGCACCGCGGGCGAGGCGGGCTCGATCAGCCGCATCCTCGTGTGCGGCGGCAGCGCGCTGACGCCGGGCATGACCGACTTCCTCAACCGTCGCTTCCGCGTGCCGGCCGAGGTCGTGAATCCGCTGTCGCGCATCCAGTACGACCCGGGCCTGTTCGCGGGCCAGGACGTGATGAAGGTGGCGCCCCTTCTCACCGTCGGCATCGGGCTCGCGTTGCGCCGTCAGGGGGACAAGCGATGATCCGCGTCAATCTCCTGCCGCGCGAGGAGAAGGCCCAGCGCAAGCAGGTCTCGGTCGACCTCAAGATCGGCGACGTCGTGCTGCCGCTGATCGTGCTGGCGGCCGCCGCCCTCGTCATCACCGGATCGGTGCTGTCGCAGCGCACGCGTCAGGCCGGTCTGGAGAAGTCCATCCAGCAGGTCGACGCGGAGTCGCGCGCGCTCGCGCCGCAGATCGCACGTGTCAACCAGCTGGCGCAGGAGCGCGCCGAGCTGGACCTGCGCATGGGCATCATCTCGAAACTGGAAAAAGGGCGCACCCAGAGCGTTCGACTCATGGACGAGTTGGCTCGGTGCGTTCCGGACCACCTCTGGCTGACCGGGGTCTCGCAGGATGCGAGCAACCACCTGCAGCTGGAGGGGGTCACTTATTCGAATCTCGTCGTCTCGGACTTCATGTCGCGCATCGAGCGTTCGCCGCTGTTCTCGAACGTGGAGCTTGCCGTGGCGGAGCGCGGCCAGGCCGGCGACAAGAACGTCGTGAAGTTCCAGGTCAGCTGCTCCGTGACCCCGGACCAGGGCGCCAACTAGGAGACATCGCACCATGGCCAATCTCGACATCAAGAGTGCGGGGGTGCAGAAGCTCCTGCTGGCGGTCCTCCTCGGCGGGGGCGCGCTCGGCGTGTACTTCTTCACGCACCTCCTGCCCTGGACGTTCCCCAAGGGCAGCGAACACATCGCCGAGCTGAAGTCCCAGTACGAGCAGAAGTCGGCCGAGCTGGCGCGCGCGCGCGCCTCGGTGGCGGACCTGCCGCGCTTCGAGGCGGAGTACGACCAGCTTCACCAGCGCTGGGAGATGGCCTCCGAGCTGCTGCCGACCGACCGCCAGCTCCCGACGCTGCTGCGCAAGATCACGCTCGCCGGCCAGCAGACCGGCGTGACGTTCACGATGTTCCGGCCGGGCGGCATGAAGCCGTCCGACTACCACACCGAGATGCCGATCAGCGTCGCGGTGTCCGGCGACTACCACTCGGTGGGCTCGTTCCTGGCCGAGCTGGCGAACATGCGCCGAATCGTCACGGTCTCGAACCTCAAGCTGACCACGAACAACAAGAA
>CAYSWZ010000120.1:0-17193 GCA_964434945.1 uncultured bacterium | reverse complement strand
CCGGGCCTGATCCGGGTCGTGATCCGGCGCGGTGATCGTCGAGTCGTACCAGCGCGCGTTCCCCTGGGTCAGGAGCGACCAGCACTTGACGCCGTAGCCGTAGTACGGGCCCTTGATGATGGCGTCACGGTCGATCGCCATAGACACGGCGCGGCGGAAGTCGCGGTTCGAGAACCACGCGAACTTGTAGGCTTCGACTTCGGGCGCGCCGAGCGTCTTGCCCTTCGCCGGCGTGCGCACGCGGTTCAGGTTGAACCACATGAAGTTGGTGTTGAACGACGGGCCAACGTCGTACAGCGTGAAACCTTTGGCCTGTGCATCGGCGGCGTACTGCTTGTAGTCCTCGGCTTTGACGTTGTCGAGGCCGTCCAGCTCGCCGGCGTGGAACATCTGTGCGGCCACGTCCTGGTCTTTCGCCACCCGGAACACCAGCTCGTCGAGATACGGCAGGCGGTGGCCCTTGGCATCCACGCCGAACCAGTACGGATTACGCACCAGCACCGTGTTCTGGTTCTCGAGGTAGGACTTAAGCTTCCACGCCCCGCTCGTGACCAGGCTCTCGGGCGGCGTCGCGGTGGTGTAGCTGGACGCGAAGTTGCCGGCCTTGAATGGCCGCTCGAGCACGTGCCGCGGCATGATGCGGATGTTGCTGACGTGCGACAGGATGAGCGCATCCACCACCGGTGAGGTGACCACGAACGTGTACGAGTCCGGCGCGCTGTAGACGTAGGGCACCGGCTTGCCATTCACGGGCATGACGAGCCCGTCCTGCATGGATGGGTGCAGCGTCGAGTCCATGACCACGTCGAAGCAGAACTTGACGTCGTCGCTGGTGATCGGCACGCCGTCCGAGAAGCGCGCGCCATGACGCATGTGGAACGTGACCGTGCGGCCGCCGTCGGAGAACTCCCACGACTTGGCGAGCAGCGGGATGTCCTCCTGCGTGCGGTAGTCGATGTCGGTGAGCGAGCAGAACAGCTGCTGGACGATGTCGCTGGACGAGGTCTCGTTCGACCTGATGGGATTGAACGTCTTGGGGCTGCTCGTGGCGCCGGCCACGAACCGGCCGCCGTACTTGCCCAGCTCGTCCACCGCCACCGTCATCGTGTCGGCCGGCAGCGGCAGCCGGTCCACGTAGCCGGCCTGTCCCGGCGCCCCGCCACCGCAGCCCGAGCACGCGAAGAGGAGCAGTCCCGCCAGCAACCCGGCCGAAGCCGTTCTCGATCGCATCCCATCCTCCGTTCGGGGGCCAGTTCGTGCGGCCGTGGGCGCCCCACTCGGGCCGCCACGTCGACAGCCAGATCGCAGCGCGCGGCAGTATAGGGAGCCGTCTCCGGCAGAGGCAACGTCAGGCCGACCGGCGCGGGACCGCGTCCGTCAGGAGCGCGCTCGCCCCGGCTTCTCCCCGGAGCACGCGTGCGTCCGGCAGCAGGGAGACGAGCGCCTCCGCGAGCCGGGCCAGGCTCCGATCCGGCCCGAGCCGTGATCCGGCCGTGGCCGCGCCCTGGCGCCATTCGGCGCGCAGGGCGTCGCGCTCCGAATCTGGAACGCGAACGTAGTCGGCGAGGCGGGTGTGCGAGTCGCCGAGCAGGAGGCTCCCCTGCTGGAGCAGCGCGCCGCGCACGGCCCGCTGCGCGATACCCGCGAGTTTACGGCCATCGAGCACCAGTTCGTGCCGGGCGGTCGAGGCGAAACACGGGGGCGCCGCGCCCGCGCGCGCCCGCGGCGCCGCCGACCCACGGACGCTGCCGGCGGCGAGCGCGGCCGGCACACCGAGCAGGCGGAACGCGCTCGCGAGGAGCCGCCCGGTCCGCTCGTAGGCCTCTGCGGGTGTCGCGGCCCAGCCCTCCGCGGAGAGCGGCGTGGCGAGCGAGAACGTCCACTCCTCCTCGTGCCAGATCGCGCGGCCACCCGTCGGCCGGACCGCCCAGCGCACGCCATCGCGCTCGACGCGGGCAAGTTCCAGCTCGCATTCCGGCACCTGGGCGCGACCGAGCGTGATGCCGGCCGGAGCGAACGTGAACAGCCGGAGCACGCCGCCCGCGAGCGCTCCGGCTGCCGCCCGCTCGAGCAGCGCCGCGTCCCGGGCCATGTTCGCGGGCGCGTCGTGCGGTCCGTCGTGCCAGAGCGTCAGCGTCACACCTGCTCCTCGGCCGCGCGCGGCGGGCTGCCCCGCCCGGCGGTCCGCATCACTTCATGCCGAGCCAGTCGTTCAACAGGAATTGGAATCGCCCGATGAGCAGCGACAGCCGCGACATCACCGTGTAGCCGTAGGCGGCGCCGAATGACACCATGAGGAACACCACGCCCGTGCGCGCGAGCAGCCCGAGGGTGCCCTTGTGCTCGCGGCTGTAGAAGAAGAACAGCAGCGACGTGAGCAATCCCACCGTGAACACGATGGCGTCGAGGCTGCTCGCCAGGTGTCCCGTCCACAGCGGCTGGAGGCTCGCCTGCACCTGCGCCACCAGGTCGCCCTGCGCGAACCCGGTCGTCTTCAGGCCGGCGTAGACGCCGATGATGATCGCCAGCGACCAGCGCGACATCCAGTCGATCTTCCTCACCATGCGGGTGAAGAGGAGCAGCCCGAGCAGCGCGGGAATCAGGAACCACGCCCGGTAGTCCCCCTGCGAGCCGGCGAACGGTCCCCCGACCTGGGCGACAGCCGCGTGCGTCACCGGGTCGTGGCCGGTGAACGTGACGACGAGCGGGTCCCACAGGTTCGGGATCACCACCGTCCAGAAGTTGAGCACGATGTAGTAGCCCGCCGAAACTCCGACGAACAGGTGCTCGGCGAACTTGTAGAGCGGGTTGTCCCTGTAGAGGAACGAGAACACGCACAGCGTGAGGAGCGCCGCCAGCCACACGCCCAGGTCATGGCTCGGGTTCACGCGGCGGGCCCCTTCGGACGGGTCCACTGGACGACGTTCCCCAGCACGATGCACAGCGCCACGAACACGTGCGCCAGCGACTGGGCGTCCATGCCCCGCGTGGCCGTGCCCTTCTCGCCCCGGATCTTCTCGTATTCGGCCGCGCCGGCCATGCCGCCGAGCAATCCGCGAAGCTGGCCCGACTGGAGGTAGGGGTAGTACTCGGGGGCGCTCACGGCCGTACAGCCCGAGACCATCGCCAGGTGGAACCGCGAGTTCACCTGCTGCACCCACTCCTTCGTGCCCGGGTAGCCGGCCGAGATGTTCACCATCAGCTTGAAGCTCGTGTAATTGCGCACGTCGCGCATCATCGGCAGCGACGCGGTGGCGTTCGCGCGCTGGTCCTGCGGGAACGCGTTCGCGACCCCCTTCCCCATGAGCACCATCACCGCCTCGTTTCCCGCCTTGTACCCGAGGTCCACGTAGTCCTTCCCGTAAACCGGCGCCTGGCCGTGGGCCCGGTACTCCGCCACCACCGATTCGAGCGTCTGGTCCACGAGGCTCGAGCCGCCGGGCCACAGGCACAGGAGGACCACGCGGCAGTGCTTGTCGAACAACTGCCGGAGCGCGGTCCGGGTCATCGGCACCAGCTCGGGCTTGGAGCCGGGGTCGTAGTCGCACGGCATCAGCACCAGCGCGCCGTCCGGCAGCGCGGCGATCGCGTCGTGGAAGCTCCGGACCGGCGGCGACGTGGTGAGCGGAAGTCCGAGCGGGTGGATGAGCGGACCGATCGTGAGCAGGCCCACGACGAGGAACAGCCAGCGGCGATCGAGCTTCTCGAGCCAGTGGAGGTTCACGTCAATCCCCCCCGCCGAGATACGAGCGCTCGATGCCGAGGATCACGCGCAGGCCGGTCGCCATGACGCCCATCGCGGCCCCGATCAGCACCGCGCGCTTCGCGGCGCTCTGCGGCACGTTCATGATCCAGTCCTGCATCGGCCCGAGCCGCACCGACTCCGGCAGCCACGACGTCATCGTGTTGCCGAGCGGCACGCGGCCCAGCATGACGATGAGCGCGGCGACCGCGAGCAGCCCGGCCTCGAGCGTGCGGATGCGGAACGCGCGGAACGCCGCCGACGCGATGTAGAACGCGAGCAGCGCGAACATCGTCCCCTGCATGGGCGAGTACACCTGATTGTAGAGGAACATGGACACGGTGCCGTCGTCCTGCCAGTGGCGGCCCTCCTTGAGCCCGACCCCGACCGTGAACAGCAGCGAGGCCACGAGGACCAGCTTGTAGGGCCAGTCCGGCAGCCGCCGGGCGATGCCCTCCAGGTTCACGCGCACCGCGTTCGCTCCGCCCAGCACGTACCCGAACGCCACCACGATCACGGCGCACTGCTGCAGGAAGTCCGCCGGCACGCTCACGAGGTGGTGGGGCACGAAGAACGACAGGATCATGAACAGCCCGATCACCGCCGTCGTCAGGAGAGGAAGTTCGCGTTTCATGCCGGCCCCTATTGGGTCTGCATCCAGGTCGTGAGGGCGTGGTTGCCCGCGGTCTCGAGCACGCAGCCGAGGAGGACCACGAGGATCACCAGCACCTTCAGCATGTCGGCGCCCTTCAGGCCGCCGACCAGGCGCGGCTCGCCCGAGAGGTAGGCGCTCGCGGCGTACAGCTCCTCGCCGATCAACGTGTAGTCGCACGCGACCACGAAGAACGGCAACTGCGCGACATTCGCGGTGCCCGCGACCTGGATCGCCCCGGTGGAGAATCCCGTCTCGGCGAGCAGCAGCGACTCGGCGTAGAACGAGCCCATGAAGATGTGCGCCGCCGGGCGATCCCGCAGCATGATGCCGGTGATCTTGGCCACGAGTGCGAACTGCTCGGGCGAGACGAACTGCACCGAATCCGGGTCGTAGGCCTCCGGCCGGCCGGCGTTCACGTAGCCGCTCTTCACCATCTCCTGCGCGATCGTGAACGGAATCGGGTAGGCCACCGGCACGATGATCTGGGTCTCGTACCTGGCGGTCAGCCGCGCCACGCTCTCGAGGATGACGAGGCCCGCCACCGTCTGGATGTCGTCGATGTCCTGGATGCCCGGGATGTAGAGAACCGGGCGCCCCATCTCGGTCGCGCGGCCGATGGCCTCCTCGATGGCATCGATCCCGGCGAGCCGCCGCACGAACGGCTTGCGCCCGGAGTGGGCGAGCTGCATGTAGTAGAGAACGAGGAGGAAGTAGACGACCACGAACACCATGACACTCGCGCGCGTGGTGTTGAACCACGTCTCGCGGGCGTAGGCCGGCCCCGCGTTCGCGAGCGCCGGGGTCGTGCCCCCCGGGCCGTACGCGGCGATGCGGTAGAAGTAGGCGGTATTGCGCCGCACCCCCTCGTCGACGTGCTCGCTCGTGCCGTGGAGGAGCGAATCCACGACCACCCACGGGCCGACCGGGGAAACGCCGCGTTCGAGCACGTAGCCCGTGACGATCCCGCGCGCGAGCGTGTCGTCGGGCGAGAGTCGCCACGCCAGCTGCACCGCCGTGCCCGCATCGTTGGGGACGTCGGAGTAATCGAGCCCGGAGGGCGGTGCAGGCGCCGGGAGTGCGCTCGCCGGGGTGGCGGGGGCCGGGGCCGGCCGGGCGAGTGCCGGGGCAGCGGCCCATGCCAGTGCGGCGAGGCTTGCGCCGAGCAGCAGCGTGCGCCGGGTCCGGCGTGGTGTCGTCAACAGTCCTCCCTGGACAGGTGTGAACGACGCGGTGCCTCCATGCGCTGGCCACGCTAGCAACCCGTGCGGAACCGCGTCAATGGCGGAGCGCCCGGCGCGCGGCCCGGGGCCGGGGCACGCCCGGACGTTTCCCTACCCCGCGATCCGCTCCACGTTCGCCCGCGGCACCGTGGCGCGCGTGCCGTCGTCCCCGAACTCGACCACGAGCACGCGGACGAGGGCTTCCGTCTCGAGCGCCCGAAGCTCCGAAGGCAGCTCGGCCACGCGCCCGAGCCGCCCGAACCATGGCTCCCGGATGACGCGCACGGCACTCCCCACCTCCAGCGAGCCCGCGCCCTCGGCCGGGGCCGGCGCGGTCCCGCCGAGCGCGTCGTGCGGGATCAGCAGCTCCGGCCGCATCACGCCGGCGCGGATCTGGGTCGCACCGCTCACCGAGGCCACACGTCCAACGCTCGCGCGCAGCAGGTCCCAGGTGCGCCCGGCCATGGCGATGTGGCCGAAGCCTTCGGTGAGGACGATGGTGAGGCCCAGCTCCTCCTGGCCGGTGATCGCGACGCCGAGGTCGCGGCCGAGGAGTTCGCGCAGGTCCCGGTCGTCGAGCCCGCCCACCACGAGCGCTGCCACGCCCAGCTCGCGCGCGCGCAGGACTGTCGCGTGCGAGACGTGACTCCCGCCCACGACGACGGCGCCGCGGTGCTCCGGCCGGAGTGCGGCGGGCTCGAGTGGCTCGTGCGGGTGCGCCGTCGCGAGCGCGACCCGGCCGAACGTCTCGCCGCCGACGCCGAAGATTCCCTGCACCAGCGCCCCGCGCGACTCCACCACCACACCCTCGCCCTCGAGCACCTCGGCAACGTGCCCGCGCACGTAGGCGTTGACCTCGACCGGAATCGGCCGCTCCCGGAGCAGGAGCTGGCCGGTGACCGAGGACACGCTCTCGAGCGTGCCCTCGGCAGGAGCGGTGACCTGGGTCTTCATGAGCCCGAACAGCGTGCGGGCGGAGGCGATCGGTTCGCCGGCCGCGACGAAGCTGCCGAGCGGACGAAGCAGCGTGCCCGCCACCTGCGAGGGATCCACCGCGAGGCGGGCAGCAAGATTCATGGTCTGGACGTTGCCGGGGAGCTCCGAGCGCGCCACGACCGAATCCGGGCCGACCGCCTGGCCCAGCTTCACCAGCACCTCGCCCTTCAACGGCAGCCGCCGTTCGCGACGGACGCTCGTGTCGGCCGAGACGCGAAGTCCGGGCGTGTAGGAGTGCCCCACGCTCACACCTCCCGCGGGTAGAGGGCGAGGGCCCGGTTCCAGTCGCGCAGCTTCGCGATGCGTTGCCCCGCGTCGCCGGGGAGGACGAACGGCCGCCGGCCGCGCGTGTCCACCGCCACGCCCACGACGCCGCCGCGCACCCAGTGCGTGACCGGCTTGCCGCGGCCGGCGCCGAGATCGAAGCCCCGCTCCGGCGTGGCGGTGACGCGCACCCTTCCGGTTTCCGGGAGCGGCAGCAGCACCAGCTCGCCGAACGGGACGTCGCGCCGGGTCGCCGCCCCGGACTCGGGTTCGAGCTCGACCCGCACGCACGCCTCCCCGGGCCTGCCGCCGCCGAATGGCGCGACGCACGTGCCGAGCAGGATCAGGCAGTCGCGTTCGAACACCTGCGTCGCGGCCTCCTCGTGCACGGTGGACAGCACGCCGAGCTGCGGCGTCATGAAGATGCTGTCCACCGCCAGCTCGGTGATCCCCTCGGGCAGGAATGCGTCGATCATCATGAGCATGGCCTGCGAGCGGCGCGGGGCGTGCGACAGGACGCCGCCGGAGCCGACCAGCAGCCCCAGGTCCACCAGGTCGACCAGGGTCTCGCCCGAGCCGGACTGCTCGAACGTGTCGGAGATATCGCGCGCGGTCTGCCGGCCCTTCAAACCCACGGCCAGCGCCCTGTGCTGCTCGAACGACAGTCGCAGCGCCTCGCGGCAGATGGCCTGCTCGATCACCAGGTCCTCGAGTGTCTGCGGGATGGTGGTGGGCCGGATCATCTTGTTCTTGATGCGGTTCCGGAGCTCGACCTCGTCGACCGGAAACGGCACCCAGCGCAGGATGTTCCCGATGCCCGCCTCGGCCATGACGTTCGAGACCGAGTAGCTCATGCCAAGGTTCGCCGAGACGGTGCGGTTGAACACGGTCTCGTTCGACCCCGGGACCTTGAACACGGAGAACACGTCGGTGGTGGCGCCGCCGATGTCCACGCCCACCACGGCGCAGGCGTCGCGCCGCGCGACCTTCTCGATGATCAGCCCGACCGCCCCGGGCGTGGGCATGATCGGCACCGGCGACCAGCTCATGAGCTTCTTGTAGCCCGGCGCGTGCGCCATGACGTGCTCCATGAACAGCTCGTGGATGGCGTCGCGCGCGGGCTTCAGGTGCTCGCGTTCCAGCGTCGGGCGCAGGTTCGGCACCACCGTGAGCGCGGTGCGGCCGGAGAGCGACGCCGACACGGCCGGCGCGGCGAGCGGGTTGCCGGCGAACACCACCGGAAGTTCGTAGCCGATCCCGAGGCGGGCGCGCGGGTCGGCCGCGGCGAGGATCTCGGCCATCTCGGTGACGCGGCGCACGTCGCCGCCGTCCGTGCCTCCGGAGAGCAGGATCATGTCCGGCCGCAACTGGCGCAGGCGGCGGATCTTCTCGTGCGGCCGGCGCCCGTCGTTGAGCGCGATGACGTCCATCACGATGGCGCCTGCTCCCAGCGCCGCGCGCTGGGCGCTCTCGCCGGTCATCTGCATCACCAGCCCCGACACCATCATCTGCAGCCCGCCGCCGGCACTCGACGTGCTCAGGTAGAGGTCCACGCCGTCGTCGCCGGTCTGCGGCGTGAGGATGCGGTCGCCCTCGAGCAGCCGCCGCCCGCGCAACTCCTCGACCTCCCTCACGGCGTTCAGCACGCCGCGCGTGACGTCCTCGAACGGCGCTTCGACCGTGGTCGGCGCCTCGCCCCGCGTCACCAGGCGGTAGCCGTCCGGACCGCGCTCGATCAGCACCGCCTTCGTCGTGGTCGAACCGCAGTCGGTGGCGAGGATGGAACGGAGCGCGCCGGGCTCGGGGATCATTTCGGGCGCTTCTCCGCGCGCGCGGCGCGCTCGCGCTCATCCGCACCGGTCTCGAGCATGCGCGTGAGCGCCTCGAGCGCCTCGCGTCGCGCGATCAAGGCCGCCCAGCGCTGGTAGTCGTTCACGCGAAACAGCACCTGCGCGAACGGCTCGAAGAACAGCATGGCCTGGCCCGCCACGAGTGAGAGCGGCCGCGCGGTCTCGAGCGTCAGGATGGCCGGGGTTTCGAGCCGCAGCTCCACCACTCGCCGCGCCAGTCGCTCGAGGAGCGCAAGGTCCTCGGCCGCCAGTGGCTCAGCTGGCACGCGCGCCCCACTGCTCGCGCACCTTCGCCGCCAGCTCGGAGCGGCGGGATCGCGGCATGGGCAGCGTGAGTCCGCGGGTCGGATCGAGCCAGTGGCGCGCTGCGTACGGCGAGAGGAACACGCCCACCGGCACGTCGTCGATGCGGCGGACGTCGGCCCACGAGCGCCTCACCCAGCCGAGTGCGCCGCGGCGCGCCGCGCCGTCGGGTTCGATCCGGCATGCGACCGGCAGGACCGCCGGTGCAAGCGGCGACGCCACCACACCCCCGAGGCCGAAGGCCAGCAGCCAGGGCAGGCGGCAGGCCGCGAGGATCAGCCACATGGCCAGCACCGCCAGCGCCGCGATGCCGGCTGCGACCGGGCGCTCGCTCCACGGGTCGAACGACCATTGACACCGCTCGCGGGGCTCGTTGGTATATCGCTCGCGTGGCTCGCTGGCAGACCGCTCGCGGGGCTCGCTGGCAGATCGCTTGCATGGCTCGCTGCCACGCCGCGCGCGCTGCTCGCTCTCAGGCTGCTCGCGTGGGTCCGCGGGGCCGGTGGCGGTCGCGGTGGCGGTGGCCGGGTTCGCATCGCCGGGCATGCCCGGCAGCGGTGTCACGCGTGCGCTTCCTCGACGAGCTTTGCGTAGTCCGAGCTCGACAGCAGCGCGGCGAACGACTTGGGGTCGGAGAGCCGGATCTTCACCATCCAGCCCTGCCCGTAGGGGTCCGAGTTCACGACCGCGGGATTGTCGGAGAGTGCACCGTTCACCTCGACGACCTCGCCCGCGACCGGAGCGTACAGGTCGCTCACGGTCTTCACCGCCTCGACCACGCCGAACGACTTCCCGGCGTCGAGCTTGCGTCCGATGTCGGGCAGTTCCACGAACACCACGTCGCCCAGCTGGTCGGTGGCGTAGCCGGTGATGCCGACGGTCACCACGCCACCCTGCTCGCGGGCCCACTCGTGCTCGCGCGTGTAGCGCACGTCCTCGGGAAAGGTCACTTCGCCTCCGGCGGGGTCACGAACGATGCGTGCCGCGCGTGTAGAACGGCCGTGCGGTCACCCGCGCGGCCAGGGTCGAGGTTCCCGCTTCGATGTCGAGCGCCGTGCCGTTCGCGGCCAGCGCCGTTTCCACGTAACCCATGCCGAGGGGTCGCTCGAGACTCGGGCTGTAGGTGCCGCTCGTGACAGCGCCCACCGGGCGCCCTTCGGCCAGGATGCGCATGTCGTGACGCGGCACCCGCCGCCCGTCGAGCTGGAATCCCACGAGCCGCCGCTTCAATCCCTCGGCCTTCTGCCGCACCATGACCTCGCGGCCGTGGAACTCGCCCTTCGCGAGCTTCACGGTCCAACCGAGCCCCGCCTCGAGCGGCGTGGTGGTGTCGGTGATGTCGTTCCCGTAGAGCATGTAGCCCATCTCCAGCCGCAGCGTGTCGCGCGCGCCGAGCCCGATCAGCTCGAGGCCGTGCGGCTTTCCCGAGGTCATGAGCCCGTTCCACACGGTGAGCGCGTGCCGGGGAGCGAAGTAGAGCTCGAACCCGTCCTCCCCCGTGTAGCCCGTGCGCGAGATCGTCGCCGGCACGCCGTAGAGCGACCCGGTGGTGAAGCGGTAGTAGCCGAGGTCGAGCGCCGCG
Source organism: uncultured bacterium (assembly GCA_964434945.1). GTDB lineage: Bacteria > Eisenbacteria > RBG-16-71-46 > RBG-16-71-46 > RBG-16-71-46 > JAIOPA01. The sequence continues at coordinate 6,581 of CAYSWZ010000120.1, read as the reverse complement.
TCGGGGACGTGGCCGCGCAGCACGTCCGCGGCCTTCGGGCCCTGCACGGCAAGGAGCGCCGTCGCGTCCGAGTGATCCTCGAGCGAGACTCCCGCGCGGCGGTGCTCGGCGAGCCACGCGAAGTCCTTGGCGAGGTTCGCCGCGTTCACCACCACCATGTAGTGGTCGTCGTAGCGGTAGACGAGGAGGTCGTCCACGATGCCGCCGTCCGGGCGGCACATCGGCGAGTACAGGGCCTGTCCCGAGGCCAGGCCGCCGACGTGGTTCGTGACCATGTGGTCGAGCCATTCGCCCGCCCCGGGCCCGCGCACGTCGAACTCGCCCATGTGGCTGATGTCGAACAGCCCGACCGCGGTCCGGACCGCGAGGTGCTCGCGCACGTCGCCCGTGTAGCGAACCGGCATCTCGAAGCCCGCGAACTCCACCAGCTTGGCCCCGGCGGCGCGGTGAAGGTCGTAGAAGGGCGTGCGCTTCACAGCCGTCGTGGGTTCCACGGAGGTCCTCCCGGGTGGGCAAACAGGGCGAACTTAGCGGCCGCCCCGGAGGGGGTCAAGCTCGCGCGCCGGAAGGATTTGGAGCCGGCGGCGGAGCCGGCTTCCCGAGCACCCCCAGCTCGCGGCCGGCCTCGGCGAATGCCGCGACCGCGCGATCGACGTGCTCCGGCGTGTGCGCGGCGGACAACTGAACGCGGATGCGCGCCTTCCCCTTCGCGACCACCGGGTAGGAGAAGCCGATCACGTAGACGCCCTTGTCGAGCAGGCGCGCCGCCAGATCGTGCGCGAGCCGTTCGTCGTAGAGCATGATCGGCACGATCGGGTGCTGGCCCGGCTTGATGTCGAAGCCGGCGGCCACCATCCCGGCGCGGAATCGCCGCGTGTTCGCCTCCAGCCGGTCACGCAGCTCGGTGCTGCCGGAGAGCAGGTCGACCGCGGCGATGCCCGCGTTCACCACCACCGGCGGCAGGCTGTTCGAGAACAGGTAGGGGCGCGAGCGCTGGCGGAGCAGCGCCACGATCTCCTTCCGCGCCGCGGTGAACCCGCCGATCGCGCCTCCCAGCGCCTTTCCGAGCGTCCCGGTGATGATGTCGATCCGGCCGCGCACGCCGTGCAGCTCGGGAGTGCCGCGGCCGGTGCGCCCGAGAAAGCCGGTCGCATGGCACTCGTCGATCATCACCAGCGCACGGTGGCGCTCGGCCAACTCGACGATCGCGGGCAGGTTCGCGATCGTGCCGTCCATGCTGAACACGCCGTCGCTGACCACGAGCTTCTGCGGGCAGCCGGCGGCGTCGGCCTCGGCGAGGCAGCGCGCCAGGTCGGCCATGTCGTCGTTCCGGTAGCGCCAGCGCTTCGCCCTGCACAACCGGATGCCGTCGATGATCGAGGCGTGGTTCAGCTCGTCCGAGATGACGGCGTCCGCCTCGCCGAGCAGCGGTTCGAACACGCCGCCGTTCGCGTCGAAGCACGCGGCGTACAGGATCGCGTCCTCCGCACCGACGAACTCGGCGATACGCTGCTCGAGCGCGCGGTGCAGGTCCTGCGTCCCGCAGATGAAGCGGACGGACGACAGCCCGAAGCCGTGCGTGTCGAGCGCGCGATGCGCCGCCTCGAGCAGCGCCGGGTGGCTCGACAGCCCGAGATAGTTGTTGGCGCAGAACACGAGCACGCGGCGGCCGTCGGCGAGCGTCACTTCCGGCCCCTGCGGCGAGGTGATGACGCGCTCGCCCTTCCACAGCCCCGCCTCGCGGATCTTCGCGAGCTCGGCCTCGATCACCGGCTTCATGCTGTCGAACATGTCGTGCTCCCCCCCCGCTTCGCCCCGGCGTCCCCGCGTCAGGCCGTCTGGCCCCACGGCACCAGCACCACCTTGCCCGCGCGGCCGTCGCGCAGCAGGCCGATCGCCTCGTCGAAGCGCTCCATGGGCATCACGTGCGTGATCGCCGGTTTCAGGTCGAGCCGGCCCGAGCCCATCAGCTGGTCCATCTGGAACCAGGTGTCGTACATGCGACGCCCGATGATGCCGTGCAGCGTGATGCCCTTGAAGATCACCAGCCGGTTCCAGTCGAGTTCGTAGGGCTCGGTGGGCAGCCCCAGCATGCTCATCCGGCCGCCCATGCGCAGCGCGGCGAGCCCGTCCCGCACGGCGGTGGGGTTGCCGCTCATCTCCAGCACGCCGTCGAGCATGCGGCCGTTCGTGAGCTGCGAGACCCGCTCGGCCAGGTTCTCGCTCCGCGCGTCGATGACCGCGTCGGCCTTCATGGCGCGCGCCAGCTCGAGCCGGTAGGGCGAGACGTCGGAAGCGAACACGTGCGCCGCGCCGGCCGCGCGGGCGACCCCGATCGCGAACAGTCCGATCGGGCCGCAGCCGGTGACCGCGATGCTGCGTCCCGAGAGCGGTCCCGAGAACGCGGTGTGCACGGCGTTGCCGCACGGCTCCATCACCGCGGCGACCTCGAGCGGGACCCCCGCCGGCACCCGCCAGCAGTTCACCGCGGGCACGGTCACGTACTCGGCGAAGCCGCCGTTCACGTCCACGCCGAGGATGCGCGTGTTTTCGCAGACGTGCGAGTTCCCGGTGCGGCAGGCGATGCAGGTGTGGCACACGATGTGGCTCTCGCACGCCACGCGCTCCTCGGTCTTCAGGTCCGAGACGCCGGCGCCCAGTTCGAGGATCTCGCCGACGAACTCGTGGCCGAGCGTGACCGGCGGCCGGATGCGGCCCTGGGACCAGCGGTCCCAGCTCCAGATGTGGAGATCCGTGCCGCACACGCCGGCGCGCAGCACGCGCAGCAGCACCTCGCCCGGCCGGGGAGCCGGCACCGGTACGTCGCGGATCTCCGCGCCGGGCGCGGCGGTGGCCTTGACCACGGCCTTCATGGTCCGGGTTCGCGGCGTGGCACGTCCGGGTTCTGCGGTCACTGCGGTCGTCGTCATGAACGGAGCACCTGGCGCAGGGCCGTGCCGGTATGTGACCCCTTCGCGCGCGCCAACGCCTCGGGGGTCCCGGCGGCCACGATGCTGCCGCCGCGGTCGCCTCCTTCAGGTCCCAGGTCGATCAACCAGTCCGCACACTTGATCACGTCCAGGTGATGCTCGATCACCACCACCGTGTTGCCGCGCTCGACCAATGCCTGCAGAACGTCGAGCAGCACGCGCACGTCCTCGAAGTGGAGCCCGGTGGTGGGCTCGTCGAGCACGTACAACGTCCGGCCGGTGGCCACGCGCGACAACTCGGTCGCGAGCTTGACGCGCTGCGCCTCGCCGCCCGACAAGGTCGTCGCCGCCTGGCCCAGGTGAATATAGCCCAGACCCACGTCGCGCAGGGTCTCCAGCTTCCGCCGCAGGACCGGGACCGCGCCCAGGAACTCGAGTGCCTCCTCCACGGTCATTTCCAGCACGTCGGCGATCGACCGGCCGCGGTAGGGAACCTCGAGCGTGTCGCGGTTGTAGCGCCGGCCGTGGCACACGTCGCACTTCACGTAGACGTCGGGCAGGAAGTGCATCTCGATGCGACGCGAGCCGTCGCCCTCGCACGCCTCGCAGCGGCCGCCCTTGACGTTGAACGAGAAGCGCCCCGGGCCGTAGCCGCGCACCTTCGCCTCGGGCAGGTTCGCGAACAGGTCGCGGATGAACGTGAACGCCCCGGTGTAGGTGGCGGGATTCGAGCGCGGGGTGCGGCCGATCGGGCTCTGGTCGATGGCCACCACCTTGTCGACGTGCTCGGTCCCCTTGAGCGCTCGATGCGCGCCCGGGGAGGCGGTCGACGCCGGCAGGAGTTTCCGCTCCAGGGCGGCGAGCAGGATGTCGTTGACCAACGTGCTCTTCCCGGAGCCGGAGACGCCGGTGACGCAGGTGAACGTGCCGAGCGGGAACGTGGCATCGACGTGCTTCAGGTTGTGTTCGCTCGCCCCCAGCACCTCCAGCGTCCGGCCGTTCCCGCGCCGCCGCGACGACGGCACCGCGATCCGGACGGAACCGGACAGGTAGCGCCCGGTGAGCGAGTCGGGGTGTCGCGTCACCTCCGCCGGCGTCCCCGCCGCGACGACGTGTCCGCCGTGCCGGCCGGCGCCCGGCCCCAGGTCGACGAGCCAGTCGGCGGCCCGCATGGTGTCCTCGTCGTGCTCCACGACCACCACCGTGTTGCCGAGGTCGCGAAGCCTGTGGAGCGTGCCGAGCAGGCGCTGGTTGTCACGATGGTGGAGGCCGATCGACGGTTCGTCGAGGATGTAGAGCACGCCCGTGAGCTGCGAGCCGATCTGCGTCGCGAGCCGGATGCGCTGCGCCTCGCCGCCCGCCAGCGTGCCGGCGGTGCGGTCGAGGGTCAGGTAGCCGAGCCCCACGTCCGCGAGGAATCCGAGCCTCGATCGCACCTCCTTCACGATCGGCGCCGCGATCATGGCCTGGCCGCCGGTATAGCGCAGCGCCTCGGCCGCCTCGCGAGCCTCGGACACCGAGAGCGCGCACCACTCGCCGATGTTGCGGCCATCCACTTTCACCGCCAGCGTCGCGGGCTTCAGGCGCATCCCCTTGCACTCCGGGCACGGTGTCGGGTTCATGAGCGCCCCGATCCAGCGCCGGATGCCCTCGCTCGAGGTGGTGCGATAGCGCCGTTCGAGGTCGGGGATCACGCCCTTCCACCGGCCCTCGTGCGCGAACACCGAGCCCTTCCTCATCTTGTACTCGAACTTCACCTTCTCCTCGCCGGCGCCGTGCAGGATCAGCTGGCGGGTCTTGAGCGGCAGCTTCTTCCACGGCACGTCGAGCGGCACCTTGAACGCGCGCGAGATCCCCTTCAGCGTTCCCGCGGTCCACGTGCCCTCCGCGTCGCCCATGGTGTCGAGTGCGCCCTCGGCGAGCGTCTTCGAGGGATCGGGAACGACGCGGTCGGGGTCGATCTTGAGCAGCGAGCCGAGCCCGTCGCAGGTGGCACACGCCCCGTACGGCGAGTTGAACGAGAAGTGCCGCGGCTCGAGGTCGTCCACCGCCGTGCCGCAGTTGGGGCAGGTCGCCCCCACGCTCATCACCAGGTCCTCGGCGCCCTCCCGCGCGATCGTGATGAGCCCGCCCGAGAGCCGCACGCCGGCCTCGAGCGACTCGGTGAGCCGGGCGCGGTTGTCGGGCTCGACCTTCAAGCGGTCCACGGACACCTCGATGTCGTGGCGCTTGTGGCGCGCGAGCTTCGGCGACTCCTCGAGCTCGACCCAGGCGCCATCGACCCGGGCGCGCAGGTAGCCCTGCCGGTGCCAGCCCTCCAGCTCCTTCCGGTACTCACCCTTCCGGCCGCGGACGACCGGTGCCAGCACGGCGATCCGCGCGCCGCCCATCTGGTCGAGGAGCTGGTCGGTCATCTCCTGCACGCTGCGCCGCGCGAGCGGCGTGCCGCAGTTCGGGCAGTGTCGGGCGCCGAGCCGAGAGAACAGCAGTCGCAGGTAGTCGTAGACCTCGGTGATCGTGGCCACGGTCGAGCGCGGATTCGAGCCCGCCCCGCGCTGCTCGATCGCGATCGCGGGCGACAGGCCCTCGATGGCGTCCACGTCCGGCTTCTCCATCTGCCCGAGGAACTGCCGCGCGTAGGCCGAGAGCGATTCGACGTACCGGCGCTGGCCCTCGGCGTACAGGGTGTCGAACGCGAGCGACGACTTCCCCGACCCGGACACGCCCGTCAGGACGACCAGGCTCTGCCGCGGCAGCCGCAGCGTGAGGTTCTGGAGATTGTGCTCACGCGCGCCGCGCACGACGATGTCGGACAGGGCGTGCGCGTGCGTGTCGCCGGGAGCGGGCGTGGGTCGCGAGATCATGGGGCGACGACCTTAGCACGCGGCGTGGCGGACCCGCGAGCGGTCCGCGCCGGCCGGGTCACTCGTAACGAAGCGAGTCCACCGGATCGAGCCGCGACGCGCGCATCGCGGGGTAGAGCCCGAAGAACACGCCGATCATCGTCGAGACCAGCAGGCCGACCACGACCGACCAGACCGAGACGAACGTCGGCAGCGGCGACACCGCGTGCACGATCCACGACACCGCCGCGCCGAGCAGGACGCCGATCGCGCCGCCCACCGCCGTGAGCAGCAGCGCCTCGAGCAGGAACTGCAGCAGGATCGCGCGGCGCGGGGCGCCGAGCGCCTTGCGCACCCCGATCTCACGCGTCCGCTCGGTCACCGCCACCAGCATGATGTTCATGACCCCGATGCCGCCCACGACCAGCGAGATGGACGAGATCAGGAACATGAGCGCGAAGATGCCGCCGGTGATGGTGTTGTACAGGGCGATGAACGCGTCGTCGCTGAACACCACGAAGTTGTTGAGCTTGTTGCTGGGCAGGTGACGGCGCACGCGGAGGACCTCGCAGATCTCCCGGATCGCCTCGTCACTCTGCTCCGGGGACACGGCGACCGCGTCGAGGAACAGTTCGCCCTTCTTCGGGAACCACGGCGGCGCGTCGGGCGGCGTGGCCCAGTACTTGTCGACACAGGTGTACGGAATGCACGCGACCTCGTCGAAGTTGTTGCCGAGGAAGCGTCCCTTCGCCTCGAACTCGCCGATGACCGTGAACGGCACCCCGTTGATGTGCACCGTCTGGCCCAG
>CAYSWZ010000119.1:0-37240 GCA_964434945.1 uncultured bacterium | reverse complement strand
CGCGCGGCGACACGCTGGCGCGCTCGCCGCTCGCCCTGGTGCGCTGGCCGCCGCTCCCCGGCGAGCCGGACGAGGCGATCACCCGGCGCGGGGACAACGCCGCCTCGCTCGTGCTCGAGCTGGGGGAGGACCCGGCGCGTGCGCTCCTCACCGCCGACGCCGACAGCGTCGTCGAGGCCGCACTCGCGGTCGCACCACGGCCGGCGCTCCTCAAGGCAGGGCATCACGGTTCGGGCTCCTCGAGCGGTGCCGCGTTCACCGCCCGTCTCGAGCCCGGGCGTGCGGCGCTCTCCGTGGGCGCCAACAATCCCTACGGGCATCCGCACCCGGCGGCGATCGCGCACCTCGTGGCGTGCGGCGCGCGCATCGATCGCACCGATCGCGAGGGCGCGCTCTGGTACGAGTTCACTGCCGCCGGCGCGTGCCGGCTCGACTGGCGGGAGGGCGAACCCTGGCGCGTGCGGCTCGAGCGCGGACCGGCGGCGGGCGGCGCGCTGGCCGCGCGATCGCCGTGATGCGCGGCGGTTGCCGCGTCCCCCGGGCCGGGCTAGATTGCGGTGTGCGCTCCCACCGGTCCCTCCGCCTCGCCGTCTTCGCTTCCGGCAACGGCTCCAACTTCGAGGCGCTCGCGAACACCGCCGACCGCGATGCCCTCGGCGGCAGCATCGTGGCGCTGCTCTGCGACACGCCGGGGGCTCCCGTCGTCGATCGTGCGCGCCGGCACGGCATCGAGGCGCTGCTGCCGCCGACCGGGCGATTCCGCACCCGGCTTGAGGACGAGCGCCCCTGGCTCGCCGCGCTCCGCGAACGGCGGGTCGACGTGGTGCTGCTCGCGGGCTTCATGCGCCGCCTGCACGCGCCGCTCCTCGCGGCGTTCGCGGGCCGCATCTTGAACGTCCATCCCTCGCTGCTGCCGGCGTTCCCCGGGCTCGACGCGATCCGCGGGGCCTGGCGCAGGGGCGTGCGGGTGACTGGTTGCACCGTGCACATGGTGGAGGCCGCGCTCGACGCGGGACCGATCGTGGCGCAGTCGGCGGTCGAGGTGCGCGACGGCGACACGCTCGCCGCGCTCGAGGCCCGCGTGCACGAGGCCGAGCATGCGCTCTACCCGTGGGCCGTGCGGCGCTGGCTCACGGAGCCGTGGAGCCTGGCGGAAGGGCGGCTCGAGTTCGGGAGCGGACACGGCCTGGTGCTGCCGGAAGCGGAGGCCGCGCATGGATGACCAGGCGTTCCTCTCCGGTGCATCGACCGCACGGGCGGAGATCGAGGCGGTGGTGTTCGACGCCGGCGGCACGCTCGTGCGCATCGACTTCGAGTGGCTGAGCGACATGCTGGCCGGGCTGGGCGTGCACGCCACCGCCGAGGACATGCGCCGCGCCGAGGTGCAGGGGCGCCGGCGGTACGACGCCCTCGCCGGCCGCTCGCCGCGCACGCCGGCCGCGGGACCGCATCCGCCGCTCGGCACCGTCGGGCCGACGCAGGCCTATTTCTCCGGCATGCTCGAGGCTGCGGGCTGCCGCCACCCGGTGCTGGAGGAGGCGCTCGAGCGCGTGCGCCAGCGACAGGCTCCACCTTCGTTCCTGTGGGCGCGGCCCATGGAGGGCGCGCGCGCGGCGCTCGACGCGCTCTCCGCCATGGGCGTGCGCGCCTGCTGCGTCAGCAACTCCGACGGCCGCGCCGAGCTCCACCTCGAGACGTTCGGCCTCCGGGGCGGACTCGAGTTCGTCGTCGACTCGCAGCTCGTCGGCGTGGAGAAACCGGACCCGCGGATCTTTCGCATCGCCCTCGACAAGCTGGGGCTCCCGGCCCGGCGCGCCGTGTACATCGGGGACATCCGCAGCGTGGACGAGGCGGGCGCGCACGCGGCCGGCATGCATTTCGTGTTGGTGGACCCGTTCGGCGATTATGCTCCCGCGGGCAGCCGGGCGGTTCGACGGCTGGAGGAGTTGCCGGGCCTGCTTGCCGAACAATTCACGCTCGTGCCCACCCGGCGGGATCTCGAGCAATCCAGCTCCTGAACGGCAGCACACGCGAGAGCGCAGGAGGACGCACCATGAACGGCATCGCTCCCATCGTGATCGACCCGCACCTGCTCGAGCCCGCGCACGCGGTCGCGGACCCCGACGTCCCGGGCGCCTCGGTGTTCCGCCGTGGAAAGGTCCGGACGGTGTTCGACGCCGGCCCCGACCACCTGGTGATCGTGGCCAGCGACCGGCTCTCTGCCTACGACTCGGTGCTGCCCACGCCGATCCCGGGGAAGGGCGCCATCCTCTCGCGCATCTCGGCGTTCTGGATGACGTCGCTGCGCGAGGCCGTGCCACACCATCTCGTGAGTGACGATCCGCGCACGTTCCCGTCCCCGTTCCGCGAGCACGCGGAGGCGCTCGTCGGCCGTGCGCAGCTCGTGCGGCGGGCCGAGCGCGTCGACATCGAGTGCGTCGTGCGCGGCTACCTGACCGGGAGCGGCCTGAAGGAGTATCGCGCGCACGGCAGCGTGTGCGGCGTGGCGCTCCCGGCCGGGTTGAGGGACGGCTCCCGGCTCGAGCCCGCGATCTTCACCCCGGCGACGAAGAACGACCACGGCCACGACGAGAACATCCCGTTCGAGCGCATGGCGGCGCTCGTCGGGCGCGACACCGCCGTGGCGCTGCGCGACCGCTCGCTCGCCATCTACGAGGCCGCGCGGGGCCACGCCTGGAGCCGCGGGCTCGTGCTGGCCGACACCAAGTTCGAGTTCGGGTGGATCGACGGCCGCGTCGCGCTCATCGACGAGGCGCTCACCCCCGACTCCTCGCGCTACTGGGACCGCGCCGGCTACGAGGCGGGGCGGCTCCAGAGCTTCGACAAGCAGGTGGTGCGCGACTGGCTGGACGCCAGCGGCTGGAACCACGAGCCGCCGGCCCCGGCGCTGCCGGCCGACGTGGTCGCGAAGACGCAGGAATGCTACCTCGAGGCGATCCGCCGGCTGTCGGGAGGGGAGCGCTAGCATGCGCGAGAGCGCGGCGCACGCGGCGAGCGCGCCCACCGGCATCGTGGGCTGGCCGCGCGCGGCGCTGCTCTCGCTGTCGGACAAGACGGGCGCCGCAGAGTTCGCGGCGCTGCTGGTACAGGGCGGCAGCCGGGTGCTGGCCTCGGGCGGCACGTACGCGCACTTGAAGCAGGCCGGCGTCCCGGTCACCGCGGTCGAGGAGTGGACGGGCTTCGGCGAGATGCTCGGCGGGCGCGTGAAGACGCTGCACCCGCACGTGCATGCACCGATCCTCGCGCGCCGCGGCTCGCCCGACGACATGGCCGACGTGGAGGCGAAGGGGCTCGAGCCGCTCGACCTGGTGGCGGTGACGCTCTACCCGTTCGAGGAGCGCGGCCGCACGCTCGACGACCTGGGAATGATCGAGGACATCGACATCGGCGGCGTGGCGCTGCTGCGGGCGGCGGCGAAGAATCACGACGGCGTCATCGTGGTGCACGATCCGGCCCAGTACCCCGAGGTCGCGGACGCGCTCTCGCGCGGCGTGACGCTCGAGGATCGCCGCCGATGGGCGATGTCGGCATTCGCGCGAACCGCCCGCTACGACGGGGCGATTGCTTGCGAGCTGGCCCGCAGGCAGGGCGGCTCGGATGACCCGCCCGCGGTGCACGCGCTCGTGCTCGAGCGCGCGCGCACGCTCCGCTACGGCGAGAACCCGCACCAGCTGGCGGCGCTCTACGTGAGAATGGGCTCGTCCGCCGGGCTCGCCGCCGTGCGCGAGACGAAGCAGCTCTCCTACAACAACCTGCTCGATCTCGCCGCCGGGGTCGAACTGGCGGGCCGCTTCGAGCGCCCCGCGTGCGTGATCGTGAAGCACGGCCAGCCCTGCGGCGCCGCGTGCGCCGCGACGCCGGCGGAAGCGTGGACGCACGCGCTCGCATGCGACCCGTTGTCGGCGTTCGGCGGCGTGGTCGCGCTCAACGACGAACTGGATGGCGGGACGGCCCGTGCCATCGCGGAGCGGTTCGTGGAGTGCGTCGCGTTCCCGAACCTCACCCGCGAGGCCGAGGCGGTGCTCTCGGAGAAGAGGAACGTCCGCCTGGTGCGGCTCACCGCGGCGGATCTCGCGCCGGGCGACGCATGGCAGTTGAATCTCGTGGGCCCGTGGGCGCTGCTCCAGCGCGACAGCGTCTCGCCCGCGCCGCCGTGGCGGACCGTGACGCGGCGGGCGCCGAGCGCCGACGAGATGGCCGCGCTCGGGTTCGCGTGGGAGGTGGTCGCGGCGGCGCGCTCGAACGCCATCGCGCTCGTGCGCGGCGAGGTGCTGGTGGGGCTCGGGAGCGGCCAGACCTCGCGCGTCGACGCGGTCGACCTGGCGATCACGAAGGCCCGGCGCGCGGGGCACGACCTCGCCGGCACGGCGCTCGCGGGCGATGGTTTCTTTCCATTCGCGGACGGCCTCGCGCACGCGGCCGAGGCAGGGGTGCGCGCGGTGGTGCAGCCCGGGGGCTCGGTGAAGGACGCCGAGGTGATCGCCGAGGCGGACCGGCGGGGCGTGGCGATGGTGTTCACGGACCGCAGGGTGTTCCGGCACTAGCGAAGGGGGCGTACCGCATGGATGCGACACAACGCCGCACGATCGCACTCGCCGCTTACGCCGTCGCCGTCGTCCTGTTCGTGTTCTTCTTCGCGCGACAGTTCTGGGACTGGGCCAGCTGGCGCGAATCGAAAGGCACGCTCGACTTCGGATTCCTGAAGATCACGACTCGGCCGCCGTTCCCGAACGACGCGAGGAGTGTCCTCGTCGGGCTCATCACGCCCATCATCCTGGCCGCGGGCGGCCGCGTGATCGGGCGGGCGGGCCCGCCGCAGTGAAACGCGCCGCCGAGGACGCGCACCCGTGAATCCGTTCGAGCTCGCACGCGCGGAACTCGACACCCCGTGGGACGCCGAGCGCGTGTGCGGCGCGATCGACGAGCTGCTGCGCCACGGCTTCATCGAGGGCGAGGCGCGCTACCGATTGTTCGGCGGACGCAGCGGGCGCGCGTTCAGCATGAGCCTCGGCCTTCCGTTGCTGGGGGGCGGCGCGCCCGTCCTGCGCGGCCGCGTCCGCGAGGGCTCGGGCTCGACGACGCTCGAGGTCACGGTCGGGGCGCGGGCGGAGCTCGTGGTGTTCGGGACGTTCTGGGGGCTCCTCACGGTGTGCGGTGGCGGCTACCAGCTCCTGCTCCAGTGCCGGCGCGTCCTCGCGGGCGAAGCCGGCTGGGGCGCCGTGTTCGAGGTGCTGCCCGGGATCGCCCTCATGGCGGCCATCGTGATGCTCGGCGTGGGATTGTGGCGCCGCACCCAGAAGCGCCGGGCGCACGCGCTGATCGAACGGCTCCGGCTCGAGCTCGGGGCCTCCGCGCCCGCCGCCCAACCGGCTTCGCTCTCGCCCCGGCCCATCACATGAGCGCTCCCGTCCGCATGCCCCGCGCCTCGGTGCTGATCCTCGACTTCGGGAGCCAGTACACACAGCTGATCGCGCGCCGCGTGCGCGAGCTCGGGGTCTACTCGGAGATCGTCCCCGGAACGACCCCGCTCGCCGGGATCCAGGCCCGGGCTCCGGCCGCGCTCATCCTCGGCGGCTCGCCGGCGAGCGGGTACCGCGAGGAGGCGCCCATGCCGGACGCCGGCATCTACCAGCTCGGACTCCCATTGCTCGGGATCTGCTACGGATTCCAGGCCACGGCGCAACTCCTCGGCGGCAGCGTCGCGAAGGCCGAGCGCCGCGAGTACGGACCGGCCACGTTCGTCCAGGACGGCCGCTCGCCGCTCTTCACCGGTGTCCCCAGGCGCTTCAAGGCATGGATGAGCCACGGCGACGAGGTGCAGTCGCTCGGTCCCGGCTGGGTGAGGGTGGCGCACACGCGCAACTGCGCATTCGCGGCGGCGCGCCACGCGGAGCTGCCGTTCCACCTGATCCAGTTCCATCCCGAAGTGGTGCACTCGCCCTACGGCAGGCAGGTGTTGTCCAACTTCCTGTTCCGGATCGCGGGGCTCGAGCCGGGCTGGTCGATGAAGGACTTCCTCAAGACCGCGGTGAAGGACATCCGCGCGCAGGTCGGCGACGGCCACGTGCTGTGCGGGCTCTCGGGCGGCGTGGACTCCACCGTCGCCGCGACGCTCCTCCATCGCGCCATCGGGAACCGGCTGGTGTGCGTTCTCGTGGACCACGGCATGCTGCGGCTCGACGAGGCGGCCCAAGTGGAGCGCGAGCTCGGCTCGCGCCGGCACCTCAACCTGCGCGTCGTCGACGCGCGGCAGCGCTTTCTCGCAAGGCTCCAAAACGTGGCCGACCCCGAGCGGAAGCGCAGGATCATCGGCGAGGAGTTCGTCGCGGTGTTCGAGGAGGAAGCGCAGCGCCTGGGCCCCGTGGAGTTCCTCGCGCAGGGCACGCTCTATCCCGACGTCATCGAATCCGCGTCCGCCGGGTTCGGCTCGCAGGTCATCAAGACGCACCACAACGTGGGCGGGCTCCCGGAGCGGATGCGCATGAAGCTGGTCGAGCCGCTCAAGTGGCTGTTCAAGGACGAGGTGCGCCTGCTCGGGCGCGAGCTCGGCCTGCCGCCCGCGCTCGTGGACCGGCATCCGTTTCCCGGCCCGGGGCTCGCGGTGCGGATCCTCGGCCCGGTGCGCGCACCGGACCTGGACGTCCTGCGCCACGCGGACGCCATTTTCATCGAGGAACTCAGGCGCTCCGGGTGGTATGCGAAGACCTGGCAGGCGTTCGCGGTCTTGCTTCCGGTGTCCACGGTGGGCGTGAAGGGCGACGAGCGATCGTACGAGAAGGTGGTGGCGCTGCGGGCGGTCAACTCGGTGGATGGCATGACCGCCGATTGGACGCGGCTTCCGCAGGGGCTGCTCGCGCGCACGGCCAATCGCATCGCGAACGAGGTGCGCGGCGTGAATCGCGTCGTGTACGACATCACCAGCAAGCCCCCGGCGACGATCGAGTGGGAGTGACCCTGCGGTTCGCGCGGCTGGCCATGGCCGCGGCGCTGCTCGCCGCCACCGCCACCGCGGCCGAGGCCGGCACGCCGCGGCTCGAACCGACGCGCGGGGGTGTGCGCTGGTTCGGCGCGGAACTGTCCGGACACGCCGAACCGGTTCCGGCGCCGGTTCCCGAGTGGTGGGTCGCGGCCCGCGACAGCGGGCTCGCCGGCACGGCGGTGCTCTGCCCGCTCGCGGACACGCTCGCCGCCCGGGGCGACACGGCGCGCGCCGACCAGTTGCTCGCGTTGCCACGGCTCGCCCGCTCGCTGTGGGCGTGGGACGCGGTCCGGCGCCGCGCGGCGTACGCGCTCGCGCGCCACGATGTCGTTCGCGCCGGGGATCTCCTCGAAGCGGCGGACCGCAAGGGCTGGCCCGCTTCCGAGGAGGCGGCGTGGCGCGCGATGCAGGCGCCGATCCTCGTGGCGGTGCGCGACACGACGGGCGGCGAGGCGCTGGCCCGCGGCGTGCTCGAGAGCTTCGCGAGCGTGACGCCCGCCTCGGGCGACGCGCTCAAGCTGCTCGACACGCTGGCACGCGCCCGCGGCGAGACGTTCGCGCCGAGGCTCGCTCGGCGCGCGGCCGTGGCCGAATGGGCGAACGGCGCCCGGAACGAGGCCCTGGCCCGTCTCGCCGGACTCGCCGAACGGGTGCCGCCCGAGGAGCGCGGGACCGACGCGTTGCAGCGCGCGCAATGGCTCCGCGAGTGGCGGCGGCCGCTCGCGGCCATTGCCGCCGCGGAAACGGCGCTCCGCTGGACACAGGGCACGCCGGCCTTTGATCGCGCCCGCCTCGAGCGCGCGCGCGCGTTTCGCGATGCCCGGCGCTCGGACGCCGCGCTCGCGCTCTACCAGGACATCGGACGCACGGCCCGCGAACCGGTCGTGCGCATCTCGGCGTGGTGGGAGTGCGGGCGGGAGGCGCAGGACGAGAGCCGATGGGCGCTGGCGGCGCGCTCGTTTCGCCTCGCCGACAGCCTCGCGACCGTGTTCCATCCGGATGTGCCGCTGGTGCAGGGCGCGACCACGCTCGCCGGGCTCATGGACTGGATGAGTGGCGACCGTAAGGCGGCGATCGAGGCCTGGCGCTCGGTCGTGGACCGGAGGGCGCGCTTCTGGCTCGGCGTGGCGCTCCACCAGCGCCGGGTCGCCGAGGGCGACTCGATCCTGCGCACCGAGTTCGCCGAGCAGCCGGGTTACGACCTGCTGTCGGTGGCCGCCCGCGATACGCTCCACCTGCCGAGCTGGCCGGGAGATGTGCTCGCGGCAACGCCCGACTCGCTCGAGCCGCAGCTCACCGCCGCGGTCGTGGCGCTCGCCGGACCGCTCCGGCTCCCCGATGCCGCGGCGCGGATCGTGGCCGCGCGCGACCGCCACGACGCGCGCGTCCCGGGCCCAGCGGGGCGCGCCATCCCGGCCGCGTCGTGGCGGGCGATCGCCGTGGCGGCGTACGCCGGCGGCGACCTCGCGAGCGGCACCCGCGCCGCGGAGCGCGCACTGCTCGCGGCGCCCGCGGACACCGCCGCGTGGGCCTGGGTGCCGTGGGCGTTTCCTCCGGCCTACGAGCGCGAGCTGGCGGCCGCAGCCGATGCGGCCGGCATCGAGCGCGCGCTCCTCTGGGCGCTGGTCCGCCAGGAGAGCCGGTTCGACCCGCGCGCGGTCTCGCGCAGCAACGCGCGCGGCCTCACGCAGCTCCTGTCAGGCACCGCGCGCGACATGGCACGCGAGCTGCACGAGAGCTTCGACTCGGACACGCTGGTGTTCGAGCCTTCGCGTTCGCTCCGCTACGGGGCGCGCTACCTTCGCCAGCTGCTCGACCGCTTCGACGGCAGCATTCCGGTGGCGCTCACCGCCTACAACGCCGGCGGAGGCAACGTGCGCGACGACTGGCGCGAGATCCTCGCGCGTGGCGGCTGGGCGCTCTACTGCGAGATGGCGTCCAACGCCGACACGCAGGACTACGTCCGGCGCATCCTCGGATTCCGCCAGGCGTACCGCGACCTCCACCCGGCCGCGGGCGAGGGTCCGTGAGCCGCCGGCCTCTGTTACCGTTGCACCCATGACCGCCCGCAAGAGCAAGTCGAAGCGGCGACAAGCCCCGACCGACGATCCCCTGAAGCCGCTGCGCAGTCCGGAATGGCTGAGCGAGCTCCGCCGGAAGGCGATCCACCTGACGTTCATCGTCCTGCCGCTCGAACTGCTGATCCCGGTCCTGCCGTGGCCGCGCACGCACCGCGAGTTCCGGGTGCTGTTCGTCGCGCTCACCGCCTGCGCGATCGCGATCGACGTGCTTCGGATCCACGAGAAGCGCGTGCGCACGTTCTTCCGTCAATTCTTCGGGGAGATGATCCGCGAGCACGAGCGCATGAGCCTGCTCGGCTCCACCTACCTGTTGCTCGCGGCGTTGATCGCCATCGAGGTGTTTCCTCAGCCGATCGCCGCCGCGGCGCTGGGATTCACCGTGCTCGGCGACGCGATGGGGGCCCTGGTGGGCCGGGCCTGGGGCCGGCACCGCGTGTTCAACAAGTCCTACGAGGGTGCTCTCGGTTGCCTGCTCGCCTGCCTGGCCTGGGCCGCGGTCGTGGCGCGCGAGGCCCATCACGTGCCGTGGCCGGTGCTCGTGTCCAGTGCGGTGGCGGCGACGGTCATCGAGGCGCTCCCCATCCCGCTCGACGACAATCTCGGCATCACGCTCGCCGCCGGCTACACGATGAAGCTGTTGATGAGTTAGCGCCCCGCCGTGCGGGGGCTCGCGGGAGTGTGAGACGCGGCGCCCGGTGGCGCGGAAGCGGAGCGCTCAATCTTCCGCCCGGCGAGGCCGATGACCGGGGGCGGATCGTGGTTCCCCCCCCCCGTCCCGGAAACGGCCTCCCCATGTGTGCGGTGACACGAACTCCCGGCGAGAGCCCACCGCCGGACGACACGCAGCACGCCTTGCAATCGGCGCACGCGCTCGCCGCGGACGGGCGGTACGCGGAGGCGTTCGCGCGCGTCGAGCCGTTGCTCGCGCGCCGGGACGCCGGCGAGGCGCTGCCGGCCGCGGCGACCGCGCTCGCGGCCGTCGCGCGCGCCGCGGAGCGCGGCGGGGACGAGGGCACCGCGCGACGTGCGCTCGAGGCGGCGCTGAAGCTCGTGGACTGGGCCGACCTGCATCTCGCGCTCGGCACGCTGCTCGGACGCGAGGGCGAGCGCGAAGCGGCGCGCGAGCACTGCGAGCGCGCGCTGGCGATCAATCCGCGCTACCGTGCGGCCGCGGTCGAGCTCGCGCTCCTCGACGCTCGCGAGGGCCGGGTGAGCGATGCGGTGAGCGCGCTGCGTGCGCTCTCGGGCGGGGGTTCTGCGCACGAGACCGAGTCGCTGCGGCAGGGTCTCGACCGGCTGCGCGAGGCGGCCGTGGAGGACGCGGCGCCGCTCCTCCGCCGCGCGTTCACCGGCGGCGACGAGGCACTCGAGGCGCTGCTCGGCAACGCGCAGGCCAGCTTCGCCGCCGGGGATGCGCCCGCGGGTCTCGCGAGCCTGCGTCGCGCCGTGGCAGAACGGCCGGGCTACGCCGATCTCCACGCCGTGCTGGGTTCGCACGAGTTGCGGGCGGGCCACCTGGACGACGGCATCGCGACGCTCGTGCAGGCGCTCGAACTCAATCCCGACTTCCATTCCGCGCGGCTCGAACTCGCGCGTGGTCTCGAGGCCCGGGGCGACCGTGACGCGGCCTTGCACGAGGTGCGACAGGTGCTGGAAGTCGAGCCGTCCCATGGCGATGCCGTGGCGTTCCTCGGCCGGCTCACGGTCCACCGTCGGGCTTCCGCCGCGGCCGCGGGATGAGCCGCGAACGTTCTTGACCATGATCGCGGCGGGGGGCAAGGTTGGTTCCGGGTCCGGGCTCTCCGAGGTCCTCTAGCCAGCCTGGGAGGAAGATCCATGGCGCGTGGCACGGTCAAGTACTTCAACGACCAGAAGGGGTACGGTTTCATCACACCCGAAGGCCAGGAGGGATCTGAAGTCTACGTTCACTTCAGCGCCATCGAGAGCGGCGGGTTCCGCACGCTTCACGAGGGCGAGCGAGTCGAGTTCGAGATGATGAGCAGTACGCGCGGCACCGAAGCAGCCCATGTCTTGAAGGTCTGAGTCACACCGCCCGTCGACCCTGCGCGGCCCGATGCGCTGCATCGGGCCGCGTGCATTTGCGGACGGCGGCGATCGCGGCGCGGCTCGCGAGGCCGGAGCGATGCCTCGCGCGCACGCGTGCGCGTGCGAGCAGCACATGACGCGCGCGTGACATGCGCGCGCGCGAACGCACGACGCTTCGCGTCGTGGCGATTCGCCGCCGGCGAGCATTGCACCGCACGGCGTTGGCCCGCATCACAGGGGGCCGGCGGCTGCCGTTCGAGCGCCGCCCGGATCCCTCGTTTTTGCTCCAATGTCGCCGAGGCCCTATCCTGCCCGCCATGCTCGAGAACCTTCTCAAGTCCGTGTTTGGGTCGAAGCACGAGCGCGAAGTGCGCCGGGCGGGACCCATCGTGGAGGAGATCAACCGCCTCTTCGCCGAGTACGAGAGCCTCTCGGACGACCAACTCAGGGCCAGGACCGCGGATTTCAAGGCCCGGCTGGCGAGCGGGGCGGACACGCTCGACGATCTCCTGCCGGAGGTGTTCGCGGCGGTCAAGCAGGCCTGTAAGCGCCTGTGCGGCAAGACCTGGGACGTCTGCGGCATCCCGCTCACGTGGCAGATCGTTCCTTATGATGTGCAGTTGATCGGCGGCATCATGCTGCACGAGGGCAAGATCGCCGAGATGGCCACCGGCGAGGGCAAGACCCTGGTGGCGACGCTGCCCATGGTCTTGAACGCATTGACCGGCAAGGGCGTCCACCTCGTCACGGTCAACGACTACCTCGCCCGTCGCGACAGCGAATGGATGGGCGAGATCTACCGGTTCCTCGGGCTCAGCGTGGGCTGCATCCAGCAGAACATGGAGCCGGCGCGCCGCCGCGAGCAGTACGCCTGCGACATCACGTACGGCACGAACAACGAATTCGGTTTCGACTACCTGCGCGACAACATGGCGGTGCGCCCCGAGTACCGGGTGCAGCGCGGCTTCGCCTACGCGATCGTCGACGAGGTGGACTCGGTGCTCATCGACGAGGCGCGCACGCCGCTCATCATCTCGGGACCGGTGGAGGACCGCGAGGACGACCTGTTCGACGACATGAAGCCGCTCGTCGAGCGCGTGGTGCGCGCCCAGGCGCAGTGGGCGGCGAAGACGCTCGGCGAGGGCGAGAAGCTGCTCGCCGACCCGAAGCAGGAGTGGGAGGCGGGCGTGAAGCTGCTGCAGGTCCAGCGCGCCGCGCCCAAGCACAAGCGCTTCATCAAGCTGCTGAGCGAGCAGCCGGCGGTGAAGAAGCTCATCAACCGCGTCGAACTCGAGTACCTGCGCGACAAGCGCATGCACGAGCTCGACGACGACCTGTACTACACCATCGACGAGAAGTCCCGGAACGTGGACCTGCTCGAGGCGGGGCGGCAGATCATGTCGCCGACCGAGCCCGAGAAGTTCACGGTCCCCGACCTGACCGCGCAACTGTCCGAGCTGGAAGGCCGCGAGGAGTTGTCCGCGGATGAGCGCATCGCCGAGCGCGACCGCGTCTACCAGGCGTACGGCGTGGCGAACAATCGCATCCACGCCATCCAGGCGCTGCTCAAGGCCTACTCGCTGTTCGACCGGGACGTCGAGTACGTGGTGCAGGACGGCAAGGTCGTGATCGTGGACGAGTTCACCGGCCGGCTGATGCCCGGCCGCCGCTACTCGGACGGCCTGCACCAGGCGATCGAGGCGAAGGAGGCGGTGAAGGTCGAGGGCGAGACCCAGACGCTCGCCACCATCACGCTCCAGAACTTCTTCCGCATGTACGCGAAGCTGGCCGGCATGACGGGTACCGCCGAGACGGAGGCGGGCGAGTTCTGGGAGATCTACAAGCTCGACGTGGCGGTCGTCCCCACGAACCAGCCGGTGTGTCGCGAGGATCACAACGACGTCGTGTACCGCACCAAGCGCGAGAAGTTCAAGGCGGTGGTGGACGAGATCGCCGACTGTCACCAGCGCGGCCAGCCGGTGCTCGTGGGCACCATCTCGGTCGAGGTGAGTGAGCTGCTGTCGCGCTTCCTCAAGATCCGCGGGGTGCCGCACAGCGTGCTGAACGCGAAGTACCACCAGAAGGAAGCCGAGATCGTGTCCAACGCCGGCCAGCGCGGCGCAGTCACGATCGCGACGAACATGGCCGGTCGCGGCACCGACATCAAGCTCGGCCCCGGCGTCGCCGACCTCGGCGGGCTGCACATCCTCGGCACCGAGCGGCACGAGTCGCGCCGCATCGATCGCCAGCTGCGCGGTCGCGCCGGCCGCCAGGGGGACCCGGGCTCTTCGCGTTTCTTCCTCTCGCTCGAGGACGACCTCATGCGCCTGTTCGGCGCGGAGCGCATCTCGGGACTCATGGTGAGGATGGGCGTCGAGGAGGGCGAGGTCATCGAGCACGGCATGGTCACCTCGGCCATCGGCAAGGCCCAGAAGCGGGTCGAGGCGCACAACTTCGACATCCGGAAGCACCTGCTCGAGTACGACAACGTCATGAACAAGCAGCGCGAGGAGGTCTACCGGCAGCGCGACGAGGCGCTGCTGTCGAACGACATCAGCGCGCGCGTTCTGGAAGATCTCCGCGACGCCGCGAGCGAGCGTGTCGAGCGATTTGTCGAGGACAAGCTGCACCGCGCGGAGTGGAACCTGCGCGGCCTGGCCGACGAGCTGGCGTACCTGTGCATGACCCCGGCGAACCCGGCCGACGTCGAGGGCGCCACCCGCGAGGCGGTGGTGGAGCGGGCCGTCGAGTTCGCCGAGAAGGCCTACCGCGCGCGCGAGAAGCAGTTCGGCGCCGAGGTGATGCGCGACCTCGAGCGGCACCTCTACCTCTACACGCTTGACGAGCACTGGCGCGACCACCTGCACGAGCTGGACTACGTGAAGGGCGGCATCGGGCTCCAGGCCTACGGCCAGCGCGACCCGCTGGTGCAGTACAAGAAGGAGGCGTTCACCCTGTTCGAGACGATGATGGGCGAGGTGCGCGAGGATTTCGTGCAGCGCCTGTTCCGCGTCCAGGTGCAGAGCAACGCCGCCCGCCAGGCGATCCAGGAGGCGCCCCGGCAGCCGCGGCAGATCGTGGCCCAGCACGCCGAGGTCGAGGCGTGGGGCTCGGGCGGGTCCGCCGGGACGGCGACGCAGGCTCCGGCCCAGGTGGCCCCGGGCCACGCGGGCGCGGCCGGGCGGCGTGGCGCGCCGGCCCCCGCACAGCCGGCCCGCGCGCTGCCCCGTGTCGGGCGCAACGACCCGTGTCCCTGCGGGAGCGGCAAGAAGTACAAGAAGTGCCACATGCCGGCCGATGAGGGCGTGGGGTCGGGCGCGTGAGCCGTCGCGAACTCGACGGCACCTCCCGCATCCTTCGCCTGGTGGCGCGCAAGCTCGAGGAGTACCTGGCCGGCGACGAGCTGGCGCTCGAGACGCTCGGCGAGGCGCTGGAGCAGGAGAACGCCCCGCCCGAGGACGTCGAGTCCGCCATCATGGGAATCCGCGGGCTCGCCGGCGTGGCCGCGCCGGGCGGCTGGATCGCCGGCTTCCCGGACCGGAACGCCCAGCGCGTGCTGTCGGCGGAGGAGCGCGATTCGCTCACCACCGAGGCGTGGGGCTACCTGCTCGGGCTTCGCTCGAACGGCACGCTCGACGCCGACCAGTTCGAACGCGTGCTCGAGGCACTGACCGCTTTCGCGGAGCGTCCCGTGGAAGTGGAGCGCGCGCGCCAGGTGGCGGTGCGCGTGGCGATGGAAGTCGAGGATGGACCTACCCCCGGGGAGCTCGCCCATGGCGACCAGGAAGTCGCGCACTGACAAGGCCGCGGCGCCAGCCGCGGTGAAGAAGCCGGGCCGGCCCGCGGGGGAGCCCGCCGGCGTGCCGGCGGCGCCGTCCGGGAGGGCGGTGCGGAAGCCCGTGAAGGCCGCGGGCCAGCCGGCCGTGAAGCCGGCGAAGCCGGTGAAAGTGGCGGCCCGGCGGGCCGCTCGTGCGGTCGCGAGCCCTGACGGTGCCGGGCCGGCCGCGGCGGCCCGCGTGCGCGGTCGCGGGCGCCCGGTCGCGCCGCCACCCGAGCCCGAGGTGGACGAGGCGGCGCTCGACGCCAGCCTCGGCGACAAGGCGAGCGGCAAGAACCTCGTGATCGTCGAGTCGCCGACCAAGTCCAAGACGCTCACCAAGTTCCTCGGCAGGGACTTCATGGTGCTGGCCTCCAACGGCCACGTCATGGACCTGCCGAAGAGCAAGCTCGGCGTGGACATCGACAACGAATTCGAGCCCGAGTACGAACCCATCCGCGGCAAGAACTCCGCGCTCGCGAAGATCCGCGTCGCGGCCCGCAGGGCCAGCACGATCTACCTGGCGCCCGATCCCGACCGCGAGGGCGAGGCGATCGCCTGGCACCTGGCGCTCCAGTTGAAGGGCGTGAAGCGCCCGTTGCGCCGGCTCACGTTCAACGAGATCACGCAGCGCGCGGTCACCGAGGCGCTCGCGAATCCGCGCGACCTCGACATGAACCTGGTGAACGCGCAGCAGGCGCGCCGCGTGCTCGACCGGCTCGTCGGCTACAAGGTGAGCCCGTTCGTGTGGAGCACGGTCAAGTACGGGCTGTCGGCCGGGCGCGTCCAGAGCGTGGCGCTGCGCCTGATCTGCGACCGCGAGACCCTGATCCGCGCGTTCGTGCCCGAGGAGTACTGGACGCTCGAGGTGGACTACGCCACCCCGGGCGGCGAACGGTTCACCGCGCGGCTCGTGCGCGTGGGCGACGACAAGCTCGAGAACGGCCAGCTGCGCGGCGATGGCGCCGGCGACCGGGCGGCGGCGCTCGCGCGCGAGCTGGCGGATGCCAGCGCGCGGATCACCGCCATCGAGGTGAAGCCGAAGAAGAAGGGCGCGGTGCCGCCGTTCATCACCAGCACGCTGCAGCAGGCGGCGAGCAACCGCTACGGTTTCACCAGCCAGCGGACCATGCAGGTGGCGCAGAAGCTCTACGAGGGCATCGAGCTCAAGGGCCAGGGCAGCATCGGCCTCATCACCTACATGCGCACCGACGCGCCGCGGCTCTCCAACGAGGCGCTGACCGAGATCCGCGGCTGGCTCGGCCGGGAGTACGGCGACGCGTTCGTGCCCGAGAAGCCGAACCTCTACCGGAGCAAGAAGGGCGCGCAGGAGGCGCACGAGGCGATCCGGCCCACCGCGATCGAGCGGACGCCGCAGTCGCTGCGGGCGTTCCTCACCGAGGAGCAGTTCAAGCTCTACGACCTCATCTGGAAGCGCGCGGTGGCATCGCAATCCACGCCGGCCGAGTTCGACCAGACCGCGGTGGACATCGAAGCCGGCCGCCTCGGCCTGCGCGCCTCGGGCAGCGTGCTGCGCTTCCCGGGCTGGCTCAAGGTGTACGGCCGCGACGAGGACGAGGAGGCCGAGGAGGGCCGCCTGCCCGAGCTGCAGCAGGGCTGGCCGCTTACCGTGGCGCGCGAGCCGCTGGTCGAGCCGGCGGAGGACGGCACCGCGGCGGCGCCGGTGCGCCCGGAGCAGCACTTCACGCAGCCGCCCCCGCGCTACACGGACGCCTCGCTCATCAAGGCGCTGGAAGAGGAGAACATCGGCCGGCCGAGCACCTACGCCACCATCGTCTCGACCATCACCAAGCGCGACTACGTCGAGCGCGAGGGGCGGTCCCTGAAACCCACCGACCTCGGCATGCTCGTGACGCGGCTCCTGGTGACGCACTTCCCCGACGTGTTCAATCTCGAGTTCACGGCGGGCATGGAGGAGGAGCTGGACGAGATCGAGGAGGGCAAGCGCGAGTGGCAGCACGTCGTCCGCGACCTGTGGACGCCCCTGTCGCGCGATCTCGACGCGGTCAAGAAGCGGACGGGCGAGATCAAGAAGTCGCTGCTCGAGAAGACCGACATCCTGTGCCCGGCGTGCGGTAAGCATCACCTGGTGAAGAAGTTCGGCCGGAACGGCGCGTTCCTCGCCTGCCCGGGCTACCCGGAGTGCAAGCACACGCAGCCGCTGGACCAGTCCGAGCTGCCGGTCCCGGTCGAGGGCAAGTGCGAGCTGTGCGGCGCCGGCCTCGTCGCCCGCAACGGCCCGTACGGTCGCTACATCCACTGCGAGCGCCGGCCGGAGTGCAAGTTCACGAAGCCCTACACGCTCGGCGTGCCGTGCCCGAAGTGCGGAAAGGGCGAGCTCGCCGAGAAACGCAGCCGCAAGGGCAAGTTGTTCTACTCGTGCACGCGCTGGCCGGACTGCGACTATGCGCTCTGGGACAAGCCGGTGAACTTCCCGTGCCCGAACGGCGATTCGCCCCTGATGGTGGAGAAGACCTACAAGTCGGGCATGGCGCTCGTGTGCCCGAAGTGCCGGGCCAGGGTCGCCCCCGAGCCGACCAGTGCGTGAAGCACTCGAATCCTTCCTCTCCGAACTGAAGGCGGCACGCCGCTTCTCGCCGCACACGCTCGCCGCCTACCGCCGGGACCTGACCCGCGTACTGGACCTGGCGGGCGGAGAGGGGAAGCCCGTCGAGGCCTCGCAGTGGGACCAGGCGCTGCTCGAACGTGCGCTGCGCGAGCTGTTCCGCACCGGGCACGCCGCCTCGAGCACCGCGCGCGCGCTCGCGGCATGGCGGAGCTTCGGCCGCTACGGCGTGCGACGCGGCCTGTTCGCGACCGATCCCGCGCGCGCGCTGCCGTTCCCGCGCCTGCCGCGCCGGTTGCCGCGCACGTTGCCGCGCCTCGACCTGAACCAGGCGCTCGACCAGCTCGCGAGCGCGACCGACGCCGCGGCGGCGCGCGATCTCGCGCTGCTCGAGCTGACGTACTCCTCGGGGCTCCGGCTGTCGGAGCTGCTCGGCCTTCACCGCGGCGACCTGGACCGCGGTGCGCAGCTGCTGCGCGTCCGGGGCAAGGGGAGCAAGGAGCGCGTGACGCCGGTGGGAGAGCGGGCGCTCCGCGCGCTCGACCGCTACCTGTCGCTCGAGGACCGGAGCGAGGGCCCGCGCGACGAACCGCTGTTCCGTGGGCGGGCCCGGTCCCGGCCCGGCGGCCCGCCGGGTGCGCTGTCGCCGCGCACGGTGCAGCGCATGGTGCGCCGCCGGCTCACCCGGGTGGCGGGCGGGCTCGGCGTCACGCCGCATGCGCTCCGGCATTCGTTCGCGAGTCACCTGCTCGATGCCGGCGCGGACCTGCGCGCGATTCAGGAGCTGCTCGGTCACGCCTCGCTCGCCAGCACGCAGGTGTACACGCACGTCTCGCGTACGCGATTGCGGCAGGCGTACGAGCAGGCGCACCCCCGTGCCTAGCAGGCGCCGCCTGCCGGCTCCAGCGGCCCTGCTGCTGGTGCTCGCCGCGGGCTGTGCTCGGAAGCTGCCGCCCACCGGCGGACCGCCCGACCTCGAGCCGCCGTTCGTGGTGCGGGTGACGCCGGACTCGGGCGCCACCTCGGTCGACCGCAGGGGACACCTCGTCGTCGAGTACAGCGAGCCCATGGACCCGCGCTCGGCCACGCTCGCGGTGGACATCGCGCCGCGGGTCGAGGTGAAGACCCGGCGCTGGAGCGGGCGGAAGCTCGTGCTGGTGCTCGCCGACACGCTGCGCGCCAACCAGACGTACACGCTGTTCATCGGCACCGACGCCCGCGACCAGCACGGCAACGCGCTCCGCTCCGGGCGCGCGGTGCCGTTCACGACCGCCTCCGAGTTCCCGGCCGGGCTCATCGCCGGCGATGTCGTGGCCACCGGGTTCGCGGCGCCGGGCACCTATCTCTGGTGCTACCCCGAGGGGAAGCAACCGGACAGCACGGCGCGTGACTTCGAGGCGGTGGGCCTCGCGGGCGAGACCGGCGCCTTCCGGGTGAACGGCCTGCACGTGCCCGGGCGCTACCGGCTGTGGGCGTTCGCCGACCTGAACCACAACCACTCGTTCGAACCCGAGCACGACCTGCTGGTCGCGGCGGACACCACGTTGGTGCTCACCACCGGCCAGCCGGCGGTGACCGGGGTCGAGCTGCACGTCGTGAATCCGCGCGCGCCGGGGCAGGTGAAGGGCACGGTGCTCGACTCGCTCGCCGACAAGCGCGGCATCGTGCGCCTGCTCGTCACGTCGGCGTCCGACTCCACCCGGCGCCTGCTCTACGACATCGATGCGAGCGGCGCCTACGACTTCAAGTGGGATCCCGGCACCTACCGGGTGCGCGCCTTCCGCGACGTCGACCGGAACAAGGCATGGTCGCGGGAGGAGGAGCCGGCGAGCGACGAGATCGAGGTGCACGTGCGGCCGGGCGGCGTGCTGGAGCTGCCGACGCTGGTGCTGGTGCGCCCGGTGCGCGCGGCGGGTGCCCCGTGAGGTTCCGGTTCACGAAGATGCACGGCGCCGCCAACGACTTCGTGGTGATCGACCATCGCGAACCGTTCCTGCCGGCGGATCCCGCGGGACTCTTCTCACGGCTGTGCGATCGCCGCCGCGGGATCGGCGCCGACGGCGTGCTGCTGCTGGAGCGCGACCGGGAGCACGACTTCGCGATGCGCTACCACAATGCGGACGGCGGCCGGGCCGAGTTCTGCGGGAACGGCGCGCGCTGCATCGCGCGCTTCGCGCTCTCGCTCGGTCTCGGGTCCGGCGACGCGGTGACGTTCCGTACCGACGCCGGCGTCAAGCGCGCCGAGGTCCGGGGGAGCCGGGCGTCCGGGCGCATGGCGCTGTGGTTCGGGCCGGTCGAGGACGGCGAGCCGTGCACGCTGGCCGCCGCCGGCCGGAGTTTCGCCGGCCGCCGCGTGACGGCCGGGGTCCCGCACCTGGTGATCCCGGTCGAGCATCTCAAGCGCATCCCGTTCGACGACTGGGCCCCGGCGCTGCGCCGGCATCCGCAGCTCGGTGCAGGGGGCGCGAACGTGGATTTCGTCGAGCCGCGCGCCGGAGGCGTGGTGGCGATGCGCACCTATGAACGCGGCGTCGAAGGTGAGACGCTGGCCTGCGGCAGCGGGGCCATCGCCACGGCGATGTGGGCCGCGGCGGTGGGGGTGGCCGATAACCCGGTCACGGTGCGGACCTCCGGCGGCGACGACCTGGTGGTGGAGTTGACGCCCGTGCGCGATCATCGCGAGGCCGTGCTCGTCGGCCCGACGGTGAGCGTGTTCACGGGGGAGTGGCCGGCGGAAGCGAGTCCGGAGCGGGATTGAGATGCCGGCGGAGGCCGGCGTCGGAAGGGGGTCCACGTGTTCGAAGGCCTGTCGGTCGCGATGGTCACGCCGTTCCGGAAGGGCACGGTGGACTGGGACGCCACGGAGCGTCTGGTGGAGCACATGCTCACGGGGGGCGTGCAGGGCGTGGTCGTGTCGGGCTCGACCGGCGAGGCGGCGACGTGCACGGTCGAGGAGCGCCGCGAGCTGTGGAAGTTCGTGCGCGAGCGCGCGCGCGGGCGCGCCTGGGTGGTGGCGGGCACGGGCACCAACAGCACCGCCGATTCGATCGCGCTCACGCGGATGGCCGAGGAGCTGGGCATGGACGGCGCCATGATCGTGACGCCGTTCTACAACCGGCCCACCCCGAAGGGCCAGGCCGCGCACTTCGCGGCGGTCGCGAAGAGCACGAAGCTGCCGCTGATCCTCTACAACGTGCCCGGTCGGACGGGCACGAACACGACGCCGGACGTGCTGGCGATGGTGCACGAGCTGCCGAACGTGAAGGCGGTGAAGGAGGCCTCGGGCAACCTGGACCAGATGGCCCAGGTGAAGACCCGCACCCGGCTCACGCTCCTCTCGGGCGATGACGCGCTCACGCTGCCCTGCGCCGCGGTCGGCGGGGAGGGCATCGTCTCGGTGGTCGGGCAGGCGGCCCCGAAGGAGATGCGTACGCTCTCCGACCTCTCCCGCTCGGGCCCGGCGGACAAGGCGCTCGCGGCGCACCAGCGGCTCATGCCGCTCTTCAAGGCCGCATTCCTCGAGTCGAACCCGGGTCCCATCAAGTTCCTCCTCTCGGAGATGGGTTTGATCGCGAACGAGCTGCGGCTGCCGCTCGTGCCGATCGAGCCCTCGACCGAGAAGGCCGTGCTCGAAGCCGCCCGCGCGGTGGGCATCGCGCTCGCCGGGGCCGCGGCACGCGCGTGATCCGCATCGTGCTCGTGGGCGCGGCCGGGCGGATGGGGCGGGCCGTCGAAGCCGCGGCCGGCGGAGCGACCGACCTCGCCGTGCACGCCCGCGTCGACCTGCGCGCGAACTTTCCCGCCGGGGTGGCGACAAAGCCGGACGCACCGCAGGCGAAGGGGATGGCGTGGAGTGAGGACGTGCAGGCCGTCACGAGCAGGGGGGACGTGATCGTGGACTTCAGCGGCCCGGCCGGGGCGCGCGCGGCCGCCGTCGCCGCCGCGGCGCGCGGCGCTGCGCTCGTGACCGGCTCGACCGGCCTCGGGGCGGAGGACGAGGCGGCGCTGCGCGAGGCGGCGAAGCGCGTGGCGGTGCTTCGTTCCAGCAACTTCAGCCTCGGAATCGCGGCACTGCGGGTGGCGCTCCGCGCGGTCCTAGCCGCGGTGCCGGCGAGCTGGGACGTGGAGATCATCGAGAAGCACCACCGGTTGAAGAAGGACAGCCCCTCCGGCACCGCGCTCACGCTCGCGTCCGACGTGCGGGCGGCGCGCGGCCTCCCGGCCGCAGCGCTCCGGCACGGCCGCGAGGGCATGGTGGGCGTGCGGACCGGGGGCGAGATCGGCATGCACTCCGTCCGCGGCGGGACCTGGGTCGGGGACCACCAGGTGCTGCTGGCGGGCGAGGGGGAGTGGCTCGAGCTCCGGCACGTGGCGCAGGACCGCGCCGCATTCGCGCACGGGGCGCTCGCGGCGGCGAGATTCGTGGCGACAGCGGCCTCCGGCTGGTACACACTGGAGGACGTGCTGCGCGGGCCGGGACCGCGGAGCACGTGAGGAACGCCTAACCCGGAAAGCGAATGCACGGCGCGCGACAGAGCTCCAAGCCGAGATCCATACGAGACGCCGCACGTGCCGCCGTGTGCCTCGCCGCGTGTGTCGTCGCGGGCCTCGCCGGGGTCGCCGTCCCGCCCGCCGCCGCGCAGTCGTTCGGCAAGAACAAGGTGCACTACGAGCAGCTCGAGTGGTCCGTCCTCGAGACGCCGCACCTCCGCCTGCACTACTACGCGGAAGAGGAGAGCCTGGCGCGCGAGCTGGTGGTGTTCGCCGAGAGCGTGACCGTCGAGTACGACCGCCGCTTCCGCATCGTTCCCCGCAGCAAGGTGCCGCTGCTCCTCTACTCGACCCATCACCTGTTCCAGCAGACGAACGCCACGCCGGAGATCCTCACCGAGTCGGTCGGCGGTCTCACCGAGCTCATCAAGGGCCGCGTGCTGATCCCGCACAACGGCTCGTGGGCGCGCCTGCGCTGGGTGACGCGCCACGAGCTGACGCACTGGTACATGCTCAACAAGATCACGGCCGTGATGAAGGAGCACCACCGCACCGTCTCGTGGCTGCCCGACCTGTGGTTCACCGAGGGACTCGCGGAGTACTGCGGCACGACATGGGACGCCGACGCCGAGGGCCTGCTCCGCGACATGGTGCTGTCCCGCATGGCCTACCCGCTCACGCGGAGCGAGCCCATCACCGGCTCCGTCGAGATGTACAAGGAGGGCCAGTCGTTCCTGTTGTGGCTGGCCGCGCGCTACGGGGACGCCCGCATCTTCGACCTGCTCGAGAACGTGTGGCGCGCCGACGACTTCGCGACCGCGTTCGAGATCACGTTCGGCCGGAAGCTCGCGGACGCAGACGAGGAGTGGTTCGAGGGCCTGGAGAAGCGCTGGTACCCGGTGGTGGCCACGGCATCGCGCGCCCGGGCGGTGGCGCGCCCGTACCGCCAGGAGAGCCGCTTCAACCTCGCGCCGCGGGCGCTTCCCGGCCGCACCCCGGCCGACACGGCGCTGCGCTTCTGCTGGTTCGAGGTGGGCGAGGGCTCCGTGGACCTGGTCCTGAGCGAGCGGGGACGCGACTCGACCCGGCGCGAGCGACTTTTGCTGCGCGGCGGAACGAGCGCCGCGTTCGAGTCGTTCCACCTGTTCGACAACCGGCCCTCCACCTCGCGCTCGGGCCTCATCGCCGTGACCGCGAAGCGCGGCGGGCGCGACGCGCTCTACCTGCTCGATCCGAAGAGCGACCGCATCCTGCGCCGCATCGACTTCCCCGAGCTGGTCGCGATCCACGATCCGGCGCTCGCCGCGGACGGGCGCTCGGCGGTGTTCGCGGCGCAGGCGTACGACGGCCAGCAGGATCTCTACCGCGCCTCCTGGCCGACCGGCGAGGTGCAGCTCGAACGCCTGACGCACGACAGCTTCGACGACGTCGAGCCCTCGCTCTCGCCGGACGGCGCGTGGGTGGTGTGGGCCTCGGACCGCGGTGACCTCGCCGGGCGCTACTCGCTCTGGCGTCTCTCGCTCGCGGGTGGGCAACCGGAGGCGGTGAGCCATCCGCCGGCGGGTGACGACCGCCAGCCCGCATACTCCCCGGATGGCCAGTGGATCGCCTTCCGCTCGACCCGCGGCGGCACCAGCGACCTGTGGGTGCGGCCGGCCGTCCCCTCGCACGAGGCGCGGCGCGTGACCCGCCTCCAGGGGGTGGCGAGCGATCCCGACTGGCTCCCGGATGGGAAGGGCCTGCTGTTCACCGCGGAGGAGGGGGTGGCGTTCCACACCTGGTCCGTGCACGTGGATCCCGACTCGCTGACCGCCGAGGCGGAGGGCGAGCCCGCGCGCGCCCCGGTGCTGCCCCCGATCGCCGACGGCGCACGCGCGCTGCCCTACCAGCGCCAGCTGTCGCTCGACCTGGTGCAGAACGGCGTCTTCTACGATCCCGGGTTCGGCGGCGGCGGGGTGGGACAGATCGCGATGAGCGACCTGCTCGGGAACGAGACGTTCCTGCTCACGCTCGCGAACGATTCCGATCAGTTCGGAAACTTCTGGGACGGCTGGGAGGGCGGGCTCACCTACATCAACCAGGCGCGGCGGCTGAATTACGGGATCGGCGTCTTCCGGCTCACGCGCCTCTACGATCCAGACTTCGACGTGGTGCGCCGCGAGAAGCGGATCGGGGTCGTGGGCCTCTTGAGCTATCCGTTCAGCCCGTTCACGCGCGTCGAGGCGTCGATGCAGGTCCGGCACGCGACCGATCACCTGCTGCGCAGCGGATCGGCGCCGACCGTGGACCTGGTCTCGAACTTCCTGAGCTTCGTCTACGACGACTCGCGCTGGTGGTACGACGGCCCGGAGGCGGGCTCGCGCTTCAACCTCACCGCCGGGTTCACGCGCGACATGACCTCGGGCCTGGCCGACTACGGCACCTTGCTCGCCGAGCTCCGCCACTATCGCCAGCCGATCCGGCACCTGGTGCTTGCGGCGCGCGGACAGATCGCCGAGAGCTTCGGCGCCGACGCACAGAAGACCTACCTCGGGGGGCCGATGGGCATCCACATCAACGAGCGCCGCGTCGTCTCGGGCCTCAAGCTCGCGAACGCGCAACTCGAGGCGCGTTTCCCGCTGCTGCGCCGGCTGGTGCTGGCGGAGCCCGCGCCGTGGCCGCTGCCCACGGTGCACGGCGCGCTGTTCACCGACGGTGTGTGGGCGTGGGACCAGGCGAACCCGGACCACGTCGCGGACGGCGGCTTCGCCATCTACCTGGGGGGCGGGGTCTACCCCGAGCTGCGCTGGAACTGGGTGTGGCGGACCGACGACTTCCGCCGGCTCACCTCACCGATGCCGACCACGTACTTCACGATCGAGTACACGTACTGAGCTGCCGTCCCCCGGATCAGTGGAGAGAGAACTGGACCGGGACGCCGACCCACACCGCGACGGGCTCGCCTCCGGCCTTCGCGGGCAGAAAGATCCAGTGCCGCACCGCCTGCTGCGCCGCGTCATCCAGCAAGGGGATGGACTTGATGACCGAGGTCTCGATCACCTGACCGCTCACGCACACGAGTGCCATGACCATCACCACGCCCTGCACACCCTCCATTCTCGCGAGCTCGGGGTACACGGGCAGGCGCCGGTAGATGGCTTCGGGCAGCTCCTCCACGAATACGTACTCGCCCGGCGCCGGCAGGTGATCCTGCCTCGTGCCGAAGCACCCGGCAGTATCCGCTTCCCCCGGCAACAGCGTGACGGGCGCGTCCGCGTGGCCGAGGAGGGTATTCGCCCGAACCGTCGTGGTCGGGCTCTCGGGGGCGAAGTAGGGAGCCTGGTACTCGCCGGCGGGGGAGACCACGCCGTGCTCGTAGCCCTCGACGACCTCCCACGAGTCTGCGCGGATGACGGTCTGGAAGCGCAGCTTCTCGCCGGGACGCAGCATCGCCGAGCCGGGTGTGATGCTGACGCCCGGGTCTCCGGGAATCGAGTCCTTGTGCGAACACCCGGTCGCGCACAGGCCGAGTCCCGCGCTCAGGCAGATTGCTGCCATCGCGCGAACGCCGCGCCCGGCCCGCCTGGCGTTCGGGCACGAGGCACGATTTCGCTTCGGGAGCACGGGCACAGGGATCATGCGCACGAGCATATCCCCGTTCGCCGAGCCGCCTCCACTCCCGCGTGCGCTACTGGAACCCGCGGTCCAACCGCACCTCGAACGGCTCCCCTAGCCCGCCCACGCGGGCGAGAAGCACTCCCGCGGGCGAGAAGCGGTAGACGGTGGCCGCGGTGCGCCCCACCACCCAGGCCTCGCCGCGGTCCAGGTCGACGGCGATATCGCGCGGCTCGCCGAGCGAGAGCAGGCGGAATCGCACCGCCCGGGTGTCCATGTCGAGCGCCACCACCTGGTTGGCCGCGGCGTCCGCAATCCACGCGGTGCGCCGGCGCCAGTCGAGCGCCAGGCCGATGGGCCCCTGGAGCTGCACCGAGTCCAGCACCGCCATCCCGGGGGACATCCGCCACACCCAGCCGGTCGTGAGGGACGTGACCCAGCCCTGCCCGGTGAGCGAGTCCACCGCCACGCGAGACGGCGAAGGCACCGCCCGCGCGCCGAGCGCCGTGCCGTCGCGCGCGAACCGCCGCACGCGACTTCCGGCCAGCTCCGTCACCCACACCGCGCCATCGGCGGCGTTCGTGGCGACGCCTCCGGGCTGATCGAGGAGCGGGCTCAAGCGCGCGGGCGACGCGGGGGCGCCGGTGGCGAAATAGTGGAGCACGGAGCCGGAGAGGTCACAGATCCACGCCGTGTGGTCGAGCGGATCGAGCGCCATCGTGAACGGCTGCGACAAGCCCGAGATCGTCACCGGCTGGGCCAGGCCCTGCGGATCGGTCACCAGCACGTCGCCGGAGAGGTCGTCGGCGACCCAGACCGGCCCGAAGTCCGGGGTCACCGCGAGGCTGAACGGCTCGCCGAAGCCCTGGTTGCTCACCAGCACGTCACGCGCGTCGGGCGTCAGGCGGAGCAGGCGGCCGCCCGCCACGTCGCCGACCCAGGCGCGCACGCTGCCCGGCGTCGCCACGTCCTCGGCGTAGCGCGCGGACAGCTCGCCGCTGATCACGTAGTAGAGCCGATAGCGAAAGTCGAGCCCGTTGATCGCGTTGCCGTCGAAGAACTGCGACGAGGTGGGGGACAGGTCGCCGCCGAGCTGGCGGTACACGCTGTCGAACGGCGCCAGCCGGAACAGCCGGAATCCATCGATCGCCAGGTCGGGCCGCGGCGTCCACACCAGGCGCACCGAGACGAAGTCGGCCAGCGCGTTGAACCCCTCGGGGGCCCCGCCGGATTGCGGGTTCTGGGAGTCGAGCGGGTTCAACCGTGCGCGATGGCTGCACGACCCGAGCAGGAGCAGCGCTAGAAGCGCAGCGAGACGGCGCATCGGGCGGGCCCGACCTCGAGCGCGAGGCGATTGCTCTCGTGCGGCGGATGGAGGAATCGCAGCCACACGGCCGTGACGAGCAGCCCTTCACCCACGAGCAGCGCACCCGACGCCATGTAGTCCATCCGCGTGGTGGCGTCGTAGCGCTCGTCGATCTTGCTCACGTCGGTCTCGCCGAGGTACGCGGCATAGCGCCGGTCCGCCTCGTTCGCGAGCGGGAACGAACTGGCCACCAGCCCCGCCCCGACGATCGCGGTGATCCAGAACAGGCGGTGCGACGGCTGCGACTCGGCTGGCCTCGGGACCACCTCGAAGGGTGAAGCGGTCTGCGCCCGCGCGGCCGGGGCGGGCGTTCCGACCGCCAGCACCGCGAGCAGCGCGGCGGCGAGGCGGGAACGCACGGGTGTCCTCGCGATCAGGCCGGCAGCTTGTGGACGAACTTCGCGAGACGCGCCTTCTGCCGGCTCGCCGTCTCGCGCTTGATCACGCCCTTGGAGGCGGTGCGGTCCAGGATCGAAATGGTGTCCTTGAGCGCGGATTCCGCCGCCGCGCGGGTCGTGGCACCGCGTACGAGCTTGATCGCATTGCGCATGCGTGAAGTGGTCGCGACATTCCGCTGGCGGCGCAGCTCGTTCGTGCCGACGCGCTTCTTGGCGGACTTGTGATGCGGCATGAAGATCCTCCGGAAGGGGAACAAAGCTGCTGTAAATGCCGAAGGAAGATACCGTTCCGGCCCCGCGGGCGTCAAACCCACGCCGGGGATTCCCCCATTGTTCCCCGCGCGCGCGGGCGGTAGTCTGCTTTCCTCGGGTATCCCCGAGAGTATGCGCGGAGGGTGCGTGAGCGCTTTGAGCGAGAAGATCGCCGATCTGCCCGCCCTGCCGGGGGTCTACCTGTTCAAGGACGCCCGGGGCGAGGTCCTTTACGTGGGAAAGGCCCTGAGCCTCGCCTCGCGCGTCCGCAGCTACCTCGCCCACGACCCGCAGCGGCCCCTGATGGACGAGATGATGGCGCGGGCGACCGACGTGGACACCATCCTGAGCGGGACGGAGGTGGAGGCCCTGCTCCTCGAGTCCACGCTCATCCGCCAGCACCGCCCGCACTACAACGTGCTGCTGAAGGACGACAAGAGCTTCCCGTTCGTCCGCGTGAGCGTGCAGGAGGAGTGGCCGCGGCTGTCGGTGACCCGGCGCGTGCTGGACGACGGCGCGCGCTACCTGGGGCCGTTCACCGACGTCAAGGCGCTGCGCCGCACGCTGCGCGACCTGCGCCGCATCTTTCCGCTGCGCACCTGCCGGAACTTCGAGGACTATCGCCGCCAGGACCGGCCCTGCCTCTACTACCACATCCGCCGTTGCGCCGGGCCGTGCTACTCGCGCGCCCGCGTCGACCGGGCGGAGTACCGCGGCTTGGTGGACGGCCTGCTGCTGCTGCTCGCGGGTCGGAACGAGGAGCTGCTGCAGAGGCTCAGGCACGAGATGGCTTCCGCGGCCGAGGGGCGCCGCTACGAGGTCGCGGCCCAGCGCCGGGACCAGATCGGCCTCCTCGAGCGCGCGCGCGTGCCGCAGGCGGTGGTGAGCGCGGACCCCCGCGACACCGACGTGCTCGGCTTCGCGCGTCACGGCGACCGGGCCGCGATCGCGACGCTGTTCGTGCGCGAGGGACGCGTCATCGGCAAGGAGACACGCGTGGTCGAGCGGGCGCTGGGGCTGGACGACGGCGCGCTGTTCGAGACCTGGGTGACGCAGTACGCGCTCACGCGCAGCGACCTGCCGCGCCGCGTGCTGCTCGCCGCGCTCCCGGACGGGCATGCCGTGCTGGCCGGGGCGCTCTCGAGCCGCGCCGGGCGCCCGGTCGAGCTCGCGGCGCCCTCGCGCGGGCGCGCCCGGCGACTGGTGGACCTGGCCGAGCGGAACGCCGCCGCCGCGCTCGAACAACTGACGGCGCGCGAGGCCGGGCGCCGGGCGCGCTACTCGGAGGCGGTGCTCGGACTCCAGCGCGAGCTGGGACTGCCCGCCCCACCGCATCGCATGGTGTGCTTCGACATCTCCAACTTCGGCGGCGACCAGGCGGTGGCGGCGGTCGTGGCCGCCGAGGACGGCCGGCCGCGGAAGGGGCTCTACCGGCGGATGCGGATGCGC
Organism: uncultured bacterium; assembly: GCA_964434945.1. Classification (GTDB taxonomy): domain Bacteria; phylum Eisenbacteria; class RBG-16-71-46; order RBG-16-71-46; family RBG-16-71-46; genus JAIOPA01. The sequence continues at coordinate 8,159 of CAYSWZ010000119.1, read as the reverse complement.
CGTCCGGGCCCCGACGACTTCGCCATGATCGGCGAGGCGGTCGAGCGCTACTGGGCGCACGTGGAGAGCGGCGAGCTGCCGCGGCCCGACCTGGTCGTGATCGATGGCGGCGCGGGACAGGTGAGCGCCGCGCGCCAGTCGCTCGACAAGGTGGCGACGCGTCCGGTGGCGCTCATCGGCCTCGCGAAGCGCGAGGAGCTGGTGGTCCGCGAGCACCTGGCGGACCTCCGGCTCCCGCGTCGCTCGGAGGCGCTGCGGGCGCTCCAGCGGCTGCGCGACGAGGCGCACCGGTTCGGACTCGACTACCACCGCAAGCTCCGCTCGCGTGCCCGCATCGGCAGCGTGCTCGACCGGATCCCGGGCGTGGGGCCGGCACGGCGCGCGGCGCTGCTCAAGGCATTCGGCTCCGTCGACGCACTGCGCGAGGCGACACCGGAGGTGATCGCCGAGCGCACCCGTGTTCCGCTGCCGCTCGCGCGACGCGTGGCGGAGAGCCTGTCGCAGCGCGAGGGGGCGGCGTGACGCCCGGGGCGCGGCCCCGCGTGCTGGCGGCTCCAATCGACGCGTGGCTCGACGAGCTGCGCCGGGCGCGGCGGCTCTCGCCGCGCACGCTGGACGCCTACGCGCGTGACCTCGGGGACTACGCGGCGTTCGCGCAGCGTCACGCGCTCGGCACCTGGGAGGAGGCGACGTTGACGTTCGTGGACGGCTATTTCGCCTCGCTCCAGCGGCGCGGGCTGTCGAGCGCCACGGTGACGCGCCGGCGGAGCACGCTGCGCGGTTTCCACGGCTTCCTCGCGCGCGCCGGGCACCGGTCGGACGACCCGGTCGCGCTGTTGCCGCCGCCGCGGCGCGAGCGCCGGCTGCCACACGCGCTCACGTACGGCGACATCGAGGCTCTGCTCGCGCACCCGCAGGGCGAGGAACCGCTGGCGCTGCGCGATCGCGCCATGCTGGAGCTGGCGTACGCCTGCGGGCTCCGGGTCTCGGAGTTGGTCGGGCTCGAACGGCGCCACCTCGACCTCGCCGGCCGCTCGCTCACCGTGACCGGCAAGGGCGACAAGCAGCGGGCCGTGCCCTACGGCCGCGCCGCGGGCAGCGCGCTCCGGGCCTGGCTCGAGCGCGGCCGCCCGCAGCTCGCGCCGCACGCGCGCCACGACGCAGTGTTCGTCAACGCCCGGGGCGGGGCGCTCAGCCGCATGGGCTGGTGGAAGATCCTGCACGGCCACGCGCGCGGGGCCGGGGTCACGGCGCGGGTGCACCCGCACGTCCTCCGCCATTCGTTCGCCACGCACCTGCTCGAGGGCGGGGCCGACCTGAGAGTGGTGCAGGAGCTCCTCGGCCACGCCAATGTCACGACCACCGCCATCTACACGCACCTCGACCGCGGCTATCTCCGCGAGGTGCACCGTCAGTTCCACCCCAGGGCGTGAAACCCTGGCTCACACGACCGGGGCCGTGGAGGAGACACATGGATCGCAGGACGCACCTCGTCGTCATCGCCGCGCTCGTCGTGCTGGGGTCGTGGGCGGGAGCCGCGACCGCGGCGAGCAGCATTGTCCTGCCGCGCGCGGGCCAGGTCGGGATCGGCATCCAGGCGCAGTACGGCACGCTGCTCTCGACCGGCGACCTCGGCCAGGAGTTCGGCTCCGGGGCCGGGCTGGCCGTGAAGGTGCGCTACCGGATGCGGTTCGAGCGCGCGATCGGGCTCACGTTCGACGTCCAGCAGCTGGACGCGCGTGACCCCGAAGGCAATGCGCGCCTGACGGACGGGGCGTTCGATACGCTCGATCGCGAGCTTCCGGGCTTGCGCGACCGTCTCAAGCTGGGCTCGGCGGGGGTGGAGTTCTACCAGTTGTTCGACACGCGCGAGCGCACCAACAAGTACTTGTCGGTGAGCGGGGGCCTGATCCAGCTGAGCGCGCACCTCACCGACGGCGAGACGCAATATCCGATCGCGGGCGACGGGATCTACCTCGGCGCCGGGGCGGGGCTCGAGCGGTTCTTCTTCCGGAGCTGGGCCTGGGACCTGAGTACCAAGTACATGATGGTCTTCCACGACGGGACCATCAACCACGATATACAAGTGGGGTTGGGCCTGATGTTCTACGCGGCGTATTGACGATGGCGTCGGCGCTTCGCATCGCGTTTCACGGGGCGGCCCGCACCGTCACCGGCTCGCGCCACCTGCTGGCGTGGGGGGATGCGCGCTGGTTGTACGACTGCGGCCTCTACCAGGGCCACCGCGACGAGGCCGACGCGGTCAATCGCACGTTCAAGTTCGAACCCGGCTCGCTCGATGCGGTCGTGGTCTCGCACGCGCACCTCGATCACACCGGCAACCTGCCGACGCTGGTCGCCCGCGGCTTCCGTGGGCCGATCCACTTGACCGCGCCCAGCGCGGACCTGTCCCGCTTCATGCTCGCGGACAGCGCGTACCTCCAGGGCAAGGACGTCGAGCACGTCAACAAGCACCGGCGCGATCGACCGCCGCGCGAGCCGCTCTATGCTCCGGCCGACGTCGAGCGGACGCTGGAACGATTCCAGACCTACGGCTACGAGATGCCGTTCACGCCCTTCGCAGGCGTGTCCGCGTCGTACCACGACGCCGGGCACATCCTCGGCTCGGCCATGACCACGTTCACGTTCACCCAGAATGGCCGCAGCTTCCGCCTGCTCATGGGCGGCGACCTCGGCCGTCCGAACCGTCCCATCCTGCGCGACCCGACCGTGCCCCCGGGGCCGGACGCTCTCGTGCTCGAGAGCACGTACGGCGACCGCGTCCACGACGACGACGCGCACAACGAGAAGCTGCTGGTCGATGCGGTACGGCGGACGATCGGGCGCGGCGGCCGGCTCGTGGTGCCGGCGTTCGCGGTCGGCCGCACGCAGGAGCTCGTCGCGGTGCTGCACCGGCTCATCCAGCAGGGCGCGATCCCGAACGTCCCGATCTACGTGGACAGCCCCATGGCGCGTGAGGCGACCGGCGTGTTCCGTCGCCACCCCGAGTGCTTCGACGCCGAGACGAGCGCCCAGTTCCGCGACCACGGCGGCGAGCCGTTCGGATTCGACCGCATGCGCTACATCAGGAGCGTGGACGAGTCCCGGGCGCTCAACGACGTGAAGGAGCCGTGCATCATCGTCTCCGCCTCCGGGATGTGCGAGGGCGGGCGCGTCGTCCACCACCTGCAGCATGCGCTCGGCGACGCGCGCAACGCGGTGCTGTTCGTGGGCTTCCAGGCGGAGGGGACGCTCGGCCGCCGGCTCCGCGACGGGGCGCCCGACGTGAACGTGTTCGGCGAGCCGATGCACGTGCGCGCCGAGATCGTCCCGCTCGACGGCTTCAGCGCACACGCCGACCAGCGCGAGATCCTCGACTGGGTCGCGAGGCTCCAGCCGCAGCCGCGCACCATCTTCCTCGTGCACGGGGAGATCGGGCCCATGGAGACGCTCGCCGGACTGCTGCGCGCGCGCACGACCGCCACGGTCGCCATTCCCACCCTCGGCCAGGAGTTCGCGCTGTGGACATGATCGAGTCGCGCTACCAGGTGGGCCAGCGGCTCCACCATCCGCAGTTCGGCGACGGCCTGATCGTCGAGGTGCACACCGACCGCGGCCGCGAGGTGCTGGAGGTGGTGTTCGACGGCCAGTTGCGGCGGCTGTCGGCGAACCGTGACTGGGAGATCGTGGACGGCGCCGCGCCGAGCCTGGCGGGCTCCGATGCCGAGGACGCGGCCGCGGAGGCCAACGGGGAAGAGGGGCCGGCGCCGCTCACCCGTCCGCTGCCGGTGGCGAGGCGGCACTGGCACCCGCAGGGGGATGCGCTGCTCGGGCAGTGGCTCGACAACGCCTCGCAGCCGCAGTCGCGCTTCGACCTGCGCGCGGGGGCGGAGTCGTGGGCCGGCTGGGCGAGCGCCGACCGCCTGGTGTCGCTGGATTCCCTGCGTGGGGTGGAGCGCTTCCCGCACCAGGAGGCGGCGTGTTTCAAGGTGCTGCGCGACTTCGGCGGGCGCGGCATCCTCGCCGACGAGGTGGGGCTCGGCAAGACCATCGAGGCCGGCATCGTGCTCAAGGAGTACGTCCTGCGCGGCGCGGTGCGCACGGCGCTGGTGCTCGTGCCGGCCTCGCTCTGCGAACAGTGGCGCGCCGAGCTGTGGGAGAAGTTCGAGCTCGACTTCGTGGTCTCGCGCGGGCCCTCCGGCCAGTGGGGCCGCCATCCGTTCGTGATCTCGTCGCTCGAGACCGCGCGCCACGAGCGGCACCGCAAGCGGGTGCGCGGCGCCGACTACGACATGGTGGTCTGCGACGAGGCTCACCGGCTCCGCAATCACCTGACGCTGGGCTGGAAGTTCCTGAACGACCTGAACCCGCGCTACCTGCTGCTGCTCACGGCGACCCCGGTTCAGAACGACCTGCGCGAGCTCTACAACCTGGTGACGCTGGTGCGCCCCGGCACGGTCGGCACGTTCTCGCAGTTCCGGCGCGACTTCCTCTCCGGTCACGACAAGCGCACGCCGCGCAACACGCCGCGGCTCCGCCGGCTGTTGAAGAGCGTCATGATCCGCACCCGCCGCGGGGACACGACGCTCACGTTCGCGCCGCGCAAGGTCGAGACGCTGTGGGTGCCGCAGAGCGCGGGTGAGCGGCAGCTCTACCGGCAGGTCAGCGAGTTCGTGGCGGACGCCGTGCACGCCGACCACGCCCAGCCGGGACGGCCGCACTACTTCACGCTCATGGTGCTGCAGAAGGAGATGGGCTCGTCGTGGGCCTCGGCGCAGGGCACGCTGGAGAAGCTCGCGACCCACCCCGACGGCCTCGATCCCAGGCGCGTGCGCGCCTTCGCGGAGCGGGCACGCGGCATCGCGAACGACGCCAGCAAGCTGCGCACGCTGCTCAAGTGCATCGCCTCGCTCAAGGGCGAGAAGGCGATCGTGTTCACGCAATTCCGCGCCACGCAGGACGTGATCCTCGAGGCGCTCCGGGCCGAGGGCGTCTCGACCGCGGAGTTCCACGGCGAGATGAACTGGCGCGAGAAGGAGGAGTCGCTCGAGCACTTCCGCCACCAGCGGCAGGTGCTGGTGAGCACCGAGGCGGGCGGAGAGGGGCGGAACCTCCAGTTCTCGCGCATCGTCATCAACTACGATCTGCCGTGGAACCCGATGCGGCTCGAACAGCGCATCGGCCGCGTCCACCGGCTCGGCCAGGAGCACCCGGTGCGGGTCGTGAACCTGGTCTCGCGCGGCACGCTCGAGGCGTACGTGCTCGAGATCCTGGAGCGGAAGATCCGCATGTTCGAGCTGGTGGTGGGCGAGATGGAGGAGATCCTCGGCGCCTGGCAGATGCAGGGGTCGTTCGAAGACGAGGTGTTCCGCCGCTGGACCGAATCCGGTTCGCCCGGCAGCCGCAAGCGCCGGTTCACGGAACTGGCGCAGCACCTGGTGACCGCGCGGAAGCTCTACCAGCAGCAGCGGGACAACCAGAGCATGCTGTTCCACAGCGCGGGCGAGCCCGAGGAGGAGCGTTCGTGAGCGCCACCACGACCCGGACGCGTGCCACGGGCGGCAGGCCCGCGGCCGGCGACGAGCGGAAGCCGGAACCCGGCGATGGCCGGAAGCCCGCGGCCGGAAACGGCCGGACGAGCGCGGCGAACGGCAGGAGCGGCAAGAACGGGAAGAACGGGAAGTCGGCCGGTACGGTGAACATCCCGCGCGGCGAGACCGCGGCGGAATCGCCCGAATGGCGCCGCTTCGTCGGCCACTGGCTCGAGGCGCACGACTGCAAGGTCGAGGCCGCGCCGCGCGGCGACTGGGAAGTGGAACTCTCGCCCGAGCTGCAGAAACGCTGGCGGCGCCAGCGCGTCCGGCTGGTGTTCGATCCCGCCCGCCCGACGGTCCCGCGCGGCGCGTGGTTCACCGCGCCGGGAAGCATGGGCGGGCGCCGGATCCTCGAGGCCGCGCTCGCCGAGCCGCTCTTCACGCGCCGCACCGCGCTCGCGCAGGTGCCGGGAGCGCCGGCGACCGGGATCGCCGGCACGTGCCACGTGCGCGGCTTCACCTGGGGGCCGCCGCGGCTGGGGCCGGTGCGCTACGAGCGGCGGGTGGCGTTCCACGCCGTGATCACGCGCTGGGGCGGGCTGCCGTGGCAGGAGCAATGGGTCGTCCTCGTGGGCGCCGGCGGCGAGGTGCTGGAGCGCTCGCCGTCGGTGCAGATGCCGGACGTGCGGCCGCGCGAGGGGCTCTACCAGATGCCCGAGGAGCTCGAGCCGGCGGTGCGCGAGCGCTGGCTCCAGAGTGCGCGCGAAACTCTCGAGGCGCTGGCGGAGGAGCGCGAGGCGGAGTGGTCGGTGGCCGTCGGGCGGCTGCGTGACGACGAGCTCGACCGGCTGGGCGCGTTCTTCTCCGCGCGCATCGAGGAGGAGGAGGAGCGCCTGCGGCGCCGCGCCGGGCACGACGAGCACGAGCTGGAGCACGGCGACGCCACCTCGCTCAAGCTGGAGTGGGAGCGGCGGGCGGCCGAGGTGCGCCAGCGCTGGGAGATGCGCACCGAGGTGCGGTTGTGGGGCATCGAGGAGTGGTCGTGGCCGGTGGCGGACCTGGAACAGGAGCTCCGCTCCGGCGCGATGCACGTCAAGCTCCGGGCCGCGGTGGACGTGGCGCGTGGCCGCCCGGCGCTGCCGGCCTGTCCGACCTGCGGCCGCCCGGCGGAGATGCTGGTGCGCGCGAAGGGCACCGCGTGCTGCGCCGCCTGCGCGCCCGCTTGACGCTCGGGAGCCGCGGCTCATACAGTCGTTCGTCCATCGCGCCGAGCGCCCGGCCTTCGTGCGCGCGCGCATCGCACACCGGAGGTTCGCTTGTCGCTGGAATCGCGTAAGAACACCGCCCTGGACGACCCGGGGGCCGAGCTGCTCGACAAGGCCACCGCGCTCTGGGACCACTACGGGCGCATCTTCCTCGGCGTGCTCGTGGGGCTCGTCGTCGTGGGCGTGGCCGCGTACTACATCGTGTCCGGGAACCGGACCCGCGAGAACACCGCCTCGGAGAAGCTCGCGGAGGCGAACGACCTGTTCTGGCGGGCCGACTACGACCGTTCCCGCCAGCTCGCCCAGGATCTCGCCAAGCAGTTCCCCGGCACGGCGAGCGGCATCGACGCGCTGCGGATCTCGGGCGACGATGCCTACTGGCGGGGCAACTGGAAGGACGCCATCGCGGACTACAACGCCTACCTGGCGAAGCGAAACTCCGGCATGATCCCGGATGCGGTGCGCCGGAGCCTGGCGTACGCGCTCGAGAGCAACGGGCAGTACCTCGATGCGGCCGCGCAGTACGAGAAGCTGGTGGGCGTGTTCGATCGTGAGTCGAGCGCGGAGATGCTGTTCGCGGCGGCGCGCTGCATGGTGGCCGCGAACAAGCCCGACGAGGCCCGCAAGCGCTACCAGCGCATCCTCGACGAGTTCCCCGACTCGAGCTTCCAGCTCCAGGTCCGCATCGCGCTCGGCCGGCTCGCGCCGGTCACGTTGAACTAGCGGTCCGGCGCAATCCTTCGCGGCCCGGTCGCCCCCCGGCGGCCGGGCCGGTTCTCTTGGCGGCACCCGGGTGGCGCCGCCTGCCCAGGCCAGGGTTCACGTGGGTTCTCAGGTTCAAGTATCACTTGAACGTTGGATCGGGCAGGGCCGCAGTTGCGTTGGACCGGGGCGGGGGAGAGCGGGGGAGCGCCTTCCCTCCCGCCCGCGACGGCCTCCGACGTCGGGCGAGCGGCGTGCGTGGTGCGGCCGGTCAACCTTCCCAGATCGTCTTCACGTTCACGAACTCGCGGATGCCGAATGCGCCGAGTTCGCGGCCGTGGCCCGAGCGCCGGACGCCGCCGAATGGCAGCCGCGGGTCCGAGCGCACCGTGGCATTGATGAACACGCCGCCCACCTCCAGTGACCTCGCAAGCTCGCGTGCCGCTCGAACGTCGCGCGTCCACACGCTCGCCGCGAGCCCGTAGCACGAGCGGTTGGCGAGCGCGAGCGCGTCCTGCGTGTCACGGGCGCGGGTCACCGCGGCGAGCGGCCCGAACGTCTCCTCGTCGAACGCGGCCATGCCCGGGCGGACGCCGGTGAGGAGCGTCGGCGCGTAGTAGTAGCCCGGGCGATCGAGCCGCCGGCCCCCGAGGACGAG
>CAYSWZ010000118.1:0-8161 GCA_964434945.1 uncultured bacterium | reverse complement strand
GAGCTCGGCAAAGCGATCGGCCGCCGCGCGCAGGTGTTCGATCGAGGCGGGATCCGCGTAGCGCCGCGCCAGGTCGGCGAAGATGTGCAGGCCGCCGGGCGAGGGCACGAAGTGCATCAAGTCCATGTCGGACGTGGCGCGTACCGAGCGCACCAGCCGGCTCGCCAGGCTCTTGTCGAGCCCGATCGCTTGCGCGACGCGGGTGGGGCGGGGCCTCGGGCCGGCCACCGCCTCGAGCACGGTGCCGATGGCGCGACGCAGCTCGCGGCCGGTCATGTCGATCCGGAGCCTCAGGTCGCCGCGGCCCAACTCGCCCGCTGTTCCCGGCCGGATCACGCGCGCACCGCCTGCTCCAGGCCGCTCGGGACCATGGGGTTCGTCGGACATCGCGCCATCTTGGCGATTTGCCGGGCGGCGTCAACCGCGCGAACGCCGACCGAGACCACCGTGAGCATCCCTGCCGCGCCGCGGATCGGGATGCTCACGGTGGGGCTCATCTCAGTTCGACCGGACGATCCGGCGCGAGACGGTTCCCTGCTGCGTGGCGAGCCGGGCGAAATAGAGCCCGGCGGCGACCTGCCCGCCTCCTGCCGCGTGGCCATCCCACGAGGCCGAGTGGCGTCCGGCGGGGAGATCTCCCTGCACGAGCGTGGCGACGCGCCGTCCGACGGCATCGAACACCGAGAGCTCGGCGCTCGACGCGGACGGCAGCGTGAAGTCCAGGCGCGTCGCCGCCGCCGACGGGTTGGGGCACGGCGCCGCCAGCTCCAGGCCCGCGGCCGCCACCGGCCGCGGCGCGTCGAGCGTCGAGGGCAGCGTGATCCGGAACGCCCGCGTCGAGTACGGCGACACCAGCATCTGGCCGTAGCCGAAGAGCTGCCGGCCGTCGGGCGTCATGGCCGTCATGTTCTGGATCGTGAAGTTGGGATCCACGAGCACGCCGTTGTCGGCGAGGAACTCGTTCACGTCGATGACACCGGTGGCGGCGGTCCAGACGAGACCGGTGGTGGCGAACGGCGTGCCGTCGAACGAGCAGTAGCCCACGGCGATGCTGCCGTCGTAGCTCACCGCGCTCGCGATGTTGATCCCGTTCTGCGGCTCGCTGCCGTCCACCCAGCCCAGCACCTGAGTCGGGCCCCAGACGCCGTTCGTGCGCTTCCACATCACCGCCGCGCGCTGCTGGCTCGCCGAGTCGCTGGCGAAGCCGACGATGATGTCTCCGGTGAAGTTGGTCGCCCTGGCCTCGCCGGCGCCCACGAGGACCGTCGTGGCGGAGAACCGGGTGAGCAGCACGAGCGAACCGTCCACCCAGGCGGCCGGGCGCCACGGACCGGTCGGCGTCTCGACCCAGCCCGCGATCACGGAGCCATCGTGGTTGACGCAGTTGGCGCGGCTCGACTGCCCCGTGGTGGTGCCGCCCAGGTCCACGACGCCGGTGGCCTGCGTCCACTTCGAGGCGTGCGCGTGGTTGCCCGGGCCCGGACGCCAGTAGAGACCGACCACGACCTGGCCGTTGCCGGAGAGGGCCCAGACGTTCCCATAGGAGCCATCCACACTGCCGCCATCCGCCGGTGCGGGCGGCATCAGCTCCTGCCAGCCGGAGCCGAGCGTCCACAGGCCCTGCGTGGTGTACGTGCTATCGAGACTGCCGATGCTCGAGGCGATCCGCTTGCCGTCGGCGGAAACGCCTGGGGCTCCGCCGGCGCCCCCGTTCTGCGGGCGGCCCAGCGAGACGAAGCCGGTGGCCTGCGACCAGCGGAACGGGATGTACTGGCCGGTGGCCTCATTGCCCACGACCACGGAACCGTCGCTGGAGACGGAGATCGGGTAGCCGTTGTCGAAGAGGTACTCGAATGTGGCGGCCGCTTGAGCGCGCGAGCCCAGCAGGGCCGCGGCCGTGGCAAGGACAGCGACGGCTTTCCTCATGTGGCGTCTCCCTGAGTCAGCCGAGACGGCTGCGGGTGGCTGCGCCGGCGTGGTGGAGGTGGCGGCCGGTGCGGAACGTGGTGCGCGGGGACCACGGAGGCTGCGGGAGCGCCCCCGCGGCCCCGCGCATCACGACGAGCTAGCGATAGATCGACTTCACGCTGCTCCACGACGAGCGGAGCGTGGGCACCGGCACGTCGCCTTCGATCTTGATCGAGTAGTCCGGGCGGTTGGGATCGAGCGGGTAGACCCAGGTCGAGTTCGCCGTGCAGGCGACGATCGCTGCCGACGGATCGCCGACCACGGGGCCCGCGGCGTAGATGTGCCACGTGTACGGGTACGTGCCGAGCGAGTGCTTGGGCGTGAGCGACACCCAGTAGTCGCCTGCGGGCAGGCTGCGGCTCAGGCCCTGGGCGCTGACCGTGACGACGCCGCCCACCACCGGGCTGACGACGATGGGCACCAGGATCGCGGCGGCCTCGACGTCCGTGTTGCTCCCCGTGGGCAGCGGGCCCGTCTTGGGCGCGATCCACAGGTAAGCCTGCGTTGCGGCCTGGACGTTGCCGGGCGTCTCGTAGATCCGCACGGCGGAGATGACGACCGGGTTGTCGAAGTGAACGTCGCTCGCGATGTGGACCTTGGTGTTGCCCGAGATCTGGCTGCAGCTCGCGGAAGAGAGGTCGACGGTTCCATCCAGCGTGGCGTTCAGGTTCGACTGGTCCCACAGGACCACGGCGCCCGCGGCCGTCGCGAACGACAGCGACAGGACCAGGGCGACCGTGAGCGATCTGACGTGACGAACGAGCATGAGGTACCTCGCAGGGCTTGGGGTGCGATGTCGTCGGCGATGGAAAAGGGAAGGGGGGAGCCGACGTCCGGCACGGTATTATCCTGTCCAAGATGGACGCAAGAGAAATCTGAGAGAATTTCTGTGAGTCCCTAGATCCGTAGGAACTCCTTCTAATATGCGAGATCTGCGCACATACGTACTCTCCCAGAGAATTGCATTGACTCGAGCGTGGCCGTTCCCTAGCCTGCCTGAAAACGACGCGGCAGCCCAGCCAGTGACCGCGCGTCCACCACCCGGCGTCGGCTCGCCGCCGCCCCAGACCGCACCCGCGCTGAAAGCGAGCGCCCCTTGACACCCGTTCTGCGTCGGCGCGCCCCGCGCGCGATCGTGTTCGCCCTGCTCCTCGCCGCGACCGCGGCCGAGACCCACGCCCGCGTCCCCCGCCGGGAAGCTGCCGCCCAGCGCGACCTCGCTCCGAAGCCCCTGCTGCCCCTCGCTGGTGATCGCCTCCCCGAGGGTACGGCCCGCCTCGAAGTCTCGACCGGCTCCGGCGCGAAGAACGTCCGCGTGGTCGTCGCGCGTTGGCCGTTCGCGCCGTCCTCCTGGTCCACGCTCCCCGGTGGCTCCGCCTGGGCCATCGTGCCCTACGCCGGCAAGCCCATCGCGCTCGCGCCGCTCGGCCTCGCCGATCGCACCGACACCGAGCTGTGGTGGGCGGTCGTGTGGACGGACTCGGCCACGGGCTCGCTTCGCGCCAGCGAGGTGCGCGAGCTGACGCTCGTGCCCCGCTTCGCGAACCGCGAGGGCGTGAGCGGCACGCTCGCGCCGAGCGCGAGCGGCCAGCTGCCCGCCCGCGCCGTGGCACCCGTCGTGTCAGGAAAAGGACGGCGAACGATCGAGCTGGCGGCAGGCTACTCGTTGTCACCAGGAGGGCCCGACCCCGACCTGCCCGTCGCGCTCAGGCACCGGCGCGGCGCGCTCGCGGCGGCTGCGGCCGGGGATCGCGACGCCTTCATCGTCCAGTTCGGCGACGACTCGCCCGACTCGGCGCGCGCCCGCATCGCGCGCGCATCGGGCTCGATCGCGTGGCCGATCTCGGGTGACGGCTACCTCGTCCGTATGGACGCCGACGGGGTCGCGAAGCTGCGCGCGCAGGGCGGCGAGCCCTGGGTCGCGCCGTACGAGCCCGCCTACAAGCTGAGCCGGGCGCTCGATCCCACGGCCGCGGGCGCGGCGGACGTCACCGCGCTGCTGTTCGCCGATGGCGATGACGACGCGACGATCTCGACGCTCCGCGCGCTCGGCGCGACGCGGATCTCATCGCAGCGCAGCCCCCGGAACCACCTCGCGCGCTTCACGCTCGACCGCGCGCGGCTCCCGGATGCCGCCGGCCTCGCCGGCGTGGCGTGGATCGAACCCACGCCGGTGTACACGTTCGACAACGACCGGGCGCAATGGGTGGTGCAGTCGGGCGTCCAGAACTCGCGGCCGGTGACCGACCACGGCCTCCGCGGCCAGGGCCAGGTGCTGATGATCTGCGACAGCGGCCTGCGCACGAACCACGAGATGTTCTTCGACTCGACGCTGGCGATCGACACCTGGGGCGACTACCCGAAGCACCGCAAGATCATCGCCTACAAGCCGGGCATGGATTCGCCGGACATCACGTTCGGTGACGACGTGGGTCACGACTATCACGGTACGCACACGTCCGGAACGCTCGCCGGGAATCCGGACCCCTACTCGGCGGCGCCGTGGTCCGGCATGGCCAAGGATGCGCGGCTCTACTTCATGGACGTCGGCGGCACCAATGATGCCACGCTCCACCTGCCCGATGACCTCTACGACGTGTTCCAGCCGTCGTACACCGGCAACGCCGCCGGCGCGGCGCGCATCTCGTCCAACTCCTGGGGCGCGAACGCGCAGGGCGCGTACACGCTCGCCTCTATGCAGGCCGACCAGTTCGTGTGGGACCACCCCGACTACCTGATCGCGTTCGCGGCCGGGAACATTGGCACGTTCGCCTCGGTGAACGCCCCCGGGTCGGCGAAGAACTGCCTCACGGTCGGCGCCACCGGGAACGGCACGTTGGAGAACATGCTGGCGTCGTTCTCGAGCCGCGGGCCGACCCAGGACGGCCGCCGCAAACCCACGGTGATGGGGCCGGGCGACCAGGTCACCTCGTCGATCGCCAACACGCGCTACACGTACGCGACGTATTCCGGCACGTCGATGGCCACGCCGGCGGTCGCGGGCGCCATGGCGCTCGCACGCCAGTACCTCACCGATGGCTGGTACCCCACGGGCGCGCCGGTCAAGGCCAACGGCTTCAAGCCGTCCGCGGCGCTGCTGCGCGCCATGGCGGTCGCCGGCGCGCGCAACGACGTGGCCGGCTTCCACGTGCCCGACAACACCATCGGCTACGGCCGGCTCACGCTCGACGACGTGCTCTACTTCCCCGGCGACACGAGCCGCACGCTGCTCGTGGACCCGCCGGACGGGCTCACGGATGGTCGCTACGTCGAATACCAGGTCCAGGTCACCGATCCGACCCAGCCGCTCAAGGTGGCGCTGTGCTGGACCGACGCTCCCGGCAACCCGGCGTCGGCCGTGCAGCTCGTCAACGACCTCGACCTGCAGGTGCTGCACGACGGCGCCACCTACCGCGGCAACTACCTGCTCAACTACGCCTCGGTGGATGGCGGCGTGCGCGATTCGCTGAACGTCGAGGAGCTCGTGCGGCTGCCCGCACCCGCCGCCGGGCTGTGGACGGTGCGCGTCGAAGCGCACCGCGTCCTCCAGGGGCCGCAGCCGTTCGCGCTCTGCATCACCGGCGGCGTCGGCGGACCCTCGGGCGCGATCGCGCTCGACCGCTTCGAGTACGGCCTCGGCGACGAGCTCGAGGTCGAGGTGATCGACACCGACGCCCCGGGGCCGATCAGCGCCCACGTGACGTCCAGCACCGAGCCGGCAGGCGAGACGGTGACGCTCACCGGCAGCAACGGTGTCTTTCGCGGCTCGATCGTGATCGCGCCGGTTCCGGTGAACCCGGGCGACGGCACGCTCGCGGTCACCTCCGGTGACGTCGTCTCCGCCACGTACACGGACGCCTCGCCGGCCGCACAGCTGACGGCCACGGCGCGAATCAACGTGCAGTCGCCGACGATTACCGACGTGCACGCGGTCGCGCTCGGCGCCACGCGCGCGCAGGTGACCTGGACCACGGACCTCGCGGCGAGCTCGCTCGTACGCTACGGGTCGGCGGGTGCGCTGAACTCGGTGGCGACCTCCAGCGGGTTCGCCACCCGGCACAGCGTCGTCCTCGACGAGCTCACGCCCGGAACGCTCTATCGCTACGACCTCGAGTCCTCGGCACCGCGCGGCGAGTTGAGCCGCGACAGCCTGGACGGCGCGCACCGCACGTTCACGACACCCGCGGGCGCCGCGATCGCGCTGGTCATGGACGACCCGGATCCGGACGTGCTCGCGACCTGGCTGAACGCGCTCGCGGCGCTGGGATGGAATGCGGACGTGCTCACCGGTACGGCCATCGATCCGCCGCTCGTGGGCAACTCGGCGGCCGGCCTGCGCCACTACGAGGCCGTGCTCTGGCAGGTGGACCCGAATCGCTACCCGCCGTTCAGCGACGCCCAGCGCGCGGCGATCGACTCGCTGCTCAACGGCGGCGGGCGGCTGCTCGTGACCGGCCACGACATCGGATTCGGGCTTTCGGATGCGGGAAGTCCCACGTACAGCCCCGAGCGCGAGGCCTGGCTCGAGCACGGCCTCAAGACGCGCTACTACGCCGACAACTACAACGCCGACACGCTCTCGGGCGTCGCCGGCAGCCCGGTGACCGGCGCTTACGTCGCGGGCATCCCGTACGCGCTGTGGCTCTATCCCGATTCCGGCGACAACGTGGGCGCTGCTCCGGGGACCGACGGCACGTGGTACGGGGATTGGACGGAGAACTACGTCAAGTCCGGCGACATCGGCATGCGCTGGGAGAGCAACACGCCGCACGGCACGCCCGGCGCGGGCGTCTGGGGCGGTCAGACGTCGCGGCTGGTCGGACTCTTCTACGAGTGGCGCGCACTCGCCGGGGCCTCGACCGCCCACCTGCCCGCGCGCACCGGCGTGCTGCAGGACGCGACCGCCTGGCTCCTGGGCCACCGCCCGCCCGAGGTGCACCTCACGCAGCCGGCGCCGGGCACCGTGGTCACGACGGACGCGCTCAGCATCCACTACTCGCTCCGTCCCGACGCGGGCCGCGCGATCGCGGGCCATGCCGTCGACGTCTCGCTCGACGGCGGCGAGACGTGGGCCCCGGCCACGACCGCGACCTGCGCCGACTCGGGCTGCGTCTGGGATCTCTCCGGCGTGCTCGGCGGACCGGCGACGCCGAACTCGGCGAACGTGCGCCTGCGCGTGCGCGTCACCGACGACGGTGCGCCCGCACTGAGCTCGGAGTCAGTGATGAGCGGCTCGTTCGCGCTCGCGCGACCGGGCGGCGACACACGCGGCCCGGTGGCGGTGGCCGGCAGCGTGAGCTGCAGCCCGACGCCGGTGCGGCGTGACAAGCCGACAACGCTGTTCGCGACGTTCAGCGACGGCGAGCGCGGCGGCGGCACCGTCGTCGCCGCGGAGTACGCCATCGGGTCCGCGCCGGCGGCAGCGGGTGCCGGGTCGCCGATGTCCGGCACGTTCGGCACGACGACCGTGCAGGCTTCCGCGGCGCTCGCGACCGCGAGCACGGTGAACGGCATCATGCGCGTGTGGGTGCGTGCGCGGGACGGAGCGGGGAACTGGGGCACCGCCGCCGCGATCGACGTGCTCACGACCGGGACCGGCACGCTCGCGGTCGGGGACCCGGTCGCGGCCGACTTCCTCGCGCGGCCGAGCCCGAACCCGTTCCGGGGCCGTGCCTCGTTCCGGTTCGGCCTCGCGCGCGCGGGCGAGGTGCAGCTCGAGCTGTACGACGTTTCGGGCCGCCGCGTGCGCTCGCTTGCCGGCGGCACGCTCGCCGCGGGCGAGCACTCCGCCAGCTGGGACGGACGCGACCAGCAGGGCAACGCCGTCGCGCCGGGCGTCTATTTCGTGCGGCTCACGACGCCGTCGCGCTCGTTCCACGCCCGGCTGGTCTCGCTGGAGTGACGTGGGGCGGGCCCGCATGGGCCCGTCTCGTCCCCAGTCCCCGTCGCCGACGTTCGCCCCGGCTCGCAGCCGCTCGCGGTCGGGGATCACGAACCGGTCGCGGCCGGTCACGAGCAGCCCCGCGCGGTTCCACTTGCTCTTGACCCGGACTGCGGACTCCATCGTGGTGCCCACGAACCCGGCGCACAGCGGCGGGGGCAGCGCATCGAAAATCGGAGTGGCGGCGAGCGCTTCGCGCACCCGCTCGCCGTGCGGCCGGGCCATGGGATTCCCGCGATCGGTCGTCTCGAC
>CAYSWZ010000117.1:0-5964 GCA_964434945.1 uncultured bacterium | reverse complement strand
CCGGCCGCCATCGCCTGCGGAAAGACGCGCGGCAGGCCCTCCCAGCGCGAGGCGAGCGCGAACACGTCGAACGCGCGCAGCAGCTCCGGCACATCGCGCCGCAGGCCTGCGAGGCGAACGCGTTCCTGCAGCCCGGCGCGCGCCACCGCCGCTTCCAGGAGTCCGCGCTGTGGCCCGTCGCCGACGTAGACGAGCTGCGTCTCCGGACGCGCGGCCGCGACGCGCTCGAACGCGGCGAGCAGGTCGAGAGGCGACTTCTGCTCGCCGAGGCGGCCGACACTTCCGATCACGAACGACTCGCGCGGCACCCCGAGCCGATCGCGCGCCTGGTCCCGGGAGATCGTGACGTCGCGGTACGACTGGATCTCGATCCCCGAGCGGATGAGCCGGTACTGCTCGCGGCGGCCGATGCCCATGGCGAGGCCCTCGTCGCGATCGGGCGTGCCCACCACCACGATCGCGCTCGAGAACCGGGCGCAGATGCGTTCGAGCCAGATGTACAGCCGCCGAAGATGGGGCGGCTGGTGCTCGTTGAAGCTCCAGCCGTGCGACGTGTGGACGATCACGGGCACGCCCGCGAGCCGCGCAGCCACCCGGCCGAGGACTCCCGCCTTGGAGCAATGCGTGTGCACCACGTCGTAGTGTCCGCTCCGCATCGCGTGCCGAAGCCGGAAGGTGGCGATCAAATCGTGCCACGGACTCAACCGCCGCACGAGACTCGGCTCGACGACGAGCTGGACCCCGCGGGCGAGCGTCTCGGTGTGAAGCTCGCCCTCGACGCCGGTCTCGGGGCCGGTCAGGAGCGTGCTCCGGAAGCCGTGGGGGTCGATGAGGGCGCACGACAGCATCGTGTTCTCCTGCGCGCCGCCCACGATCATGCGCGTGATGACGTGCAGGACGCGCAGCGGCCTTCCGTTCCCCGCCTCCGCCCGGGCGGGCGTCGTCGTCGCGTCACCCGGCTTCACGCGCGTGCCCCGACCACCGGCGCGACGCGGGACGGGCGGAGCGGATGACCCAGCTCGCCGAGCTGCGCGGCATCGGCGGTGCCGATCGCCCGCCACCAGAGCTCGAACGACAGTGCGGCCCAGAGTGCGCGCGAGCGGTCCACGTGACGACGGTGCTCGTCGTGCCATCGCCGCAGCACGGCCATGTGGAAGAGCCCGCTGCCGGCCCCGGCGAACGTGTCACCCGCAAGCGTGTCGAGCGGACCGCGCAGCCAGTCCTCGATCGGCGCCGAGAACCCGTGCTTGCGACGGGCCGCGATCCCGGCGGGCAGCAGCCGCTCGGCGAGCCGGCGCAGGACACGCTTGCCGGTCGTGCCCTCGATGCGGGCGGAGCCCGGCAGCCCCGCGGCGAAGCGAACGAGCGCGTCGTCCAGGTAGGGCACGCGACCCTCCACCGACGCCCCCATCGTGGTGCGGTCCTCCTTCAACAGCAGGTCGTCGGGGAGGTACCAGAGGTGATCCGCGGCCAGCGCGACCGTCGTGCGATCCGCGGGCATCGAGCCGAGCTCCTCCGCCATCTCGGCGGCGAGCGCACCGGCGACCGCCGCGGGCTCGACCGCGAGCGCGGTCGCCTCGCGCCAGCGTGAGGGCCGGGCGGGTTCGAGCGTGGACAGGTAGGCGTCGAGGAACGGACCTCGTCCGCGCGCCTCGAGAAGTTTTCCCGCCATCACCATCTGCTCGCCCGCGAGCGTCCTGCGATGCTGGTCGCGCTCGGTGAGCCAGCGCGCGCCCGCGCGCGCCAGCGCCGGCGGCAGCCACTCGAGATTCGCGAGCAGGCCGGGCAACCGGTGCCGCCGGTAGCCGCCGAACAGCTCGTCGCCGCCCGTTCCCGAAAGCACGACCGAAACATGCTCGCTGGCGGCGCGGGCAACCAGGTACGCCGGCAGCGCGGCAGGGTCCGCGCACGGCTCGTCCAGAAGCGCGATGACCCGTGGGAGCTCGCCCTCGAGATCGACCGTCACCGTCGACTCGTGGTGCCGCGTCCCCAGCTTCTCCGCCACGAGGCGGGCGTACGATCGCTCGTCGTGGTGGCCGCCGTTCTCGAATCCGATCGCGAACGTCTGCGTTTCACGCCGGATCTCCTCCGGCAACAGCGCCACCATCACGCTCGAGTCGACGCCCCCCGAGAGCAGCACCCCGACCGGGCGATCCGAGAGCAGCATCGCGCGCGTCGACGCCGCGAGCCGCGTCCCCACCTCGTCGGCCAGCGCGTCCAGGGACAATTCGGCCAGCGCCGGATCCCGCTCGAACTCGGGCCACTTCCAGTGGCGTTCCACGCGCATGCCGGTCGCCCGGGCGACCATGCGGCACCCGGGTCGAAGCTTGCGGACCGCCCGGAAGACGGTGGCCTCGCCGGGCACGAAGCCGAGCGCGAGGAACCGACTCACGCCGCGGAGGTCCAGGTCGCGCGGGACCGCCGGATCGGTCAGGAGCGCCTTCAGCTCCGAGGCGAACAGGAGCCGGTCCTCGACCCGCGCCCAGTAGAGCGGCTTCACACCCAGCGGATCGCGAGCGAGGAGCAGGGTGCCGTCGAGCGTGTCGTGGATCGCGAGCGCGAACATCCCGCGCAGTCCCGCGACCGCGTCCACGCCCCGCTCCAGGTAGAGGTGCGGCAGCAGCTCGGTATCGGTGCGGGTGCGGAACCGGTGACGACGGCAGAGCTCGGCGCGCAGCCGCGGGAAATCGTACAGCTCGCCGTTCTGCATCGCCCACACCCTGCCGCTCGCATCGCACAGGGGCTGGTGGCCGCCCTCGACGTCGAGGATCGACAGCCGGCGGACGCCGAACGTGACGCGTCCCGCCTGCTCGAGCCCGACGTCATCCGGGCCGCGATATTCGATGGCGCGGAGCATCGCGGCGACGCGTTCCCGGTCCTCGGCCCGCGCCGGCTCAGCGAGTGGCGCCTCGCCGAAGCGATAGATGCCGGCGATTCCACACATCTAGGCGGACCCGCCTGCCGGGGACGCCTGGCTCACACCCGGCCCGGCAGGACGCGGCCACCCGCGGACGGCGGGCCGTCGTCGAAATCGCTCGCGGGCGCGTCCCCCCGCGGGCGGAGGGGACGCTCGGTGCACCCCGGCGGCGGTGAACTGATCGGCGAGAGCGCGTTGGACACGGGTTGGGTGAACCTGAGTCTCGCAGGTGTGGGCGCGGGCGAGGCCCGTGCGGTCGAACGACGGCGAACGGCGACGGTACATCAGGAATGCCACGGTTACCACCCATGATCGCGCTTCCGCCGGCGATCCGACGGTTCGAAATCGATCCGCGAAGACCGGTGCCGTGGCCCTGGGGCAGCGCGGAAGCGGCATGTCGGACGGTTGACCCCGGCACAGGCCCCCTCTAACCTGACTGGCCGTTTCCGTCGACCTCGCATTCAGCGCGGGAGCGCGCCGCTCCGTCCCCACTCGAAAGGATCCCCAGCTTGAACACCTTGACGGTCGTGGGCACCGGCTATGTCGGGCTCGTCTCCGGCGCCTGCCTCGCCGACTTCGGCAACAATGTCATCTGCGTGGACTCGGACGCCGAGAAGGTCGAGCGCCTGAAGGCGCTCGAGCTGCCGTTCTTCGAGCCCGGCCTGCCCGAGATGGTGCAGCGCAACGTCAACGAGGGCCGGCTCCACTTCACCACCGACCTGCCGGCCGCAGTCCGCGACTCCGAGGTCGTGTTCATCACCGTCGGGACGCCGCCACGCAAGGACGGGAGCGCCGACACCAGCGCCATTTACGCGGTGGCGAAGACGGTGGCGCAGAACCTGAACGGCTACACGCTGGTGGTGCAGAAGAGCACGGCGCCGGTGGGCACGGCCCGCGACCTGTACGGCTGGATGAAGAAGTTCGCCAAGCGCGGCCGGACGTTCGACGTCGCCTCGAACCCGGAATTCCTGCGCGAGGGCTCGGCCATCGAGACGTTCATGCGGCCCGACCGCGTCGTGATCGGAGCCGAGACGAAGAAGGCTCAAGACCTGCTCAAGAAGCTGCACGACCCGCTGTTCCTGATCGAGACGCCCATGGTGATGACCACGCTCGAAACCGCGGAGCTCATCAAGTACGCCTCGAACTCGTTCCTCGCGACGAAGATCTCGTTCATCAACGAGATCTCGAACGTGTGCGAGGCGCTCGGCGCCGACGTCCAGGTGGTCGCGAAGGGCCTCGGCATGGACCGGCGCATCGGCTCCAAGTTCCTGCACGCGGGCCCCGGCTACGGCGGCAGCTGCTTCCCCAAGGACACGCACGCGCTGGCGAGCTTCGCGCGCGCCGCGGGCGAGCGGGTCGGCATCGTGGAGGCGGCGATCGAGGCGAACGAGCGCCAGATGGCGCGCATGGTGTCGAAGGTCTGCGACGCGGTGGGCGCCCCGCGCGGCAAGAAGGTCGCAGTGCTCGGCCTGGCGTTCAAGCCCAACACGGACGACATGCGCGCCGCCCCGTCGCTCTCCATCATCGCCGGCCTGCAGAAGCGCGGGCTCGAGGTGGTGGCGTTCGACCCGGTCGCGATGCCCAAGGCGGAGCCGCTGCCCGAGCTGAAGGGCGTCCAGATGGCCGCCGACGCGTACGACGCGGCGCGCGGCGCGTCCGCGCTCGTGATCATCACGGAGTGGAACGAGTTCCGCACGCTCGACCTCGCGAAGCTCCGGCGGCTCATGAAGAAGCCGGTGCTGTGCGATCTGCGGAACATCTACTCGCCCAGCGAGGTCGAGGGCGCGGGCTGGATCCACGTCGGGGTGGGCAAGGGCCGCGCCGGCGAGGCCCGCCGCTCGCGGCGCGCGCCCGCGGCGAAGGGGGATTCCCCCGCGAACGGCAGCGCCGACGTCGTCCGCCGCCGCTCCCCGGACAAGGGCGCGCGCGGATGATCTCCGGAGTGGTCACCAAGCCGCTCAAGGTCATCCCGGACGAGCGCGGCTGGCTCATGGAGATGCTGCGCGACGACGATCCGTTCTTCCAGCGTTTCGGCCAGGTCTACCTGACGGTGGTCTACCCCGAGGTGGTGAAGGGCTGGCACTACCACAAGAAGCAGACCGACCATTTCGTGGTGGTGAAGGGGATGTCCAAGGTGGTGCTGTACGACTCGCGCGAGGACAGTGCGACCCGGGGCGAGGTGAACGAGTTCTTCCTCGGCGACAAGAACCCAACGCTGCTCGTGATCCCGCCGCTCGTGCTGCACGGCATGAAGGGGATCGGCGTCGAGCCGGCCTACCTCGTGAACGTGCCCACCTACCACTACGACTACAAGGACCCGGACGAACATCGCGTGCCGGCGCACGATCCGTCGATTCCGTACGACTGGAGCCGCAAGGTTGGCTGAACGGCAGGGCCTGTCGCGCGCGCGGGTGCTGGTCACCGGCGGCGCGGGCTTCATCGGGTCCAACTTTGTCCACCGGCTGCTGGCGCGCGAGCCCGCGGCCCACGTGGTGGTGCTCGACGCGCTGACCTACGCCGGCCGCCGCGAGAACCTCGACGGCATCCCGGCCGGCCGGCTCACGTTCGTGCACGGGGACATCCGTGACGCCCGGGTGGTGGCCACCGCCATGCAGGGCTGCTCGCACGTGCTCAACTTCGCCGCCGAATCGCACGTGGATCGTTCCATCGAGACGCCCGGGGAGTTCATCCAGACCGATGTCTTCGGCGTGTTCGTGCTGTGCGAAGAGGCGCGCCGCCAGGGCGTGCAACGCTTTGTTCAGGTGAGCACGGACGAAGTGTACGGAGAGGTGCTCACCGGGCATTCCACCGAAGACTGGCCCTTGAATCCGCGTTCGCCCTACGCCGCCAGCAAGGCCGGCGGCGACCGGCTCGCGTACGCCTACGCGTGCACGTACGGGTTGCCTGTGGTGGTGACGCGCTGTTCGAACAACTACGGCCCGCGCCAGTACCCGGAGAAGCTCGTGCCGCTGTTCGTCACCAATGCCATCGACGACCAGCCGCTGCCCGTGTACGGCAACGGGAAGAACACGCGCGACTGGCTGCAC
>CAYSWZ010000116.1:0-7877 GCA_964434945.1 uncultured bacterium | reverse complement strand
CACGCTCTGGTCGGCCAGATGAACGAACGAATAACTCCTCATGACGGGACTCCGCGGTGGCGAGTGCACATCGCGGGGGCAGTGTCATTCATACCACGAACCTTCCCGGCTTCCGTGCATGCGCAGTGCGCGCATCGCGAGGGTCACCACGAGATCACTTGCAGAGAGACGCGCGAGCGTCATCAGCGGCCACACTGCGCGCAATGGCGCACTGTTCGCGGGCGGGCGGCGGGCAGCGACAGGCTGGAGCTCGAGAGCGCGTCAAGTGAAATCCCGGCAAACAGCCTTACAAACTCCGTCTCTCCGTCCCCTGCCAGCCGAGCTTGGCCTGCAGCGTTCGGAGGAACGGCCGCTCGGGGTTCTCGAACACGCGCACGCGGGCGCGGGCGAGCTGGAGTTCTATTTGATCATCTTTCTTCAAGTCTTCTGTCTCCTGGCCGTCCATCACGAGCAGCCCCGCGCCGGGGCTCAGGACGCGGACGGACACGAGCGAGCCAGGCGCGAGCACCAGCGACCGGCTGCCGAGCGCGTGCGCGCAGGCGGGAGTCACGACGAGCGAGTCGAGGTTCGGCGCCACGAGCGGCCCGCCGGCGGAGAGCGAGTACGCGGTCGAACCGCTCGAGCTGGCGGCGATGAGCCCGTCGGCGACCAGGTGCCCCAGGTCCTGGCCCAGCGCGGCCACCCGCATGTGCATCGCCGAGTAGCTCAACGCGCTCCGGATGACCGCGTCGTTGAGCGCGAAGCCCATGTGCTTCGGCTGTCCCTTGCCCCCGCGCCGGATGCTGGTTTCGACGCCGGTGCGTGTTGCGGTGCGCCAGTTGCCGCCGAGCGCGGCGGCCACGGCGGCGTCCAGCTCGTGCGCCTCGGCCGCGGCGAGGAATCCGAGCCCGCCCATGTTCACGGCGAGCAGCACGCCCTTCTGCCCCGCCAGCGCGCGACCCGCCGTCAGCACCGTGCCGTCGCCGCCGAGCGAGATCATGACCTGGCACCAGCGCGCGAGCACCGCCAGCGACTCGCCGCTCCCGCCCACGACGCCGGCCAGCTCGCGCTCGAGCCGCACCACCGCGCCCTTCCGCGCGAGCGAATCGCGGAGCCGCACGGCTTCGCGCCGCACCTGCGCCCGGCCCAGGTGGCCGAGGATGGCGATGCGGCGGCCGCGGACGCTCACGTGTACTGGTGGCGGCTCTGCCGAACGAATTCGAGCGTTCGGCGCGCGATCCCCTCGGCGTCGAGGCCCACCTGCTTCAGGAGCTCGTCGCGCTTGCCGTGGAGCACGAACTCGTTGGGCACGCCGAGGCGGAGGTGCGGCACCGTGATGCCGCTCGCGTCGAGCATCTCGCTCACCGCGCTGCCGAACCCGCCCGCGAGCACGTTCTCCTCCACCGTCACGATGCGGCCGGTCGAGCGCGCGAGCCCGCCGATCACGCCCGCGTCCACGGGCGCGGCGAAACGCGCGTTCACCACGGTCGCCGAGACGCCCTGCGCCGCCATCAGCTCGGCGGCGGCGAGGCTCGGGAGCACCATCGTCCCCAGCGCCACGATCGCCACGTCTCCCCCCGCCCGGAGCTGCTCCGCCTTGCCGATCTCGAGCATGCGCGGCTCGCGATCGGGGAGCTTGTCCTCGGGAATCGGCGCGCGCGGGTAGCGCACCGCGATCGGCCGTTTCCCGGGCCAGTTCGCAGCGGTCCACAGCATGTCGCGCAGCTCCTCGCCGTTCATGGGCTGCATGATCACGGTGCCCGGGATCATGCGCAGGTAGCCGACGTCGAACACGCCGTGCTGCGGCGCGCCGTCGTCGCCCACGAGGCCGGCGCGATCGATGCACAGGACGATCTTGAGATCCTGGACCGCCACGTCGTGAATGATCTGGTCGAACGCCCGCTGCAGGAACGTGCTGTAGATCGTGGTGAGCGGCGTCAGCCCTTCGCACGCCAAGCCCGCCGAGAACGTCACTGCGTGCTCTTCCGCCATGCCCACGTCGAAGAAGCGCTCGGGGAACGTCTTCGAGAACTTCGCGAGGCCGGTGTTGTCGGTCATCGCGGCAGTGATGGCGACCACCTTCGGATTGCGTTCGCCGATCAGCAACGCCGTCTCGCCGAACACGTGCGTGTAGGTCTTTTTCGAGCCTTTGCTCGCTGCGCCGGTTTCCGGGTCGAACGCGCCCACGCCGTGGAACGTGGTCGCATCCCCTTCGGCCGGGCCGTAGCCGCGGCCCTTGCGCGTCACCACGTGCAGCAGCACCGGCGTGTCGAAGCGGCGCAGGTCGGACAGCGTCTCCTCGAGCAGCGGCAGATCGTGCCCGTCGATCGGCCCGAAGTACTTGATCCCGAACTCCTCGAACAGCACGCCCGGCGCCAC
Source organism: uncultured bacterium (assembly GCA_964434945.1). GTDB lineage: Bacteria > Eisenbacteria > RBG-16-71-46 > RBG-16-71-46 > RBG-16-71-46 > JAIOPA01. The sequence goes on along the minus strand of CAYSWZ010000116.1, from coordinate 5,519 downwards.
CATGTTCTGCAGGCCTTCCTTCAGGCGATGTGCCGCGATCTGGGCCTTCTTGCCGCCGCGCGGCAGCTTGCCGAGCAGCTCCCAGACATCGCGCTCGAACGCGCGGTACAGGCGGCTGGTGGTGAGCTTCGTCAGGTAGCGGTGGATCGCGCCGATGTTTGGCGAGATGCTCATCTCGTTGTCGTTCAGGACCAGAATGAGCGGCTTGCCCAGCTCGCCCGCGTTGTTCAAGCCCTCGAACGCCATGCCACCGGTGAGCGCGCCGTCGCCGATCACTGCGACGACGTGGTGCTTCTCGCCCTTCAAGTCGCGGGCGGCGGCGAATCCCAGCGCGGCGGAGATGCTCGTGCTGCCGTGACTCGTGCCGAAGGGATCGTGCGGGCTCTCGCTGCGCCGCGGGTAGCCGGCGATCCCGCCGAGCTGGCGGAGCGTGTGGAACTGCTCGTACCGACCGGTGAGCAACTTGTGCGGGTAGGACTGGTGCCCCACGTCCCAGATGATCTTGTCGGTCGGCGAGTCGAACACCCGGTGGATCGCCAGCGTGAGCTCGACCACGCCCAGGTTCGGGGCGAGGTGACCCGCGTTTCGCGCCACCGTCTGGATGATCACGTGGCGCATCTCGGCCGCGAGCTGGGTGAGCTGGGCCTTGTCCAGCTTCTTCACGTCGGCCGGCGAGTGGATGTTCTCGAGCAGGCTCATGCGAGCGCCTGAGCTTTGCTCATGGGAGCGTCTTCGCTTTGCTCATGGGTGGTGGACCCGGTACCAGAGGATGGCGCTGCCCACGCCGAGGATCGCGCCCACGAATACCTCGTATGGCGTGTGGCCCAACAGCTCCATGAGCTTCTGGGTCTCCTTCTCGGGATGCTGGAACTGGGTCTCGATCAACCGGTTGAGGACCACCGCCTGCCGGCCGGCCGCCCGCCGCAGGCCGGCCGCATCGTACATGACGATGAGGCTGAAGTAGAGCGTGACGGCGAAAAGCCCGTTCGTGAACCCATGCCAGAGGCCGATCGCGGCGGAGAGCGCCGCCACCGATGCCGAGTGCGAGCTGGGCATGCCTCCCGTCTCGACGAACCGGCTGAAGTTCCAGCGCCGGGTCCGGAAGAACGAGGCGAACCCCTTGTAGGCCTGCACGGTGAGGCCGACGACGAGGGCGATCCAGAACGGTTCCGTTGCGGCCTCCCTGCGATGGGCGGGTGCCTGCCCGGGCATTCTCGGCGGCCCCGGTCGGTCGGCGCGCGATGGTGGGGAGCGTGGGGCGAGGTGTCAAGCAGGGGCAGGCGATTCCACCTGCGACACGCGAATGCTCGAGCGGCTCGGCCGCGGACCGATCCGCGGTGCGCACGCGGTGGGCCGCCGAGAGTTCAGCAGGCCGGCCCCGCCAGCACCCGCGGCGCCTCGGCGAGCCAGCGATCGTGACCCGCAGAGCCCACCTGTTCGTTCACGATCCTTCCCTGGCTCATGACGAGGATGCGATCGGCGGACAGGATCGTCTCGGGTCGGTGGGCGACGAGGATGCGGGTCATGCGGCTCGAGCGGATCGCGGTGCTCACCTCCTGCTCGCGTCCGACGTCCAGGTGACTCGTGGCCTCGTCGAACAGCAGGATCCCGGGTTCGCGATACAGTGCGCGCGCAATGAGCACCCTTTGCTTCTGACCTCCGGAGAGCACCGTGCCCATGTCGCCGATCAGCGTGCCGTAACCCATCGACATGGATTCGATGTCGTCGTGGATCGCGGCCCTGCGGGCGCACTCTTCGATCAGCCGCAGGTCCGGCTGCTCGGCGAAGAAGCAGATGTTGTCCGCGATCGAGCCCGCGAAGAGCTGGTCGTCCTGCATCACGACCCCGATCATGGACCGGTAGCGCTCCGTCCCCAGGCGCGGAAGCGGCGTGCCGTCGATCAGGATCTCGCCCTGCGATGGCTGCAGCAGGCTCGCGAGCAGCTTGAGCAGCGTCGTCTTGCCGCAGCCGGAGCTGCCCACGAGCGCCACCGACTCTCCGGCCTCCACCCGCAGGTCGACCCCGTTCAACACCCACGGGTCGTTCTCGCTGTAGCGGAAGCGCAGGCCGCGCACCTCGATAGCGGCGGGACCGATGCGACGCGGGCCGAGGCTGGCCACGGGGTCGCGCGGCTCGGGGGGCGTGAGCGCCAGGTCCGCGAGGCGGTCCACGTGCAGGCGCAGCATCTGGAGGTCGAGTCCCTTGTTGATGAGATCGCTCACGCGATCGAGGAACTGGTCCTTGTATGCGATGAACGCGAGCAGCATGCCGACGGAGAACGTGTTCGCCAGCACGCGGCTCGCTCCGATCCACACGACCAGGATCGCCAGGCCGCCGATCACGAACGAGTTCGCGATCTTGAACAGCAATTGCATCTTCTGGGTCGTCAGCTGGCGGTTCGTGGTCTCGACGAGCAGGTTGAGCCAGTGGCTGCGGCGCCCCTCCTGGCCGTTGAAGAGCTTGATCGTCTTGATGCCCCGGAGCGTCTCGAGGAAGTGACCGTCCCGCCGGGCGGCCCAGACGATCGCCTCGGCGGAGGCCTGGCGGAGCGGCATGTACGCCGCCCAGCGGAGGACGGCGTAGAGCAGCGCCCCGGCCAGGACGACGATCGCGAGCGACGGCGCGAACACGAGCATGACCCCGAGCGTCAGGCACGCGAGCAGGCCATCGAGCACGGCCTCCACCACGTCGGTGCTGATCGCCTGCAGGATCGTGTCCTGCGACGCGAAGCGCGACATCACGTCGCCGAGGTAGCGGGTCTCGAAGTACGAGGCGGGCAGGTGGATCAGGTGGGAGAACAGGTTCGCCCGTCCCTGGACTCTCAGCGTGGCCCCGAGCGCGATCAGCATCCAACCGCGCATCGCCGCGACCGCGGTGCGGATCACGAGCAGCAGGCCGAACCCGAGCGCGAGCGTCAGCAGCAGGTCGCGGTCGCCGGTCACGAGCGCGTTGTCGACGACCCACTGCATGAAGAGCGGGCTCGCGATGGCGAACACCTCGATGGCCAGCGCCAGCAGGAACAGCTGCCCGAGGGAGGCGCGCAACCCGACCAGGTTCCCGAGCAGGGCGCCGACGCGCAGGCGTGGCGGCGGAGGAGCCGGCTCGAGACCGTGGACCGGGGTCAACTCGAGCGCGATGCCGGTGAAGTGCTGCGAGACCTCGGCGTAGGACAGCTTCCGCACGCCGACCGCCGGGTCGTGGAGGACGAGCCGGTTGTGGCCGATCCGCTTGAGCACCACGAAATGGTTGAGATCCCAGTGCAGCACACAGGGCGTGCGCAGGCCCCGCAGCTCGTGGAGCTCCAGTCTCAGCGGGCGCGAGGCGAGGCCGAGGCGATCGGCGATGTGCACCACGTCCTTGAGCGAGGCGCCCATCAGCGACATGCCGAAGCGCCGCCGCATCCCGACCAGGTCCGACGGACGGTCGTGGTACTCGGCGATCATCGAGAGGCAGGCGAGCGCGCACTCCGCCGCCTCGGATTGCAGCACGAGTGGCAGGTGGCGACCCCAGCCGAGACGAAGGGCTTTCGGCAGGTCCACGGCGGCTACCTTCCGGTGAGGGTGAACAGCGGGTCGAGCACCCACTCGATCAGCCGGCGCCGTTCGATGAGCACGTCCGCGTCCAGCTGCAGGCCCGGCTGCAGCGGCACAGGCCGTCCGTACACGGTCACCGCCTGCCGCGCGAGGCGCACGCGGACGCGATAGACCGGCTCCGAGGAGTCGATCAGGCGCGTGAGGCCCGCCAGTTGCGCCGGCAGCTCGCCGGGGTTCACCGCCGAACGGGAGATGCCGGCGATCACGCCGTCGTAGTGACCGAACTTCTGGTAGGGGTACGCCTCGTAGCGCAGGAGGACACGCTGGCCGGGACGCAGGAACCCGACCGACCGGCTGGGGCTGAAGAGATGCGCCTCGAGCAGCGAGCCCGCCGGCACCAGACTCATGAGCGGAACGTTCGGGACCGCACGCCCACCCCGCTCGACCTGCACCGCGGTGATCGTGCCGGCTTCGGGTGCGGTGAGCACGATCTCCCGCCGCGATTCGACCTCCGCCAGGTCCTGTTCCACCTGGGCGATGTCCCGGTCCAGGTTGGCGACGTCGGTCTGCGACGTGATCGGCATGTCCTCGAGCTGTCCCTGGACGGTGAGGCGTTCGCCTTGGGCGGCGATCCGGCTGCGGATCAGGTCGCGCAGCCTCGATTCCTGCTCGAGCCGGGCCTCGGAGGAGGTCTGGAGCTCCTGGTCGGAGCTCAGGCCGCGCGCGTGGATCTCGCGCTCTCGCCCCTCCGACTTCCGGGCGAGGTCGACGCGCTCCCGCTGCAGCGTGATCGAGCTGTCGAGCTGCGCCAGCTCGGACGCGAGCGTCGCCACCCGGTCCGCCAGCGAGCGCGAACGCTGCGCGCCGAGGCGCGCGGTCTCCTCGCGGGCCTGGAGGAGGCTCGTCCTGCGGCTCTCGAGGCGGTTCGCGATCTCCGACTGGGTGGCGCCGCGCGCCGTGCTCCGGAGTTCGCTGGAGAGCACGATGAGCGGATCGCCGGCGTGGACCCTGGCGCCTTCGACCGCGGAGATCTGCGTGACGACCGCCGCCTGCGGCGCGAACACCTGCACCAGCCCCTGCTGCGGCACGAGCCAGCCGGCGATTCGTGCCTTCCGCGTATAGCTTCCCTTGAGCAGCAGTGCGACCAGCGCGAGCGTGGTGATCGCGGCGAACGCGGCGAACACGCGGTAGGACAGGCGCGGCGCGAGCAGGACCGTGCCGAGCCATTGCTTCTGCCGCTCCGCCAGCACTTCCTCGCGGAACAGCGGTCCGTTCACCCGCGCTGGGGTCGGCGCCGTGGCCACGGCGCCCGGGTTGCCGGGCGCGATCGCCTCGCGGTGCCGGGCGCGGCTATTCGGGGATCGTGTAATCGCGCACCTCGTACGTCAGTTCGATCACCTTCCGGAGCTTCGGAGTCCGGATCACGCGCCGGATCGAGGGATCGAAGAAGTCCTTGAGGAGTGGCGGGCGCGCCGACTTGAAGTAGAAATCGGGATCCTCCGTCACCACCCGCCGGGCCGTGAGCCCGAGCTCGTCGACCCGCGTGACGGTCTGGATGATCGCCGGCGCGTGCGTGATGCCGAGATCCAGCAGGGCGCAGGCGCGGTGATAGCCGTTGTGGAGCAGCAGGCGGTTGTCGGCACGGATCACGTTCAGGAAGTTCGAGCCGAACCCCACCACCATCCCCACCACGCCCGCGACCGGTCCAACCGGGTCGTGATCGAGGACCTGCTCGGGACCGAACAGCTTGGTCGAGTGAAAGCGCAGGTCCATCGAGTCGGAGTGGAAGAGGAATCGCCGCGAGCCTCCGCGACGGATCTCGATCCGCGTGTCGCGATCCCCCAGGGGCAGGCAGAAGTGGAACACCGCCTCCGCGCCCGGGCTCGGCCCGAGGCGCGACTTGGCCTGCTCGACGAAGCTCCACGTCACCGACTTCTGGTAGGCGATCAGCTTCTCCAGCTCCACCACGCCGATCGTCGTCGGCAG
>CAYSWZ010000115.1:0-6926 GCA_964434945.1 uncultured bacterium | reverse complement strand
TTCATGGTGAAGCTCCCCTTCGTCGTGTTGAACTCGGCCAAGAAGCTGTCGGGCGCGGCGCTCGCGAGGGGCAGGTCGCCGGGCAGGACCCGCCGCGGCTTGGGCGCGGTCGCGCCGAGTACAAGCGGGACGATGAGTACGGACAGGACGTAGAGGGGCCGCGCCGATCGCAATGTGGACTCCCGAAGGACGGAATGGCCGCATCGTGGGGCTGCGACTCGACAATAGCAGCCGCGGGCTACCTCAACACCACCAGCCGACAGGTCTGGTGGAACGGGCCCGCATCCAGGCGTGCGAAGTAGAGTCCCGCGCGCACTCGCTCACCTTGGTCCGTGCGCAGGTTCCACTCCTGGGTGTGCTGGCCGGCGGGCAACGCGCCCCGCACCAGCGAGGCGACGCGGCGACCCGAGAGGTCGAAGATGGAGAGTTCCACCGCGGGTTGCCGGTCGGAGAGCACGAATCGCAGTGTGGTGCCGGCGTTTGCCGGCGACGGGCAGGGCGGGGCGAGGCCGGTCGTGACCGGGCGTACGATCGGCGGAACGCCGGCGAGCGCGCCCGCGGTCCCGCTGATGAACCCATGGATCACGGAGTTGATTCCATCGCCGCTCGCACCCGCGATCACGTCACCGACCATCCCTGCATTGATCGTGTTCCCGGAGATCGCAACCGTGTACGGCGCGAGAACCGACTTCGTCTGTACGACCTGGGCCACGGCGGGTGTGGCGACGACCATCAGGATGAGCACAAGGCCGCATGGCATGAGTGCGTCCCGCCTAGTAGAGCTTCGGCACGTACAGCGCATTGATCGATTGTCGCAGGAGAGTCGGATACGATGTCGTGGAACTCAGGCCCATGAGGTCGAAGTGCATGGGCCCGGCCGAGTAGACCGGGAAGGACTGGACGCAGCAGTACGGAATCGACTGAGGAACGGTCCCGACAACGTCCCAATAGAGCACTCCCGCGGGCGAGAACGACAAGCGCACTCCCGAGGTGCTGGTGTTGGGGTACACCGTCCCTGAAGCGATCACCATGACCGCGCCCGGTCCCGGACAGACGATCGTGATCGAGTCGATCAAAGCGGCCACCGATGTGCTGCTCAACGTCTTGGGCGTCGGTCCCGGTCGCCAGGTCAGCCCCGCTGCGCTCGGGCTCAGCGCGACGCCGGCGGTGTCGGCGTTCACGGCATGCCGCCCGTTCTTCGACCAGGCGCTCATGATCGAGTACGGCACCGAGCCCACTGGGACTCGGGGGACGAGTTCTGCGCCGACATCCACGGCCACCCCGATCCACACCGCGTCGCCCCAGACCGTGTCCGGGGTGTTGAGAAACGTCGAGTACACGCCATTCACGACCGTGAGCGACTCGGCCTGCGAATAGAGCGCGCTGCCACCCACGGGTGCGCCGTACAGAGCGAACTGGAAGAAGTGCCGGCCATTGGCGGGCGACCCGGAGATGGAGAGTTGCCCCGTGTACGGCACCGGGAACACGTCGGCACGAGCGGCCAACGGAAGGACGAGCGTGAGCAGGAGCAGCGACAGTCGGCGCATCCGTGAGACCTCCCCGCGACGAACGTGCCGGCCAGCGCGGGATCGCGTGCCGGGTCGATCCGTATGAATTCTGCCAGCCCGCTCTCGCGAGCGGCAACAAGCATGTTGCACGTCTTGGCCCACTCCGAACGCGCTGGTGCCCGGCACAGCCGGCCGGAGGGCTCCCGCCGCTTCGCGGGCCGTGCCCCGCGTGGTGGACGTTCGCGGCCGCCGCGCCCAGTGCGGGCTGCCCGCCTTCCTGCCGCGTTGTCAGGAGGCAGTGAGCAGCGGCCTGCCAGACTGACCGTCGACCCGCCGCTGCAGACCCGCGGGTCGCAGCCACCCTGCGCCGCCACTCTGGGCCAAGCGCTTGTGCGCCGTGGCGTTCGTGGGCCTGGGCGGGCTCGCCGGTGGAATGGCCGACGGTGGCACGCAAGATGCCCGATACTCGCGGGCTTTTCGAGCGAGCGACCCCGCCCCGCCCCCGCGAGCCAAGGAGACCGGGCCGGGGGTGGGCATTCGGCGTACCCGGAGGCGACCATGACTGAGCGACCCGTACCCCCGCGCCCGGAGAAGCGCGAGGTGCGTGAACTGCGTATCCATGGGCGTGGCGGGCAGGGGGCCGTCATCGCCTCGAAGGTGCTGGCGTCGGCATTGTTCCGGGAGGGCCGCTCGGTCCAGTCGTTCCCGGCGTTCGGTGTCGAGCGCCGTGGGGCCCCGGTGACGGCGTTCCTCCGCTTCTCGGATGGGCCGATCCTGCTGCGCTGCGAGATCACGAACCCGCACGACCTCATCATCCTCGACCCCACGCTCATCAAGGCCATCGACGTCACCCAGGGGCTCGAGCCCGGGGGCACGATCCTCATCAACTCGGACCGCGGCCCGGAGGCCTATGCCGCGCTCGCCAGACAGTTCCGGGTCTCGCTCGTGGATGCCTCGGCGGTCGCGCGCAAGTACGGACTCGGTTCCCGGACGCAGCCCATCGTGAACACCGCCATCCTCGGCGCGTTCGCCGTCGACTCGGGGCTCGTGGGCCTCGGTGCGATCTGTGAGGCCATCGCGGAAGCCATCCCCGGCAAGGCCGATCTCAACATCGAGGCGGCGCGCGAGGCGTCGCGCGCCGTGGTCAAGGTTCCCTTCGCGGAGGTGCACCATGCCTGAGGGCCGCGCCACGAGCGACCTGGAGCACGGCGTTCCGACCATCGCCGTCAGCAACACCTCCACGCTGGCCAACCGCACCGGCTCGTGGAAGTACATCCAGCCCATCTACGAGGACAAGATTGCGCCATGCAACGCCGCGTGCCCGGTCGGCATCGACATCGAGGGCGTGATGAACCTGCTGCGCCAGGACCGGCCCGAGGCGGCGCGCGACTTGTGGCTTCGCGAGAGCCCGATGCCGGGCGTCGCCGGCCGCGTCTGCGACCATCCCTGCCAGGGCGCGTGCAGCCGTGCGCGGTTCGACGAGGCCGTCAGCATTCACGCCGTGGAGCGCATGCTCGGAGATCTGCCACAGCTGCCGCGCACCAGTCCGCTGCCCCGCACACGCACGGAGCAGGTGGCCGTGGTCGGCTCGGGGCCGTCGGGCCTCGCTTGCGCCTACCATCTCGCCCGGCTCGGCTACGCGGTCACGGTGTTCGAGGCCGACCCCGAGCCGGGTGGCTGGCTGCGCTACGGCATCCCCGAGTACCGCTTGCCGCGCGCCGTGCTGGTGCGCGAGATCGAGCGCATCCGGGGCGAGGGCGTGACCGTCCTGTGCGGCGTGCGCATTGGCGCCGACCTGCCCTGGAATGAGCTGTCGCGGTTCGATGCCGTGTTCCTGGGTTCCGGCGCGCGGGCGCGAGAGACCTTCGAGTGGCAGGAGCAGGGCCTGAAGGACGTACGGCCCGGCGACGACTTCCTGCATGAGGCGCGCGCGGGACTGCATGCGGTCGCGGGCCGGCGCGTGGCGGTGGTCGGGGGCAACGACACGGCCATCGACTGCGCGCGTACGGCGCTCCGCCTGGGCGCGGAGCCCGTGCTGCTGTTCACGGGGACGCGCGAGGAGATGAGCGCGGACGCCGAAGGGGTGGAGGAGGCGCTGCGCGAAGGTGTGCGCTTCGAGTTCTCGACCCGCGTCGTAGGCGCGCAGGTGACACCGCATCCCGACGACGAGCGGGCGTTGGATGCGATCCGCACCATGTTCGACTCGAGCGAGGTGGACGAGCCGCACCCGCGGCTCGTGGGGCTGGCCTGCGTCCGAATGCAACGGGGAGAACTCGCCGGCGACGGCTCGCGGCGATCGATGTCGCTGCCCGGCAGCTCGTTCGTGGTGCCCGCGGACCTCGTGGTCACCGCGGACGGCCCCGAGCCGGATGCGAAGGCGCTGCCCGCGGACCTGTACCGACGCGGCTACATCGTGAAGTGCGACGAATTCGGGCGCACGAGCCGCGAGGGCTTCTTCGCGGGTGGCGACCTGATCGAGGAACCGCGCACCGTGGCCCATGCGCTGGGCTCGGGCAAGCGGGCGGCAATCGGCATCGACCATTGGCTGCGCACGAAGGCCGGCGAGACCCTGCCGGCGCTCGACGCGCGAGCGCTGCGCTATGGCGGCACCGGTAACGCGAGCGTCACTCGCTGGCGGGGCGACGACCCGGTGCAGCGCACCAACGAACGCAACGAGGTGGTGCGCTTCGAACAGCTCAACATGGCGTACTTCACGCACGTCGCGGCGACGCCCGACAGCCACCGCGCGCCGGGCGAGGGCGGCGCGGACTTCCGCGAGGCCAATCTCGGGCTCACGCGCGACCAGGCCGTCGCCGAGGCCAAGCGCTGCTTCAACTGCGGCGTCTGCAACGACTGCGAACTGTGCATGATCTATTGCCCCGACGTGGCCATCAAGCGCCACTCGGACGGACACGGCTTCTCGCTCTCGTACAAGTACTGCAAGGGCTGCGGCCTGTGCGTCGCCGAGTGTCCACGCGGCGCCATGACCATGACGCGGGAGGGCCTGTGAAGAAGGTCATCATCGGAAACCACGCGGTCTCGCACGGCGTGAAGCTCGCGCGTGCGCAGGTCATCGCGGCCTATCCCATCACGCCACAGACACAGGTGGTGGAGGAGTTGTCCGAGATGTGCGCCAGCGGCGGGCTGAATGCGCGGTTCATCAAGGTGGAGTCGGAGCATTCCGCGATGGCCGCCTGCATCGGTGCCGCCGCGACCGGGGCACGCGCGTTCACCGCCACCTCGGCGCAGGGTCTCGCCCTCATGCACGAGCTGCTGCACTGGGCGGGCGGGGGACGGCTGCCGATCGTCATGGTGGACGTGAACCGCGCCATGGCGCCGGGCTGGACGGTGTGGACCGACCAGAACGATTCGCTCTCGCAACGCGACACCGGCTGGATCCAGCTCTACTGCGAGACGAACCAGGAAGTGCTCGACACCACCATCATCGCGTTCAAGCTCGCCGAGGCCGTGGACTTGCCGGTGATGGTGGTGCTGGACGCGTTCTTCCTCTCGCACACGTCCGAGCCCGTGGATATCCCCGACCAGGCGGACGTGGACGCCTTCCTGCCCGCCCGCCGGGCCCGTCACAAGCTCGACACGAACGAGCCACATGCGTTCGGCGCGCTCACCACGCCGGCCGTGTACATGGAGATGCGGCTGCGCCAGCAGGAGGCGATGGACGAAGCGCGCGACGTGCTCGTGGCCATCGAGGACGACTGGGGCAGGCGCTTCGGTCGCCGCTACGGGCCCATCGAGTGCTACCGGACCAAGGGCGCAGACCTCGTGTTGGTCACCTCGGGCACGATCACCTCCACGGCCCGACACGTCGTTAACGAGCTGCGCGAGCGGGGTGAGAGGGTGGGCCTCGTGAAGGTGAAGCTGTTCCGTCCGTTCCCGACCGCGGACCTGCGCCGCGCGCTGGCGGGCGTGGCGGACGTGGCGGTGCTCGACCGCAACATCTCGCCCGGGCACAGCGGCATCTTCGCCGAGGAGACGCGGGCCGCGCTCTACGACCTGCCGGCCGAAGAACGGCCGCGCATTCATGGCTACATCGTCGGTCTCGGTGGGCGGGACGTCACGCCGGCGACGATCCTCGATAGCATCGCGCGCACCCGCGCCCCGGCGAAGCCGCAAGCCGGGCTCGAACGCGAGGACGTTTGGGTGGGGGTAAAGTCATGAGCCAGATCGAGATCAAGGACCTGATCCCGCGCGAGGAGTTGATGTCGTCGGGCCACCTCGCCTGTCCCGGCTGCGGCGGCAGCCTCGCCATGCGGCTGGTCTTGAAGGCGCTCGGATCGAAGACCATCGTGGCGCTCCCCGCCTGCTGCTGGACCATCGTCGCGGGGCCGTACCCGCAATCGTCGCTGGGCGTGCCGCTCTATCACACCGCGTTCGAGACCGCGGCCTCCACGGCTTCCGGCATCCGCGCGGCGTTGGACATGGCGGGCGACTCGGAGACGACGGTGGTGGCGTGGGCCGGCGACGGCGGCACGTTCGACATCGGGCTTCAATCGCTCTCCGGCGCGGCCGAGCGCAACGAGAACATCCTGTACGTCTGCTACGACAACGAGGCGTACATGAACACCGGCATTCAGCGCTCGTCCTCGACACCGTGGGGTGCGTGGACCACCACCACGCCCGCCGGCACGCCGAAGTCGCACCCGAAGAAGGACATGCTGGCGATCCTCGCCGCCCACGGCATTCCCTACGGCGCCACGGCATCCGTGGCATTCCCGGCCGACTTGATCGCGAAGGTGAGCAAGGCGAAGGCGATCAAAGGCACGCGCTTCCTGCACATCCTCGCACCCTGCCCGCCCGGATGGCGAAGCTCGGACGAGGAGACCATCGAGCTCGCGCGCATGGCCGTGCACTGCCGTGTGTTCCCGCTCGTCGAGGTCGAGGACGGTCAGTGCTGGCGGTTCAGCATGGAGCACCCGGCCGAGCCCGTGGAGCCCTACGTTCGCCGGCAGGGGCGTTTCAAGCACCTGACCGATGAGCAGGTCCGGCACATCCAGGCCGAGACCGACGCGCGCTACGCGCGGCTCGAGAAACGGGTGATGTACGGCACGTAGTACTGCTCTGCTTCCCCGGGGGGCGAGCGGCAGCAGGAGAGGACACCACCCTGGGTGGTGTCCTCTCGAACTTCGCGACGTTGGACGGGGTCGGCTCGTGTACGCTGGCCGCATGGACATCGCACGCCGCGCCGCCGGCGCACCACGATCGGCGGAATGACCCGCCGCGCGCACCGGCCCCATGGCTGAGCCACGCCCGCCGTTGTGGCGCGATGCGTGGGCGTGGGTGTCCGCGCTCGCGATCCTGCCGCTCGTGCTCCGGAGCCGGGGAGCATCGTGGGGCGAGCCGGTCGCCGATGACTTCGACCATCTGCACCACGTGCTGTTCGCGAACCACGTCAGCTGG
>CAYSWZ010000114.1:0-14212 GCA_964434945.1 uncultured bacterium | reverse complement strand
CTGGTAGTCACGCGGGTCGCGCGCGACCGTGCGGTCTCCCGCGCTTCGGCCTCTCACCGTTCCGTCTCCCGACGCCACGGTCGCGAGCGGAATAGTGCATGGTGCGTGCCACGCCGGTACGGTGACACGCGCGCCCACAAGCGCGCGCAGCACAACGCCGGCGTGGCTGCGGTGAGGGCTCTGACGAGCGCGGCGCTGTCACCGGGTGACAGTCTGAGACGCAACAGCGTGACCGTGCGCTGGGACATGCGGGGGATACGCTGCCCGCGCCGGTCTATTCCCGGACGAGCCGAAAGAGAACGGCACGGCTCCGGCACGCCGCCCCGCCGCTCACCGGTCGCGGGGCGCCGCGTGATCTCAGAACGTGGTCTGGATGTGGATGAAGCCCTTGTCGTGGTGGAACGTCACCGGGTAGGGCTCGCGGTCGAGTTCGATGCCCTCCGTGCCCTCGATCCGCACCCGGCCGAACTGCTTCTGCAGGCTGAAGAACGCCCGGGTCTCGACGCGCGTGCCGAACGTGAGCAGGCGGAGGCCGCCGTCGATGAACGTGAGCCCACCCGGATAACCCGATACCGTGATGCGATTGCGCATGAAGCCGACCCGCACGTCGGTGTTCCACTTCGCGCGGAACGAGCCCTCGACCATGGGCATGCGGTCGATCACTCCGAGGGTGGCGGGGAGAACGGGCCGCCACACCTGCGTGCGCTCCTGGTAGAAGTAGCGGAGCGACACGCTGCCCTGCCGGCCGAACCGGCGCATGAGCCTGCCTTCGCCGCGCCAGCGGCGGGCGTACTCGTGGTGGTCACCCGGTTGCTGCTCCCAGTAGGCGTAGCTCGAGGCCTGCACCATCTCGTAGTCGAGCGCCCCGACGTACCGGCCGAAGCGCTGCGACAACTCGGCGTCGTTCTTCAAGCCCCAAAGGTCCTCGATGCGTCGCTGCGTGGGGTCGATGGTCAGGAACTGCTTCCGTGACGGCGTCAGGTACTTGACGTTCGTCTCGAAGCGCGGGCCGTACCCGCGCCACACGACGCGCAGTGCGGGCTCGTACGGGTGCTGGAGGTAGGGCTCGGCATCGTCGCCGACGCGCGTCTGCCGCAGCGACCAGAACTTGTTGAAGATGTCCTCCAGGCCCATCACCGCCTGGATCTGGAGCGGCGTGACCGCGGTGCCGTGATCCCACAGGATCCCCAGGTCCTGGCGGCTCTTGTCGAACGACGGCCGGAAGCGCACCCCCCAGAGACCCGTGCCGGCCACGGGGAAGCGCAGGTCGAACTGCGTCCAGCCGTACGTCGACTCGTCGTCCGAGACGTCGCGGATTCCCAGGTCGAAGTAGGTCGTGTCGCCCATCGGGACCTTGACCTTCAATTCGTGGTCCAGGTACCACTGGCCCGAGGTGAAGCAACCCTGCGAGCTCCGGAACGCGCGGGTCGCGAGCTCCCACTCGTCGAACCAGTCCTTGGGTGGCTCGGTGAGCACGTGGTCGAGCAGGTTCTCGTCGTCCTCCTCCTCGACCGCCACGTTGAGCGTTGAGAATTCCTCGTAGCTCGCCCGCGCCCGCCCCGCCGCCAGCAGGCTGCACGCGCAGGCCAGCAGCAGGCAGGACCACCGGGTGGACCGCCGACGCATCAGGCGCGTGCCGCTGGGGCGGACGCGAACGACGCGGCGCGCGCGACGAACGCGCGGGCGCGGGTCTCGATCTCGGAGAACCTTCCGGACGCCGCCAGTGCCGGGTCGGCGAGCGCGCCGCCGATGCCGCAGGCGATGCAGCCCGCGGCATAGAACGCGGCGATGTTGTCGAGGTGCGTGCCGCCCGCCGCCAGCATGGGGACGCGCGGCAGCGGGTCGCGGATGACCTTGATGTAGTCCGGGCCCCCCGCGACGCCGACCGGGTAGACCTTCACCAGGTGGGCGCCCATGTCCAGCGCGTGCAGGATCTCGTTGGTCGTATACGCGCCCGGGCAGTAGAACGTGCCCGTCTCGCGCGCCACGCCCGCCACCGCCGCGGACACGTTGGGCGCGATCAGGAACCGCGCGCCCGCCTCGAGCGCCGCGTGCGCCTCGGCGGCGGTGAGCACGGTGCCCGCGCCGACGATGACGCCGGGGTGAGCCTCGGCCACGAGCTGGCGCATGACCCGCGGCGCGTCGGGCACCGAGTAGGTGACCTCGACGAGCGCGATGCCGCCGCGGATCACGGCGCGCGCCGCCTCGAGCGCGGCCGCGGGCTCGCCAGCACGGATCACCGCCACCAGCCGGTGGCGCCGGATCGCATCGAACACCGCCGCGGTCGGATTCTCGGGGGTCGCCATGGCGCGCGACTCTACGCGCGGGCCCGGGACGCGTCCACCATTCGCGAGGGCTGTGGCATCATGCGGCGCGGCATCGTTCTCGGACTCCCGGCAGGCTCGTCCCGTATCTCTCGAGGAACACTCGATTCCCATGTCGCGTCGCCCGCCGTCGTGGGTTTGGTTCGTCGCCGTGCCGCTGGTGTTGCTCGCGCTCGCGTGGGGCGCGCTCGTCGTGCTGCTGCCGCCGGCGCGCGCCACGCAGCTCGTCCGCGAGCAGCTCGCGCGAAGCCTCGCGCGCGAGGTGCGCTTCGATCGCGTCTCGCTTTCGCTCTGGCCGCCGGTGCGGGTGTCGGTCCAGCGCCTGGAGCTGGCGGAGCCGGGCGGGTTCGATCACGGGGCCGCATTCTCGACCGCTTCACTCGACCTGGATCTCGACGTGCTGGCGTTGCTGTCCCACCGGGTGAGGGTGCGCCGTCTGCTGCTCGACGGGCCGGCGTTGCATCTCCTGCTGCGGGCGGACGGCACCACGAACTTCGACGGCGTCGGCGCCACATCCACCGGCGCGGGCCAGCCCCCCGGCAGCGCGCCGGGCTCCCCGCCGCTGGAGCTCGACGTGCGCGAGTTCCGGGTGCGCGACGGGCACGTGCTGGTGGACGACCTCGCGCGCGCGCGCCGCACCACGTTCGCGCTCGGCACACGCATGAGCCTCGCGACCGAGCGGGCCGGGACGCGCGTCGCGACCGGCGGCGAGACCGTCCTCTCGGGGCTCGCATCCGGGCCCTTGACGGCGGCGCGACTGAGCGATCTCGACCCCTCGCTCGCACGGCTGGAATGGCACGTCAAGCACCAGGGCAAGTACGACATCCGGTCGAACCGCCTGGCGCTCGAGACGCTCGCGCTCGATTTCGGGCACACCCAACTCGCGCTGTCGGGACTGATCGACAGCGTGGGTCCGCGCGCCCGCTTCGACCTCCGGGCGCACGGCGCGAACCTCGACCTCGAACAGCTCCTGTCGTGGGCCTCGACGGCGGACGCCCGGGCGCTGAAGGGCCTCTCGGGCCACGGGCAGATGTCGTTCGACCTGCGGATTATTGGAGGTGCCGTGACCGGCGCGCTGCCGGCCGTGACCGGCGTGGTCGCGGTGAAGGGGGCGGCGTTTCACTACCCGGGCGCTCCGGTCGCGGTCAGCGGCCTGTCGCTCACCGCGAACTTCCGGCCCGACACGCTGCTCGTGCCCGACCTCGAGGCGAGCGTCGCCGAGCAGCCGGTGTCCGCGAGACTGCGGGTGTGGAACTTCATCGACCCGATGCTCGAGTTCGCGATGCGCGGCAACGTGGACCTGGCCGCGGTGGCGCCGATGCTCGCGCCGGCCGGCACGCAGCTCGGCGGCCGCGCGGTCGTGGACGTGAGCGGCAGCGGCCGGGCGAAGGACCCCGGCACGCTGGTGCTCGGCGGGCACGCCCAGCTCGAGAACGTGAGCGTCGAGGGTGCGGGCCTGCCGAAAAGGCTCGAGAACGTGAACGGCCGGATCGACTTCCTGCCCGAGAGCGCGGCCATCCAGCGGCTGACCGCGCGCGCCGGCCAGTCGTCGTTCTCGATCGACGCCACCGTGCAGCGCCCGCTCGCGCTGATGGCCGCTCCGGACAAGGTTCCGCCCGCCGAGGTGGAGTTCGCGTTCCGCTCGACCTACCTCGACCTGGCCGAGCTCCTGCCGACCACGCCGGGCGCCCCGTTCCTGCCCAACGCCACCGGCGGCGGCCGGGTGGCGATCGACCGGCTGAAGCAGGGCAAGCTCGACGTCACCGGCGTGCAGGCGGACGTGAAGCTCGCGCCCGCCGCGCTCGAATCCCCGCACTTCACGCTCACGGGCTACGGCGGAGCGGTGAGCGGTGACGCGCGCTTCGACCTGCGCGACACCCGCCGGCCGGCGTGGGCGATCCACGCGACGGTCGACAAGGTGCGGGCGGACGCGCTGCTCGGGGCGTGGACGCCGGTCAAGGACCTGCTCGCGGGCACGCTCTCGAGCAAGCTCGAGTTCTCGGGTGCGGGCCAGACGCCGGACGACTTGAAGCACACGCTCACGCTCGTCGGCCTCGCCGCGCTCACCGATGGCCGGCTCGGCCCCGGCCCGGCGCTGGATGCCGTCGCGCAGTTCGTGAAGGTGCCGAAGATCCGGCAGGTGGACTTCTCCCGCCTCGAGCTGCCGATGCGCATCGAGCACGGCCGGCTCGTGACCGACCCGGTGATCCTGGACGGCGCGAGCGGCGAGTGGCACCTCGCCGGCGCCATCGGCTTCGACGGGGCGCTCGACTACGCGGTGAGCGTGACGCTGCCGCCGGCCGCGGTGGAGGCATTGAGCGCCCGCTCGGCGCTCGCGGCGGGCGCGCTGTCCGACGCGCAGGGCCGCATGCTCCTCGATCTCCATGTCACGGGCTCGGCGAGATCGCCGCGCGTCTCGTGGGACACGAACGCGATGCGCGCGCGCCTCGAGGGCCGGGCATCCGAGGCGCTCGCCGAGCAGCGTGCCAAGCTCGAGGCGGACGCCCGCGAGGCGGCGCGGCAGGCGCTGCTCAATCGCTTCGGCGTCGCGGGCGATTCGTCCGCGACGAAGATGCCGCTGACGGGGACGGCGGCACGGGAATCCGTCAGTTCTGCGGCGCGCGGGCTGCTGAAGAGCTTCTTCGGCTCGCGGAAAGCGACCCCGCCGGCGCAGCCGCGTACTCCCGCGCCTGCCTTGGTTCCGCCCAGTCCGGCTCCCGTTCCTGCGCCTGCGCCCGCTCCAGTTCCTGCTGCGGTTCCGGATACGACGGAGCACTGAGCCCCCGGCACCCCAGGCCTGCACGAAGCTGGGCCCGATGCTTCGATCGAGTGAGGCTCAGGCCTGAGAGACGGACTCCGCAGATGCGGCGCTGTGATCGACTTCCTCGATCCAGGCTCTGAGGAGGTCGGCGGCGCCTCTGGGGGTGAGCTCGGCGGCGTCGGCTTCGCCGAGGTCGGCGTAGGCGGCGAGCGCCGCGCGGACGCGGGCGCCGCTCCGCGGGTCGCGGTCGTGGGCGCGCAGCATCGCGGAGGCCCAGGGGCCGAGCCACGCGGGCTCGGGGATTCCGTCGCCGGGGCGCGGGCGGAGACCGCGCGGCGTGAACAGCTCCCGCGTCAGCGTGTCGACGAGGCGCACGCTCAGCTCGGGCGTCAGCAGCATCGGCGGGAGCGAGATCGCGTAGAGCTGCGACGGGGCCGCGCCGCGGAGCACGCCCGCTTCGCCGTATTCGCCGAACAGGCAGCCGCCGGCATCGTCCCAGAAGCGGTCGACGTAGGCGCGCTGCAGCTCGCGCGCCCACGCCATGTAGAACGCGGCGTTCTCGCGGCGCTTTGCGCGCTTCGCGAGCTGCGACATGGCGACCAGGGCGTGGTACCAGAGAGCGTTCAGGTCGGCGCGGGAGCGCGCGGCGTCGCCCTCGCCGGCCCACAGGAAGCCGTCCCGGTCGCAATGGACACCGTGCCGCGAGCCGGCGCGCAGGTGCTGCAGCACGCCCTCGAGCGAGCGATAAGCGCCATCGGCGAGGAACGCGCGCGTCGCCTCGGACTCGGCGTCGCGGCGTGCGAGCAGGTCGAGGACGTGGACGAGCCACAGCGACGCCTCGGGGCTCCCGTAGTGGGGGAGCCCCTGGGCGTCGAAGCGCTCCGGCGCGAGGCCCTCGTCCAGGTAGGCGAGGTAGCCGCGCGCGATGTCACGCGCCGATCCGAACGCGCGCAGCGTCACGAGCCCGGCCGCGACGCGCAAGGCCTCGGGGCCACATTCCTCGGCGAGCGCGGGATCGGTGAGGACCGCGGTGCGGTCGGCGCGCTCGTGGAGCGCATCGTGGAGCCGCGCGGCGAGCGAAGCCACGAACTCGGGGCGCGAAACCTCGCTTGCGGGTTCGGGCACGCCGGCCGCAGGAGCAGCGCCGGCGGTTTCGGAAGCGCTCGCGGATTTGGAAGCGCTCGCCTTGCTCGCGCTGCCTCTGCGTGCGTCCTCGGTGGGCGCGTCCGCCGCCGGCTTTCCGGCGTGTGCGACGGCGGCCAGGCGCGCGGTGCACGCCGCGCCTTCGAGCGCGCTCGTGTACCACGCGTCGCGACGCTCCCCCTCTGCGAGATCGAGCACTGCGAGACAGTCGGCGAGCGTGCGCGCGGGAGGCACGCCGAGTCGCGACTCGGTCGCGAGCGCGCGGAACAGGTGTTCCTCGGGCGACGCCACCACGTGCAGCGTGGCGCCGGGCGCGGTGAGCGCGCACTGGATCCAACCGGGCAGGAAGGCGTCCTCGCCCGGGGTCGCGGCGCCGGCCTCGGGATCCTCCGAGACGTCGGGCGTCCCGTTCCCGTCGTAGGGGTACGCGAGCCCGCGCTGCCACGCTCGCGCCGGCATGAACGCCCCGCCGTGCCACAGCGTGAGCGGCGCGTACCCCTCCACGGTGACGCAGCGCACCCGGCCGGGAATGCCGGTGACCGCGCCGCGGAACTCGGGAGTCTCGGACTGGAGGCCCGCGAGCGAGCGCGCGACGAGGAGCGGCGCCACGTGCAGCCGGACCGGACTGCCCGCGAGCAGCCGCCAGCTGGCGAGGAGCGCGGCATGGCCCTCGATCAACCGGTACTCGCGCTCGATCAGCCAGCCGTCACAGCGGAACCTCCAGCGCGGCCACGGCTGCTCGCGGAACGCCTCGAGTGTGGGCGGCAGTCCGGCGCGCACGGCGAGCTGCGGCGTCCCCTCGCCGCGGTTCGCGAGCACGAACGCGGGTGTGAGTTCAAACGCGGGTCCGTCGTCCGGGGTGACGCGGTCGTCGAAGCGCAGGAGCGAGACCGCCGGCAGCTCGGCTCGCGGGCCGACCTGGGGGGCCGCGAGCAGCGCATGCCCTCGCCGCGTGGCCGCACCCGACGCGGTGCCTCGTGACAGCGCACCGCGACCATCCGAGAGCCGCCACGTCCTGGCGCTGCCGTGCAGCAGCGCGGCCAGGGCATCCTGTCCGTCGGACATGCGAGGGGAGCATACGCGGGTCGCCCCGAGCGACGCCAACGGCACGGCGCGGGCCCGGAGTTCACGAACAGCCTACGGCGAGGCGGTCGGTCTCCGGATCACGGTGGACAGCGGCGCCAGCTCGAGGTTCTCGAGTCGCTTCGGATCGAACGCCCGATCCAGCCACGGCATCGTGGTCGGCGTGACGCGCAGCAGCACCAGCGCGGTCCCGCGCTTCCGGGCGGCATCCAGCGCCGCGCTCCAGTCGTGGTCGAGCAGCTTCAGGTCGGCGTGGCGCGCCTCGGCGTCGAACGTCGCGTCCGGCTCGTCGTAAGCCGCGCCGACGCGCGCGGCGAGCGGCCGGCACACCGCCCGCGGCACGCCCGCCACGTGCAGGAACGGCAGGTTCTCGCGGCGGAGCTCGTGATAGACCGCGGTCATGAACGGTTCGTCCTGGGTCGCGAACGAACCCATCAGGTTCGCCACCGCCACCACGGGCCGGGCCACCTCGATCTCGTGGCGCAGGGCCTGCTCGATCTTGCCCGCGGGCATGCTCACGAGCAGCGTGGCCGGCCCGGGATTCACGCGCGGGTAGTTCTCGGGCTCCATCGGCATGAACAGCACCACCTCGCGGCCGTACTTGCGGGCCGCGCGCAGCGTCGGACTCCTGGGCCCGCCGGTGGCGGCGGCGCCCACCGCGAACGTCTCGTGGCGTGCGCACGCCGCGACGAGCAGCGACTCGTCCTCGGCCGCGGCGTACAGCAGCACCGCGACGCGTGCATTGGCGCGCGCCTCCGGTTGCACGGGGCGGCCCGGCCGAACGATGTCGAGCGCGTGCGTCGCACGGCCCGGCACGCCCACGACCAGCGACACCACCTCCGCGCCGTCATCCCGGATGTGCTCGCGGCCCGACAGCACCACGGCGCCGCCCTCTTCCACGGCGCGCGTCACGAGGTGGTTCACGAGCAGCGGCGCGCCGTCCCGTGGCAGCGTGACCTGCCAGTGGAGCGCCGGCCCGGGCCCGCCCTCGGGACGGGAGACGATCGACTCCCGCGCGATCCCCGCGCGCTTCAGGCCCTGTTCGATGCGGCCGCCGACGATGCGCACGGCCTGCGCCCGATCGCCGAGGCCCAGGTAGCGCCACACCGCCAGGCGACCGGAGTCGGAGGCGACCCACGCGAACAACTCGCCCGCCAGGAACAGCAGCAGGGCGACGGCCGCGAGCGCGCCGAGCAGGACCGGCGTGCGATTCTGGTGGGCGGCGGATCGACGTTTGACCATGGAGAGGACTGCGCACACTAGAGAGTGGCGCGCGCGAACGTCAACGCCCGACTGCCGTGCTTCCTGCCCGGCCCGCGTTTCGCAATGCACTCGCCGGCACGACGGTGGTACGCTCCCGGCGCTCCAGGCGCGGCCTTTTTGCACATGCCTGACACCGGCGACAATGGCCGGTGACACGCTTTCCCGTGGCCGGCCGATGATTCCAGTATCCGTGCGGGACCAGCTCATTCGGGCCGGTTCCCCGGCGTCATCACCTTCCGGGAGGTTGCTTCATGAAGTCGCTGCGACTGCTCACGATCGCGCTTCTCGCCTGCACGTGTACCGCCTCGGCGGTGCTCGCGTGCGACACCGCCAAGTCCGCCGCTTCCGCAACCTCCGCCAGCGCCACGAAGGACCGCAAGGGCGCCACGACCGTCTGTCCCGCGACGGCGCAATGCCCCTCCACGATGAGCGCGCAGTGCACGGCCGCGATGCGCGCCGCCTGCGAGAAGAACGCCACGGTCACGGCCAGC
This sequence comes from uncultured bacterium, assembly GCA_964434945.1. Classification (GTDB taxonomy): domain Bacteria; phylum Eisenbacteria; class RBG-16-71-46; order RBG-16-71-46; family RBG-16-71-46; genus JAIOPA01. The sequence continues at coordinate 5,147 of CAYSWZ010000114.1, read as the reverse complement.
AACACGAAGGACGCCTGTGCGGCGCACGGCGCCTCGGCGACCTCGGCGGTCACGGCCGCCAACAGCAAGGACTGCTGCGCTGCGCACGGCACCACGACGACCACCGCGGTCACCGCCAGCAACGACAATGGCGGCTGCCCGGCGCACGGCGCCTCCGCCACCACGGCGGTGATGGCCGCGGGCGGCAAGTGCGACGCGAAGGGCGCGAGCATGGCGAAGGGGGCCTCCTGCCCGATGCACGGCACTGCCACCGCCGGCATGGACCACTGCTCGGGCGCCAAGGGCGCGTCGCTCACGATGGCGGCGGCGGGCATGATCTGCTCGGAGCACATGAGCGGCGTGGCGCACGAATGCTCGGCCTGCGAAGCCTGGGCGGACTGCGACCAGGCGGTCCGGGCGCTCGGCGCCAAGACGCAGGTCGTCTCGCTCAAGAACGGCGCGATGATCGTCTACACCGCGGAATCCAACTCCGACATCAAGGCGCTCCAGTCGCTGATCTCCAAGCGCAACGACAAGATGATGGCGGCGCTCTCGGCGAGCAGCGACAAGAAGCTGTGCGAGGAGTGCAAGCAACTGCGCGGTGCGATGGCGAGCGGCAAGCTGCACCGCGAAGTGGTCAACGTGGAGCGCGGCTGCCTGACGCTCATCACGTCGGACGATCGCGGGCTCGTCCAGAAGATTCGCGGGATGACGGGGCAGCCGGTCGCGATGCGATAGAACTGCCACTCGCTCACACTCGGGCCGGTCCACTCACAAAGCGGACCGGCCCGTTTGCGTTTGTCGTGTCCGCAACGATCCGATTGCGCACGTCGAGGGGGTCCGAGGGCCTCTGTCTCAGGAGGACGTTCGTCGCCGCCCTCCTGGCGGCTCCTCACTCGGCCGGCGACACACTCCGCCGTCCGTGGCTCCCGTGTGTCGCCAGACGCCTCCAGAGCCAGAGGCCCTCGGACCCCCGTTCGGGTGCGGTCACGGCTTCGCGCATCGCAAGCCGGCTCGATGCCGGACCCCATCCGGGCGGCGACGAGCGTCCTCCTGAGACAGAGCCCCCCGGACCCCTCACACGATCGCACCAGGCCGGTTTGACGGTTCCTTCGCTTGGCCTGCGACGCGCGCCGGGCATACGCTCATGGGCACAAATGCCCCTCCGGCCCCAGCTGTTCCTGCCCCGGTCGCGCCAGCGGAAGCTGGCGCTCCTGATCCTGGCCGTCGCGCTGCCGGCCATGACGCTGGCCGGCACCGGCATCTGGCTCACGCTGCGGGTCGCGCACCAGGTCGAGGCGGAGTCCGCCCGCTACAACGCGTACCTGGCGGAGAAGGTCATCGAGTCGTACGAGCGCGAACTCGTGGACCAGGTCCGCGGCGCGCTCGTCGGCGCCGAGGCGGTCTCCCGCACCGGCGGGACCGTGGACCAGATCCGCGCCGCGCTCGCGACGCGGGCCCGGCTGTTCGAGGCGCCGCAGTTCGTGCCGCTCGAGGATCTCGAGGGCTACTCGCTCGTGACGGTGGACGGCCAGCTGCTCATCTACGGCGACGACCCGTCCGGCCACCGCGATCACCCGTTCGCCGCCATGCTCATCAACGGCGCCGACGGCTACGCGATCGGGGCCGGGGGCTGGTGGTTCAATCCGCGGGCGTTCCTCGCCAGCAACCTGCGCACGGTCGTCATCGACCGTCTCCCCTCGAGCCCGCGCATGTACGGCGGCCTCGAGTCCACCCGCCACCTCGCGATCACGGTCATCGACGAGGACGGCCACGAGGTGGCGCACGTCCGCGAAGCCAGCTCGCGCCAGACCGAGCGCACCGTAGCCATGACCGGGCCGTTCGAGGGTTTCCAGGTGCGCGTGTCGGCCACCGACACCTCGCCGGTGGCGTTCGCGCACCGGCTGGTGGTGATCGAGGTGGCGTTCATCGGGCTCCTCGCCATCGTGATGCTCGGCGCCACGTTCGTGGGCGCGCGCTACATCCTGCGGCAGATCGAACTGGTGAACGCCAAGACGAGCTTCGTCTCCAACGTGACGCACGAACTCAAGACGCCGGTGACGGTGATCAAGCTCGCCGTGGAGACGCTCGAGCTCGGGCGCGTGAGCTCCGACGCCGAGCGCGAGAAGTACCTGCGCACGATCACGCGCGAGAGCGACCGGCTGGCGCAGCTCGTGGACAACATTCTCGACTTCTCTCGGCTCGAGGCCGGCCAGCGCACGCTCGATCGTTCCCCGGTCGACATGCGGGACGTGGTGAACAGCGCCATGGACAGCTTCCGGCTCCGCCTCGAGGACGCCGGGTTCCACTACGAGGTGTCGCTCCCGGACGCCGTTCCGAAGGTGCTCGGGGATGGCCGCGCGCTGCAGCACTGCCTGTTGAACCTGCTCGACAACGCGGTCAAGTACTCGCGCGACAAGAAGGACGTGCGGGTGGCGGTCGAGACGCGGGACGGCATGGTCGGGCTGGCGGTTTCCGATCGCGGGATCGGGATCGCCCCCGAGGAGCAGGACCGGATCTTCGAGAAGTTCGCCCGGGTCGAGAGCGGGCTGGTGCACACGGTGAAAGGGGCGGGCCTGGGGCTGTCGCTTGTCGAGATGCTGGTTCGCGCGCATCATGGCCGGGTCGAGGTAGCCAGCAAGCCCGGCGAAGGCAGTACGTTCACGATCCTGCTGCCCGTCTGGGACGAGGGCCGCGGTACCGGCTAGCCCTGGCCGCCTGTCCGGCGTTCGGCGCGGATCCCGTCCGCCCGGGGCCGGGGACGCGGCGGGGCCGCTCGCGGTGTGGGGCTTGGCGCCCCGGGAGACGGACATGAAGAAGATCCTGATCGTCGAAGACGAAGAAGGCGTGCTCGACGGGCTCGCCCACAACTTCCGCTACGAGGGCTACGACGTCCTCACCGCGAAGAACGGGCAGGAAGGCCTGCGCCTGGCGCTGAAGCAGAAGCCGGACGCGGTGCTGCTCGACATCATGTTGCCCGAGAAGGACGGGTTCACGGTCCTGAAGGAGCTCCGCCAGCGGCACAAGGACATCCCGGTCCTGGTCATGACGGCGCGCAACTTCGAAGCCGACGTGCTCAAAGGCTTCGATCTCGGCGCCGACGACTACGTGACGAAGCCGTTCAGCGTGAAGGAGGTCATGGCGCGCATCAAGCGCCTGGTCGCGCGCGGCCCCATGAACACCGGTTCGCCCCCCACGACCATCTTCACGTTCGGCGACGTCGAGGTGCGCTTCGAGCCGCGCGAGGTGTACAAGGCCGGCAAGCAGGTCGCGCTGTCGTTCAAGGAGTTCGAGCTGCTCAAGTACCTGATCGAGCATCGCGGCCGCACCGTGAGCCGGGAGGAGCTGCTCGAGGAGATCTGGGGTGTCGACGAGGAACTCGGCGTGACCACCCGCACCGTGGACACGCACGTCTCGAACCTGCGCAGCAAGCTGGGCGAGGGCTTCGAGAAGCCGTTCATCGTGGCCGTGCACAAGGTGGGCTACAAGTTCGTCGAACAGTGAGCCAGGTGTTTCGCCCTCCATTGCGTTTCCCCACCCCGCGGGCCGCAGGGCTCGCGGGGTGCCTGCTTCTGGGCCCCGCGCTGCTCGCCGCGGCCGGCTGCGCCCGCGGCGAGGCGCCGCGCGTGCGCGTGGTGAACGCTTCCGGCCGACGGCTCGACGAACTGTGGGTGCGCACCGAGCACGACTCGGTGCGCGTGCCGGCGCTGGCCCCGGGCGAAAGCGTCGAGGTGCGGCCACGCGTCCGCGGGGAAGACCTGATGTGGATCACCGGCCGCTTCGCCGGGCACTCGCTCGAGTCGAACGGCGGCGAATACGTCGAGGGCACGGGGGGCTACCGCTACCGCGCCGTGGTGGACTCCGCCGGCCGCGCCGAGCTCCGCTTCATCCGGCTCGCGCTGTGGTGACGCGCGCGCGGCGTGCCGCTCACCGGAGCCGCACGAACGCGCGCGTCACGCGGCGGCCACCGGACCGGAGCCGCGCCCAGTAGCAGCCGCCGGGAGCGGGCCGGCCGAGGCGATCCTCCCCGTTCCACGTGAGCGGCTGCGGACGGCCCGAGGCCACGCCGGTCGCGACGTGCAGCACGCGGCCGAGCGCGTCCACCACCTCCAGCCGCCAGGGCTCGCCCGGCGGGCCGTGCAGCGCGAACGCGACGCTTCCGCGGCTCGGGTTCGGCGACACGGCGAGCTCGAGCCGCCACGCGCGCTGGGGGCCCGCGTCCAGCGTCCCGGGCAGCGTGTACCACGGCGCCGTGGTCACGTCGCGGCGCACGAACGCGAGCAGGCTGTCGGCGACCTTGGCCCGGCCGCTCGCGGAGGGGTGCGTGCCGTCGCTCGGGTTCAGCTCGCCGCACGCCCAGGTGAGTCCGTCGCTGCGAGGATTCAGCCCGTCGGCCCACAGGTACGGACCCCACGACAGCCACGGCGCGACCACCGGCCCCTGCGCCGCGTCGAAGTTGAGCGCCGGATCGCCCGACAGCTGGCGCGCGATCACCTGCTTCACGGAGAACGCGTTCTGGTAGGCGTACGGCTCGGGGTTGAGCGTGGTGCTTGCGTAGCCGGCGTAGATCCGGCTCGTGAAGTAGCACAGCTTCAGGTTCGGCAGCTTCTGCTTCAGGATCTGCACGATGCGGAAGAACTGCTCGGCGACGGAGTCGCGATAGGCGTCGAAGCCGGCGGTCGGGTTCGCGTTCGCGTCCTTGAGCCACACCACCTGCACCTGGCGTGGCGAGGAACCGTGCCCGCGCAGCCGGGCGAGGACGGTGTCCCAGTAGGCGGCCGTGGGCTGCGCGAGGATGTCCGCGGTCTGGCCGCCCTCGGCGCAGTCGATCGCGCGCACGTCGGGCCTGCGGACCGGGTCGGCGTCCGACTCGGGGACGAACGCGCTGAACTCCTGCGTGCAATTGCTGAAGCCGATGGACACGAACACGACGCGACCGTTCGCCGGATCGGGCACGCCGAGCGTGTCGAGCGGCGCGATGGCGTTGGCGATGGCGATGCCCGCGGCCTCGTGCGCGGCCGGTCGCTGGTTCGCGCCGCCGGGATAGAGTCCACCCTGCACGCCCTGGTAGAAGCCGGCGCCCAGATCGGTGATGGGCACGAGCCCGGTGGAGGTCCCGGCGCAGTTGGACGCGTGCGCGCGCGGCGGGAGCAGGGCGAGGCAGCCGA